>DAHWHN010000107.1 GCA_027335685.1 Acidimicrobiaceae bacterium
AGCTCTACCAGTACAACGCACACCGCGTCGCGATGGTGACGGTCGGGCCGCGCCAGAGCTTCGTCGAGTGGACCAACGAGATCGCCGTCTCGAGCGCCGACCGCTACCGCTTCGTCGGCACGATGGGCGACGACCACCGGCCCCGCACGCCCGGCTGGGACACCCTGCTCTGCGCTGCACTCGACGCGCTCGGCACGGGCGTCGCCTACGGCCACGACCTCGCGAGCCTGCCGGTCGTGCCGAGCGCGGCGGTCGTCTCGAGCGACATCGTCACCCGCCTCGGCTTCCTGCTGCCCCCCGTGCTCGCGCACCACGGCAGCGAGTCCTTCCTCCACGCGCTCGGGACGGGCCTCGGCCGCTCGGTCTTCGTCCCCGAGGTCGTCGTCGAGCACGTCCACTACAGCACCGGGCGAGCCTCGATCGACCACACCTACCTCGAGCGTGCGAACGACCTCGACGCGGACCGTGACCGCTACCGCAGCTTCCTCGCCGAGGAGTGGCCGAAGCTGCTCGCGGAGCTCGTGGACGGGCTCGGCCTCGAGGGCGCGCCGGACGGCCCGGGCACGCGGGTCGCTGCGCGCGCGACGGCGCCGGCCGGGACGGACCGACGGACCGGGCGCGGGCCGCACGAGCTCTCGCCGACCTGAGCTGCCGACCCGCCTGTACTGCCCCGGCGCGCGCACCCGGCGCTCACCCTCCGGCGGCCGTCTCGCCGCTCGCGATCGGGACGAGGTCCGCGCGACCGGCGAGAGCGGCCGCGAGCAGCCCGGCCGGATCGTCGAACCACTCGTCGTAGCGAGCCCCCGCGCCGAGCAGAGCCACCGCCTCGAGGGGCCCGGCGAGCTCGACCGGGCGCTGCGCGGCGAGCGCCGCGACGACGGCGAGCACGACGTAGTCCGGATGCGTCGGGAAGTCCGTCGCGAACGCGCGCGCGAGGTCGAGCGCGTCGTCGCTGCGGTGCGCGGCGAGCATCGCGAGCACGACCCAGCGCCCGAGCACGGCCTGCTCGTCTCGCGTCGCACGCTCGCACCGCTCGACGAGCTCGGCGAGGGCACGCTCGGCCTCGCCGGCGCGCAACAAGTCGATGCAGCCCTGGGCGGGTGCGTCGTCGAGGGGGTGCGCGCTGCGCGCCGGCAGGTAGACGCGGGTCACCGTGTCCTCGCCCTGGTCGCGGCGCGCCACGACGCGCCACCGCACGACGCGCCAGCTCCCGAGAGCCGGCTGGGAGACGGGCAGCGCGACGGCGCGCGTCGTGCACGAGCCGAGGCGTGCACGCAGCTGCGCCGCGTCGCTCGGTCGGGCGAAGCGCAGGCCACCGAGGGAGACGGCGAACCCGCCGAGAGGCGGAGAGATCCTCGTGCCCCGCACGACGTCGACGTAGCTCTCGAGAAGCCGCGGCGCGAGCTCGCCCCAGGAGAGCGCAGCCGCCGTCCGACGGCCCGCCGCGGCGAGGCGCGCGGCGAGCACCTCGTCCTCGAGCACCGCATGCACGGCGCCGGCGATTCCGGCGACGTCGCCCGGCGCCACGAGGAGCGCGTTCTCCCCGTCGCGGGCGTAGCCGGCGATGCCCGGGTGCCTCCACGCGACGACAGGCGTCCCGGAGGCCATCATCTCGAGCGGCGTGACGTCGACGAGCTCGCGCTCGGCCGTCGAGACGAACACGCGGCCCGATCGGTAGAGGCCGGCGCGATCGGCCTCCGAGCGCGCGCACACGGTCTCCCAGATCTCCTCCGCCGCACACACCGGCGGTCCGACGAGCGTCGTCGTCAGCCCCGGCCGCAGCCCGCGCAGCGCGGCGACGACGCGCCGCGCCGCGTCGCGCTCGTCGCCCCCGCCGTCGTCGCCCGCGACCACGAGGACGTCCCGGCATCGCCGGCCCGGCCCGCCGCGGCGCGGACCGGGGTGGAAGAGCGCGAGGTCGACAGCAGCGGGCAGCTCGCGGCAGTCGATCCCGTAGCCCGACTCGAGCGCCGAGCGCGCCGCTGCGCCGACGGCGAAGACCGCCGCAGCCGCGTGTAGCGACGCCTCGACGACCGACCGGATGTGCGCGGGGACGTCGCCGAGGGCGTGGAGCACGCCTCGCTCGAACACGACGACCGGCGCGAGAGCGAGCATGCGGGCCGGCAGGACGAACTCCCAGGAGCTTGCGACGATGAGGTCGCACGGCGGCACCGCGTCGGTGATCGACTCGCCGTAGGGGACGCGCCGCGGTCGTGCCCGGGCGCCGGCTCGCCGGTCGTGGTGGTCGAGCTCCGCGTCACCTGGATGGCCGCGGGCGAGCACGGTCACCTCGGCGCCGAGCGCGGCGAGCTGCGTCGCCTGCACGTGCAGGAGGCGGTCGCCGTCTCCGAACCCGGCACGCGCGACCAGGTAGACGATGCGAAGGCGGTCGGTGAGGGCCCGGTCCCGACGCTCGAGCGGGACGGGTCGGCCGAGCAGCTCGACGGCCGCGAGCACGTCGGCGAGACGGCCCGCCGCTGCGACGTCCTGCGGGCTCGGCAGGGAGGCGGCAGTCATCGCGCCCCTACCAACGATCGCTCGGCGCGCCAGCTTTAGGTCGCCGGGACAGTCATGGCACCGGTCCGGTTGCACCAGTGCATCTGCTCGGGCCATGCCCGTGGGGTCAATGAGGGTCCGGCCGGAACCGAAATCGCTCAAGCGCGCGACGCGACGTGCCGAGAGAGGGACAAAGGCCCGTGGGGGCCGACAAGGAGCGTGGGTGACCATGGGCAAGCACCGCCTGATTCCGCGCGCGCACGCGCGCAGCTCCCGGCCTCCACGGGTCGGGCTTCGGGCATTGACGTCGGGACTATTTCCTCTTGCTGGCCCACGCGTCTGCGTGTACCGTGACGGAGCCACCACGTTGCGTGCTTGGACGAGCTGGCCGACGAGTTCTCTTCCGTGTGGTCAAGGAGCAACGCGATGACAGCCCTGCCGAGCCTCAGCGAGACCCGGTCCGTCGCACGACCCGTCCGTCCCGGGTACGAGATGCCCGCCGTCAGCGACGCGGACACCCTGTGGGAGCGCTACTGGACCGGTCGCGACCGGGCTGCACGCAACGACTTGATCCTCGCCTACGAGCCCCTCGTCAAGCTCGTCGTCTCGCGGCTGCCCGCGAACGTCCGCAGCTACTGGGAGGTCGACGACCTGCGCAGCTTCGGCCTGCTCGGGCTCGTCGAGGCGATCGACCGCTGGGCGAGCGACTCGCCCGCCAACCGCTTCCCGAGCTACGCGACCAAGCGCGTCCGCGGGGCGATCTTCGACGAGCTGCGCCGCCTCGACTGGCTACCGCGGACGGTCCGCCGGCGCGTCATCACCTACCGCGCAACCGTCGACGCGCTCTCGAGCGAGCTCGGGCGCACCCCGGAGGCGCGCGAGGTCCTGACCGAGATGGGGACGGACGGCGCGAGCGGCGAAGACGTCCTCACCGCCGTCCAGTCCTCGCAGCTGCTCCACCTCCAGCACAGCGTGGGCAACGCAGCAGCCGGCGAGGACATGCACCTCATCGACCTCATCGTGTCCGACAGCGAGGAGGAACCGGAGCCGTTCGTGCTGCGCAGCGAGCAGTTCGACGAGGTCCGTCGGGCGGTCACGAAGCTCCCCGAGCGCCAGCGCACCGTCGTGACGCTCCACTTCCTCGGTGGCCTCACCCAGGAGCAGATCGGCGTGATGCTCGGCGTCAGCAACTCCCGCGTCTGCCAGATCGAGGCCACCGCGATCCAGACGCTGCGCCGCCTCCTCGCGGCCGACGAGGTCCGGCGCCCGGCCCCGGCCGCCCGCCCCGCCTGATCCGGCCACCCGGCGCGGGCTGCTGCCGGGCCGGGCCCCGCTCGTGCGGGACGCGCAATGATGCGCCCGCTGCAAGGTTATAGTCGCTGCAAGATGACCAGCCCGACCCTCCCCGACGCCGAGAGCGGCGACGACACGGACCTCTCGGCGCACGACACGACCCGGCGGGACCGCAAGAAGCTCGCGACGCGCCAGGCGCTGCGCTGCGCGGCGCTCGAGCTCGTCGCGACCCGCGGCTACGCGCACGTGACCGTCGAGGACATCGCCGAAGCCGCCGACGTCTCGCCCCGGACCTTTTTCAACTACTTCTCCTCGAAAGAGGCCGCCCTTCTCGAAGACGACGGCACGCTCGAGGAGCTGCGCGCCGAGATCCTCGCCCGGCCCGCCGACGAGCCCCCCTTCGCGGTCGTCGAGGAGGTCGTCTGCGCGCGCGTCGCGACGAAGGGCCGTCACCTCGACAGCGCCTGGCGCGACCCCGAAGCGCTTCTCCGCCGGATGCAGGCCGTCCAGGCTGACCCCCACCTCCTTGCCGCCCTCGTCGCCCACATGTCGGCCTTCGAGCGCGTCGTGGCCGACGCCGTGGCCGAGCGGATGGACGTCGAGGTCACGAGCGAGCCCTACCCTGCCCTGCTCGCCGCGTCGGCGATGGCCGTCGCGCGCGTCGCGCTGCTCTACTGGGCGCGCTCGGGCGGCGTCGGCGCTCCGGACGAGCTCGCGCGCGCGGGCTTCCGCGCCCTGTCCGGCGGGCTCGCCGACACGGCGCAGCTGCGCGTCGCGCCGCGGGCGGACCGGTGAGCGACAACGTGGCACCAACCGAGCTCGAGCCCGGGATCCCCGCGCTCGGCCGCCGCCGGATCCTTCTCATCATCGGGGCGCTGATGCTCGGCATGCTGCTCGCCGCGCTCGACCAGACGATCGTCTCGACGGCGCTGCCGACGATCGTCGCCGACCTGCACGGCGCGTCCCACCTGTCCTGGGTCGTCGTCGCGTACCTCCTCGCGTCGACGGCGTCGACGCCGTTGTGGGGCAAGCTCGGCGACCTCTACGGGCGCAAGGTCTTCTTCCAGTCCTCGATCGTCATCTTCCTCGCGGGCTCCGTGCTCTCCGGCCTCAGCCACTCGATGCTCGAGCTCATCGCGTTCCGGGCGATCCAGGGGCTCGGCGGTGGCGGCCTCATGGTCGGTGCGCAGTCGATCGTCGGCGACGTCGTCCCCCCGCGCGACCGCGGCCGCTACCAGGGCCTGTTCGGCGCCGTGTTCGGTGTGGCGAGCGTCGTCGGGCCCCTGCTCGGCGGCGTCTTCGTCGAGCAGCTCTCCTGGCGCTGGATCTTCTACGTCAACCTCCCGATCGGCGCCGTCGCCCTCGCCGTCGTCGCGACGACGGTCCCGGGTCACGGCGCCCGCGTCCACCACGTCATCGACTACCTCGGCACCGAGCTCCTCGCGCTCGCCGCGACGAGCCTCGTGCTGCTCACGAGCCTCGGCGGCACGACCTACCGATGGAGCTCGGCGCCCATCTACGCGATGGGCGCCGCCGGGGTCGCCTTCACTGTGGCCTTCGTCGTCGTCGAGCGCCGCGCCAAGGAGCCGGTCCTGCCGCTGCACCTGTTCGCGAGCCGGGCGTTCTCGACGACGAGCGTCGTCGGCTTCATCGTCGGCTTCGCGATGTTCGGCGCGATCACCTACCTTCCGGCCTACTTCCAGATCGTGCGGGGCGCCTCGCCGACGATCTCCGGCGTCGACCTGCTCCCGCTCATGGCGGGCCTGCTCGTCGTCTCGATCGCCTCCGGCCAGATCATCTCGCGGACCGGCCGCTACCGGATCTTCCCGATCGTGGGGACCGCGGCGATGACGCTCGGCCTCGTGCTGCTCTCGCGCCTCGGCGTCGCGAGCAGCACCGTGTCGTCCTCGCTCGACATGGTGGTCCTCGGGATGGGGCTGGGCGGTGTCATGCAGGTGCTCGTCCTCATCGTGCAGAACTCCCTCCCCCAGAGCGAGCTCGGCGTCGCGACCTCGGGCGCGACGTTCTTCCGCTCGATCGGCGGCTCGTTCGGGACCGCGGTGTTCGGTGCGATCTTCTCGAACGTGCTCGTCGGCAACCTCGCCGCGCACCTGCGCGGCCACGCGCTGCCGGCGGGCGTGAACGGCGCGAGCATGACCCCCGGGGTGCTCGACCGCCTCGCGGCGCCGGTCCGAGACGCCTTCGTCGCGGGCTACGCGGAGTCGATCCGCACGGTGTTTGTCATCGCGGTCCCGATCGGCTTCCTCGCCTTCCTCGGCGCGTTCGTCATCCCCCACGTCGAGCTGCGCCGAGCCGGCACGGCCCGCAACGAGGCGGGCGCCGCGCCCGCCCCTCTCGCGCTCGACACGCACCTGTGAGCGACCACGACAGCCCGACCACGACAGCCCGACCACGTCCCAATAGGGAGAAGAACCCCAACGTGAACACGATCTTCGGTGCTCTCGGACGCGTCGTCGTCCGCTTCCGCTACCTCGTCGTCCTCGCCTGGATCGTCGCCATCGTCGTGTCCTCGCACGCGCTGCCCTCGCTCGGAAGCCAGGTCAACAACGACAACTCGCAGTTCCTGCCGTCGAGCGCGCCGAGCTCGCAGGCGGCGAACCTGCTCGCGCCGATCCTCGGGAGCTCGGGCACCGAGAGCGAGGTGACGGTCGTCGCCGACCGGCCGGCGGGGCCGCTCACGGCTGCCGACCAGGCCGCTGTCGCGCGCGAGGTGCGTGCCGTGGCGCGCGTGCCGCTCGTCATCGGGGCACGCGAGCTCGGCACGTCGCCCGACGGCCGGGCGACGACCCTCGTCGTCAAGCTCCGGGTGAACGGCGCGGACATCGCGACGCAAAAGACCGTTCTCGGCCAGATCGCCGCGACCTTCACCCGTGTCGCCGCGCCGCCCGGTCTCGAGCTGCACCTCGCCGGCGCGATCGCGACGAACGGCGCCAACCAGAAGAGCTCGAACTCGACCGGCAGCAAGACGCAGTCGCTCTCGCTCCTGCTCATCATCGTGCTCCTGCTCCTCATCTTCCGGAGCCTGCTCGCGCCGCTCGTCACGCTGCTACCCGCAGCGTTCGCCCTCCTCGTCTCCACCCGCTTCATCGGCGGCCTCGGCGCGGACGGGCTCAAGATCTCCGAGATCACCGAGCTGCTCCTCATCGTGCTCATCCTCGGCGCCGGCACCGACTACGGCCTCTTCCTGGTCTTTCGCGTCCGCGAGGAGCTGCGCCACGGCCTCGGGACCCACGACGCGGTCGTCCACGCGCTCGTCCGCGTCGGCGAGTCGATCAGCGCGTCAGCGGGCACCGTGATCTTCGCCCTCTTGAGCCTGCTCCTCGCGACCTTCGGCATCTACAAGGACCTCGGCATCCCCCTCGCGCTCGGTATCGCCGTCATGCTCGTCGCAGGCCTCACGCTCTTGCCGGCACTGCTCGCGATCTTCGGCAAGGCGGTGTTCTGGCCGTCGAAGGTCGACCGGACACCGACCAAGGTGGGCGCGTGGTCCGCCATCGCGACCCGGCTCGTCGCACGCCCCGGGCTCACTCTCGCCACGGGCGTCGTCATCTTCGGCGCCCTCGCCGCCGCGGCCCTCGGCTACCACTCGGGCGGCTTCGGCGGGTCGCTCAACGCTCCGGCGGGCAGCGACGCAGCCGCAGGCAACGCGGCGCTCACGCGCTACTTCCCCGGGGCGAGCGCGAACCCGGCGAACATCGCCCTTGTCTACGCGCAGCCGATCTGGCAGGACCCCTCCGTCGTCGTCGCCGCGCAGCGCTCGCTCGCCAGGTCCGGCCAGCTCGAGCAGATCTCCGGTCCTCTCGACCCGAACGGCCACGCGCTCGCGCCCGAGACCTACGCGCGCCTGCACGCTCTCCTCGGCAGCCCGACGCGGCTCGCGCCGATCGACCCCGATCCGGGCCGTATCCCCGTTGCGGCCTACAACGCCTACCGATCGACGAGCCAGTTCGTCGCACCCGACGGCAAGACGATCCAGTTCGAGGCGAACCTGCGCGCCGGCGGCCAGCAGAGCACCGCGGCGATGGACGCGACGCCGGCCATCCGGGCGGTCGTCGCGCGCGCCGCCGCGGCATCCGGCGCGATCCACGGCGGCCTCGCCGGCGAGGCCGCCTCCCTCTACGACGTGAGCAGCACCTCGAACCACGACCTCACCCACATCGTGCCCGTCGCGATCCTCGCGATCGCGATCCTGCTCGCGCTCGTGCTGCGCAGCGGCGTCGCCCCGCTCTACCTCATCGTCAGCGTCGCGCTCTCCTACCTCGCCGCCCTCGGCGTCTCGACGATCGCGTTCATCGACATCGGCGGGAACAAGGGGATCACCTTCATCCTCCCCTTCCTCATGTTCCTCTTCCTGCTCGCCCTAGGCGAGGACTACAACATCCTCGTCATGACGCGCATCCGGGAGGAGGCCCACGACCTGCCGCTCCACGAGGCGGTCGTGCGCGCCGTCGCGCGGACGGGCCCGACGGTCACCTCGGCCGGTCTCGTCCTCACCGGCACCTTCGGCGTGCTCGCCGTCGCGGGTGGCAGCGGGTCGAGCGGGAGCCAGATCCGAGACATCGGCTTCGGCCTCGCGATCGGCATCCTCATGGACACCTTCCTCGTCCGGACGCTCATCGTCCCGTCGGTCGTCGCCCTCCTCGGCCGCTGGAACTGGTGGCCGGCCAAGCTCGGCCGTCGGGCCGAGCCCGTGGACGCCGCCACCGAGGTGCCCGCCCCGGCGGGGCTCGACGCCTGAGCGCCCAGCTCTGCGAGCCGACGAGCGGGACCGACACCGACGACAGCGCCGCACGATCGCGGCGCGGGGCCGCGACGGCGCCAGGCCGCGACGGCGCCAGGTCGGGCCGGCGCCAGGTCGCGACCGTCAGGTCGGGCCAGGACGAGCGAGCCGGTGGAACGGCGGGCGCACGACCGTCGCCTCGACGACCCGCTCCGACCGCTGTCCACCGGGACCGTCGTGGACCGCACCGGCCGGTGCGCCGGCGCGGACCTGCGCACCGTCGGGCGTGCCGGGCGGGAGGAAGCCGAGGCCGATCCCGCGACCGAGGACCGGCGAGAAGGTCCCGCTCGTCACGACGTCGCCCGCCGCCGCGCCCGTTCCACCTGCGGGGTCCTGCGACGGCTCCCCCGGCCCGACGTCGGCGACCACGACCAGGCCCATGCCGGCTCGCAGCGGCCGCCGGCCGGTGCCGAGCAGGCCGCGCAGCAGCCGGTGCGGGCCGTGCGCGCGCTCGGCGAGCAGCGCCTCGCGACCCGCGAAGCACGGTTTGGACCACGCGACGACCCAGCCGAGGCCGGCCTGGAGCGGGGTGATCCCCGGCCCGAGCTCGTGACCGTGGAGGGGCAGCCCCGCCTCGCAGCGCAGGGTGTCGCGCGCGCCGAGACCGGCAGGAACGCACCCGGCAGCGAGCAGCGCGGCGAAGAAGCGACCGGCGACCTCGGGAGCCACGGCGCACTCGACCCCGTCCTCGCCGGTGTAGCCGGTGCCCGCCGCGAGGCAGGGCGCGCCGGCGAAGTCGAACCTCGCCACGTGGAGGCGTGCGACCCCTGCAGCGTCGGGCGAGACGGCTGTGAGCACGGCCCGGGCGCGTGGTCCCTGGACGGCGAGCACGACCCGCTCGTCGGTCACGTCGTCCCCCCCGATCGCCGCGCGCACGCGCGCGGTGTTCGACGCGTTGGGCATGACGTCGATGCGCTCGTCGTCGATCCACCACAGGATCATGTCGTCGACGACCGACGCGTCGGCCTCGGCGAGCAGGTGGCTGTACTGCGTGCCGCCGACAGCGATCCGGCCGAGGTCGTTCGTGAGGGTCTCCTGGAGGGCCGCATGCGCGTCGCGCCCCTCGACGCGGACGGTCCCGAGATGGCTGACGTCGAACACGACGGCGCCTTGCCTGCACGCGAGGTGCTCGGCGAGGATCCCCGTCGGGTAGGACAGCGGCATCTCCCACCCGCCGAAGTCGGTGAAGCGTGCGCCGAGATCAGCGTGGGCGTCGTGGAGCGGGCTCCGCCGTCCTGGCATCGCGACAGGCCGGGCCGCTCAGCCCTCGCCCGATGCGCGAGCCAGGCGCACCACGTCGGCCGGCGCCACCGCCTCGCCTGCCCGGAACGCGACGATCGCCGCGTCGAGCTCGCCGACGACGCCTGCGAGCGGGACGATGTTGAACACGCCCTGCCCGCCGCGGAGCAGGTCGACGATCTCCTCGCCGGAGCGCGCGAGGACCGTCCCGCCCCCGGCGAGCACGAGGTTCGCCGCGGCGAGGTCCGCGCCCCCGTCACGCAGGCAGGCGACTGCCCGGCGCGCCTCGCGCAGGTTGATCCCCGCGTCGAGGAGCTGCTTGATGACCTTCAGCTCGAGCAGGTCGCCGTAGGAGTAGAGGCGCTGGGTCCCGCTCCCGCGCGCCTCGGCGAGCGAGGGCTTCAACAAGTCGGTACGCGCCCAGTAGTCGAGCTGGCGGTAGGTGATCCCGACGATCGCGCAGACCTGCGGACCGCGAAAGCCCACCTCGTTGGCTGGACCTGCCACCTCGATCGCTCCTCGCCTCGTCACCGTGCCGGCCGCAGCGGCGGCCCGCGACACGCGCGTAACTACGCACGTGTCGGACAGGCTAGGGCCTCGACCGGACCGGGTCAACGACCCGGGGCGGACCGGCCGCATCGCTCAGCCGGAGAAGTCCTCCGGCCGGACCTGGTCGAGGAACTCGAGGAAGCGTCCGACGATCTCCTCCGGCTCGCCCGCCGGGGCGTCCTCGTCCTCGTCGCTCTCGACGAGGACGCCCGCCGCCTCCATGAGCTCGTCGGCGACGAACAGCGGCGAGCCGGTGCGCGCGGCGAGCGCGACCGCGTCGGAGGGCCGGGCCGAGACCTCGAGCTGACGTCCCCCGGCGTCGAGGTGGATCTCCGCGTAGTACGTCGTGTCACGGACCTCGGTCACGACGACGCGCACGAGCGTGGCGCCGAGCGCTCGGAGGAGGTCGACCATGAGGTCGTGGGTCATCGGCCGCGGCACGTCGACGCCCTGGATCGCGTACGCGATCGCCGTGGCCTCCGGCGCCCCGATGAAGATCGGGAGCGACCGTTGGCCGTCCTTTTCCTGCAACAAGATCACGGGCGTGTTCGACTGGAGGTCGACCCGGACCGCCGCCAGCCGCACCTCCATCATGTCTCTAAGCTACCCCCCGTTCTCCGGCGTCCGTGCTCGGGCCGGCCCGCGACGCGGCGCGCTCAGCCGCCCGTCAGGTCGCGCAGCTCCGAGCGGACGAGGGACGCGTGGAGCGCGCAGCCGAGCTCGGTCAGCTCGGCGAGGGCAGCCTGGGCCCGCTCGTGCGCCGCCGGGTTGCGCTGGCGCAGGAGCGGGGTGACGACCTGGGAGAACAGACCCGCCTCGCGCTCGGCCGCGTGCTTGAACGTTCGCAGGTGCCGCGACTCGATGCCGTAGGCACGAAAGCCGGCCGCGAGGCGCGCGACGACGAGCGCGTCGTCGCCGTAGCAGGGCACACCGGCGACCAGCCGGCTCGCGATGAAGCCGTACTCCTCCAGCTCGCGTACGACCTCGACGCCGATCCCGGCTGCCGCTGCGAGCTCCTCGGCGCTGAAGCTCGAACGGGCGCCGAGGTCGGGCTCCACCGCACCGGCTCCCTCCGGGGCGCCGGCTGCCGGTCCCCCGGCCCCGGAGCCCCCGCCGGGGCCGCGCGCGCCTCCCGGGCTCGGCGCGCCGTCGGGGCGGGCATGGCCCTCGCTCCGCGTGGCGCCCCGCGGTGCGCGCTGCCCGGCTCCCCCCGGCGTCGCGCCGGATCCGGCGCGGCCCGGACCGCCGGGTGCGGACCGATCCCCGCTCGCCTGGCTGGCGTCGGCCCGCTCGGGCCGCGATCCGCCACGCGATCCAGCGTGCGACGCCCGGGCGGGTTCCGCGTCCGCGCGGGCCGCGGGCGCGGTGGGCGCCGGCGAGGCGTGCGCCGTCCGGTGGCCCGGGCGTGGATCACCTCCCGCGTGGACCTCGGGGCCCGACGTGTCGGCACCACCCGACGCACCCGCGGCAACGGACGCACCCGTGGCAACCGACGCACCGGCACCGACGGACGCACCCGTGGCAACCGACGCACCGGCACCGACGGACGCACCCGTGGCAACCGACGCACCGGCACCGACGGACGCACCCGTGGCA
>DAHWHN010000116.1 GCA_027335685.1 Acidimicrobiaceae bacterium
GAACACGATCTTCTTCGTGATCATCTCGGTGCCGCTTCTCTGGATCATTCCGACGGCCCTCGCCTACGCGGTCTACCGCTCTCCGGCGAAGGCGCTCTGGCGGATGCTCTTCTTCTACCCGTCGATCTTCTCCGTCACCGCGTTCGGCTCGGCGTGGGCGCTGCTGCTCGCGACGAACGGCGGGTCGGTCAACTCGCTGTTCCACCTCGACATCCAGTGGCTCGTCGGCATGCCGCAGGCGTGGATATCGCTCGACATGGCGACGATCTGGGCGACGATGGGGTTCAGCTTCATCATCATGTACGCGGCCGTCACGCAGGTTCCCCGGAGCACCCTCGAGGCGGCCGAGATGGACGGTGCCGGAGCCTTCGCGCGCTTTCGCCTCATCATCTTGCCCCTTCTGCGGCGCGCGTCGGTCGTCGTGATCGTCATCAACACGATCGCGTCGTTCAACCTCTTCGGCCAGGACCAGATCATGACCAACGGCGGACCGGGTGCTGCGACGACGACCATCTCGATGACGATCTACCAGCAGGCCTTCGACAGCTTCAACGCCGGCGGGGCGACGGCTGCGGCGTTCCTGCTCGCGATCGTCCTCGGTGTCATCGCGTTCTTCCAGCTGCGCGTGAGCAGGAGAGGAGCCCTCTAGATGGCAGGCGCGCGCATCTCTCTCCCCGCCGGGCGGCCCGCGCTCGTCTCGGCGGGCAGGCGGCGGGCGCGCCGCCGCCTCGTCCGCCAGATCCCAACCCTCACGGTGCTCGCCGTCGCCGGGCTGATCATGTTGTTCCCTGCGCTCTGGGTGCTGTCGACGGCGTTCGGGAAGGGGTCCGGCGGTCTCGCGAGCGGGAGCCTGCTGCCCGACGGGGTCACCCTCGCGAACTTCCGCGGCATCTTCAACGTGAGCGCGAGCCAGGACCCGGTGCTTCGGTGGCTGCTCAACTCCGTCGGCGTGTCGCTCGCCGCGGCCGTGCTCGTCGCCCTCATCGACTCCCTCGCGGCGTTCGCCCTCGCCCGGCTGAGCTTTCGCGGCTCGAAGGTCGTCTTCTACATCGTCGTGAGCTCGCTCATGATCCCGTTCATCGCGCTGTTGCTCCCTCTGTACCTGTGGTTCGAGTACCTCGGGCTGCTCAACACCTACGGCGCGCTCGTGCTGCCGTACACGGCGAACGCGTTCGGGGTGTTCCTGCTCTACCAGTTCTTCCTCGCGATCCCGACCGAGCTGCAGGACGCGGCGATCGCCGACGGCGCGACGCGCTTCCAGATCTGGTGGCGCATCTTCGTCCCCCTGAGCATCGGCATCACCGTCACGCTCGGTCTGCTCACCTTCATGGGCGTCTACAACGACTTCTTCTGGCCGCTCGTCGCGACCTCGTCGCCGACGATGCGGACGATCACGGTCGGCATCGAGATCGTCGCGATCGGCCAGTACCAGACGAACTACACGGCGCTCATGGCGCTCACGGTCGTGTCGGTCATCCCGATGCTCGTCGCGTTCATCTTCGCCCAGCGCCGCCTCGTCGAAGGCATCGCGTTCGCCGGCATCCAGGGCTGACGGTCCCGTGCCTGCGGCAAACCAGTCCCTGACCGCTACCAAGAAGTGGGGTGCACGTGCACGTTGACCGATCGCGCGCGGACGGCGTCGAGCTGCCGCGCCCGGAGTACCCGCGCCCGCAGTTCGTCCGCGGCGAGTGGCTGAACCTCAACGGCCCGTGGCAGTTCGAGACCGATCCCGGCGACAGCGGCCTCGAGCGCGGGCTCGTCTCGCGCGAGCTGTCCGACATGATCACCGTCCCGTTCTGCCCCGAGGCGCCGCTGTCCGGCGTCGGCCTCGCGGACCGCGTCGCGGCCGTGTGGTACCGGCGCGAGCTCGTCGTGCCGGAAGAGTGGGAGGGGCGGCGGATCCTGCTGCACTTCCAGGCGGTCGACTACGAGGCGACGGTGTGGGCGAACGGGGTCGAGGTCGGCCGGCACAAGGGCGGGTTCACGCCGTTCAGCTGCGACGTGACCCGGGTCGTGGAGCCGGGCGCGGTGGCGGCCGTCGTCGTGCGGGCGCGCGACCCGTGGTGGCAGCCCCAGCCGCGCGGCAAGCAGGCGGCGGAGTTCGTGCCCCACGGCGCCCTCTACGGCCGCACGACGGGGATCTGGCAGACGGTGTGGCTCGAGCCCGTCGGCAGCCCGTCGCTCGAGCGGCCGCGGCTCACGACCGACGTCGCGAGCGGGACCGTCCGCCTCGAGCAGGTGCTGTCGAGGACCCGGCCGGGGCTCAGCGTGCGAGCGGTGCTGAGCGACGGGGCGGGCGAGGTCGCGCGGGCCGAGCGGCCGGTGGCGGGCGAGCTCGGCGTGACGGTCGACCTCGTCGTCGCCGAGCCGCGGCGCCGCCTGTGGCGCCTCGACGACCCCTTCCTCTACGACCTGCGGATCGAGCTGCTCGACGACGACGTCGTGGTCGACATGGCCGACAGCTACGTCGGGTTGCGCAGCGTCGGTGTGTCGGGCCGGCGCCTGCTGCTGAACGGCGAGACGGTGTTCCAGCGCCTCGTGCTCGACCAGGGCTTCTACCCCGACGGCGTGCTGACAGCGCCGTCGGACGCCGCGCTCGTCGCCGACATCACGCTCGCGAAGGCGGCAGGGTTCAACGGCGCGCGGCTGCACCAGAAGGTCTTCGAGGAGCGCTTCTTGTACCACGCCGACCGGCTCGGCTACATCGTCTGGGGCGAGTTCGCGGACTGGGGCTGCTCGGGCTACGGGCCCCTCGAGGACCACCAGCAGCCGGGCGCGACCTACGTCACCCAGTGGCTCGAAGCCCTCGCGCGCGACTACTCGCATCCTTCGATCGTCGGCTGGTGCCCGCTTAACGAGACCCGCCAGCCGCTGTCGGACAGGCTGACCGCCCTCGACGACGTGACGCGGGCCATGTTCCTCGCGACGAAGGCGGCGGACCGCACGCGCCCCGTGATCGACGCGTCCGGCTACTCGCACCGGGTTGCCGAGGCCGACGTCTACGACAGCCACGACTACGAGCAGGACCCGGAGACCTTCCGCCGCAACCACGAAGGGCTCGGCTCGGGCGCTGCGTACGTCAACCGCTGGAAGGACCGCGACATCTCCGTCGCCTACGACGACCAGCCGTACCTCGTGAGCGAGTTCGGGGGAGCGTGGTGGGACGCGAGCGGGGACGACGGCACGCAGTCCTGGGGCTACGGCGAGCGACCGAAGTCCGCCGAGGAGCTCGTCGAGCGCTTCCGCGACCTGTGCGGCGCGCTGCTCGACAACCCCGGCCTCGCGGGCTACTGCTACACCCAGCTCACCGACGTCTACCAGGAGCGCAACGGCGTGCTCACCTTCGACCGCCGGCCGAAGGTCGACCTCGACCGCCTACGGGCCGTGCAGGTGCGCCGGGCGGCGCTCGAGAGCGAGGGGGGTTGATCCGGCGCCGCGTCCGCGGCTCGTGCGGCGCGCTCGCGGTGCTCGGCGCGCTCGTCGGGCTCGCGCCGCTCGGTCCGACCGAGTTCCTCAACCCCGTGCTCGGTCCCGGCCAGGACCCCTCCGTCGCCGTCTACCACGGGCGCTACTACTTCACGCAGACCTCGCCGAGCGCGACGTACCTCACGATCCGCACGTCGTCGTCGATCAAGACGCTCGCGTCCGCGCCGGTCGACGTCGTGTGGCGCGGCGGCGAGGACGGCTCGCCACGCGCGCAGTGGTGGGCGCCGGAGCTCCACCGCATCGACGGCCGCTGGTACATCTACGCGAGCGCGGACGACGGGAGCAACGCGGGCCATCGCCTGCAGGTCCTCGAGGCGCGCGCACCCCTCGGGCCCTACCGCGACGACGGGGAGCTGCGCACGCCGGGCAACCGGTGGTCGATCGACCCGTCGCCGCTCGAGCTGCCGGACGGCTCGCTCTACATGTTCTGGTCGGGCTGGCCGGGCGCGACCAACGGCGTGCAGGACATCTACGTCGCCCGCATGCGCAACCCGTGGACGATCGTGGGACCGCGGACGCGGATCAGCACGCCGCAGTACCCGTGGGAGCTGCACTCGGGGGACGTGCCGGTCAAGGTGAACGAGTCGCCCGAGCCGATCCTGCACGGCAGCACGATCTCGGTGACCTACTCGGCGTCGGGGTGCTGGACGCCGCAGTACGCGCTCGGCCTGCTCACCGCACGCCTCGGGAGCGACCTCATGAAGGCGTCCTCGTGGACCAAGTCGCCGCGCCCGATCCTGTCGAGCAACGACGCCGCGGGCATCTACGGGCCGGCGAGCAACGGCTGGTTCGTCTCGCCCAACGGCAAGCAGACCTGGGTCGTGTTCCACGCCACGACCGATCCCCAAGGCAACTGCGGGTCCGGCCGCATGGTCTTCGCCGAGCCCGTCCGCTGGACGGTGCACGGGACCCCCGACCTCGGCGGCGAGCCGCTGCCGATGACGACCCCGATCGAGGTGCCGGCCGGCGATCCCGGCTACCCGCCGTCGGCCACGGCGCGCCGCTGACCGGCGGTCGGGCTCAGCCCGTCGTGCCGAACGCCTCGTGCGCGGCGAGGAGCTGGTCCTCCGCGTCGGCGAGGTAGCTCGTGAGCGCGCGCTCGGCCTCGTCGCCCCGCCCGGCGCAGACGAGCTCGGCGATGGCGCGGTTGCGCGCCATGAACGGGCGGTGGAACCGCTCGAGGTCGGTCATCGCGTAGAAGGCGAGCCGGAGCTCGGCGAGCGCCCGGCGCATCAGCTCGTCGACGCGGTCGCTGCCGGCGAGGGCGCCGAGCGCCTGGTGGAAGTGGAGGTCGGCCGTGCGGACCGCGAGCCAGTCGGCGCGCTGGGCGGCGTCCTCGGCGTCGGTCACCGCCGCGGCGACCGCCGCGCGCCGCTCGGGCGGCGCCGCGGCCGCACAGCGCGCGGCCCCGCCCTCGACGAGCCGGCGCAGCCGGTAGAGGTCCGAGACGTCGCTCCGGTCGAGCTTCGGCACGAAGATGCCGCGGTTCATCTCGTGGACCGTCAGGCGCTCGTGGCAGAGCAGGCGGAACGCCTCGCGCAAGGTGTTGCGCGAGACGCCGAGCGCGTGGCCGAGCGCCTCCTCGGAGAGCCGGGTGCCGGGAGGGAAGAGCCCTTCCATGATCCGGGTCCGGAGCAGGCCGGCGACCCGCTCGGCCGTGCTGACGGCCACGAGCTCGGGCCGGCCAGCAGCAAGGGATGCCGCGATCTCGTCGCTGATCGTCCCCGTCACGGCACTGCTCCCTCGCGGTTCGGCTCGGTTCGGCTCCGGCTCTCCAGTGAAGTCGGTTCACGCGGAGTTTACAATCGTCCCCTTGATGGATTGTTGAACAACCATTACGCTCCGCCAGGACCGAAGGGAGCAAGCCGTGACCACAGTCGTGCAGGGCTTCGGCCCCTTCGACCAGCTACCGCGCAACCCGTCGCAAGAGCTCGTCGAGGCTCTCGCGGCCCGCGTCGCGAGCGCGGGCGCCGCGGGCGGGGACGTCGTGACCGTCGTGTTGCCGGTCGAGCGCGCCGTGGTCGAGCGGGAGGTCCCCGCGCTCGTCGCCGCGCACCGGCCGTCGGTGTGGATCGGCGTCGGGCTCGCAGCGGGCCGGACGTCGCTCAGCATCGAGGCGGTCGCCCTCAACCTCGCGCACTGGAGCACGCCGGACACGAGCGGCGCGGTCGCCGAGCGTGAGCCGATCGTCGACGGCGGCGCCGGCGCGTACCTCACGGGGCTCCCGGTCGAGCAGATCCTCGCGTCGTGGCAGGCCGAGGGCATACCGGGCTATCTGTCCCAGAGCGCAGGGAGCTACCTGTGCAACATGTCCTTCTACCTCGCCGCCCGAACAGCAGAGCAGCTCGCCCTTGCGACCGCGGTCGGCTTTCTCCACGTGCCGCTCCTGCCCGACCAGGTGACCGACCCCGCGCGCCAGCCTTCGATGGCGCGGGACCTGCAGGAACGAGGGCTCGACGCCATCGTCGCCGCGACGCGCTCCACCTCCACCAGCCAAGGGATCTACAAGAGGAGAACAGCATGAGAAAACAGCTGCCCGTTGCCGCGTGCGCGGCGATCGCCGGACTGTCGCTCGCGGCAGCCGCCGCACCGGCGACCGCCTCCGCGACCGCCTCGGCGCGCCCGCACAGCTCGGGCCCGAGCGGCACGGCCACCTACGCCGAGCAGCCCGGCGCCACGCCCAACTACATCTTCCCGATGCTCACCGGCGCCTACTACAGCGTCGCGAACATCGAGCAGTTCGAGCGGCTGTCGTTCCGCTCGCTCTACTGGATCGGCAACGACGGCAAGCCGGTCCTCAACCCCTCGCTCAGCCTCGCCGAGACGCCGACGTTCTCGCACGGCAACACCGTCGTCGACATCACGCTCCGCAACTACAACTGGTCCGACGGCACGCCGGTCACGTCACGTGACGTCGCCTTCTGGATCAACCTGCTGAAGGCGAACAAGACGTCGTTCGCCGCGTACGTCCCCGGCGAGTTCCCCGACAACTTGAAGAGCTACAAGATCACGGGCCCGAAGTCGATCCAGCTGACGCTCACCGAGGCCGTGAACCCGACGTGGTTCACCTACGACCAGCTCTCGCAGATCACGCCGCTTCCCCAGCAGGCCTGGGACCGCACGTCGGCGTCCGGGGCGATCGGCAACTACGACGAGACGCCGTCGGGGGCGGTGAAGGTCTTCGACTTCCTCACCGCGCAGTCGAAGGACATCGCGACCTACGGGAGCAACCCGCTCTGGCAGACGGTCGACGGACCGTGGAAGCTCGCGCAGTACCAGTCGGACGGCTACGTGGAGTTCAAGGCGAACACGCGCTACTCCGGGCCGATCAAGCCGAAGATCGAGTACTTCGTCGAGGAGCCGTTCACGACCGACACCGCCGAGCTCGACGTCCTGCGCTCGGGCAACTCGATCGACTACGGCTACCTGCCGGCCGAGGACGCCGCCCAGGCGAGCGCGATCAACTCCGGCGGGTACACGACGAGCGTCTGGAACAGCTGGGGGATCAACTTCTTTGTCATGAACTACAACAACCCGAAGACCGGTCCGCTCGTCGCCCAGCCCTACGTGCGCCAGGCCATGCAGTCGCTCGTCGACCAGTCGGCGTTCATCAAGGGGCCCCTGCACGGCTACGGCCACACCGACTACGGCCCCGTGCCGACCGAGCCGTCCACCTTCGCGACGCCCAACGAGGTGAAGGGTCCCTGGCGCTACGACCCGGCCACGGCGATCCGCCTGCTCAAGTCGCACGGCTGGGACGTCAAGGCCGGCGGGACGACGACCTGCGCGAAGACCGGCACCGGGCCGGGCGAGTGCGGGGCGGGCATCACGAAGGGCGAGGCGCTCACGTTCAACCTCGCCTACGCGTCGGGCAACGTCGCGACGAGCGAGGAGATGCAGGCGCTCAAGTCGAACTGGTCGGCAGCGGGCATCACGGTCAACCTCTCGACCGCGCCGTTCGACACGATCATCGCGGACGCGGCGCCCTGCACGAGCTCGCAGTCCTCGTGCTCGTGGCAGATGGCGAACTGGGGCGGTGGCTGGACCTTCGGCGTCGACCCGTACCCGACCGGCGACCAGCTCTTCGCCTCGGGCTCCGGGTCGAACTTCGCGAACTACGACAGCCCGACGGCCAACAAGCTGATCAGCGCGACGATCCACGGCACGGCGAACCTCTCGGCGTACGAGAACTACCTCACCGACGAGGTGCCGGTCATCTGGATGCCGGAAGGTGCCTACCAGATCTCGGAGATCTCGACCAAGCTCCACGGCGCGCTGCCGCAGAGCCCGATCGAGAGCCTCACGCCCGAGGACTGGACCCTGTCGAAGTAGCGGAGGCCGACGGGGCACGTCGGGTCGACGTCGCACGTCACGTGGCGGGCCGCGTGACGAGTTGCACGTGCACGGACGAGACCGCACCCGGGCTGTGCCGGCGCCTGTCGCCGGCGCAGCCCGGGTGCCCTCGACATCGGGGCGGACGCATTCGCAGATGCGCTGTGACGGGTCGGCTGTGACGGGGTCGGCTGTGATGGGTAGCGTTCGGTCCGACCACTGGTCGCTTGCGACGCATCGGAGACGGTTGCATTGATCGGGTACCTCGTCCGGCGGGTAGGCCAGTCGATCGTCGTGCTGGTGCTCGTCACGATGATCGTCTTCGGCCTCGAGCAGCTCCTGCCCGGGGGGCCGGCCCGGGCGATCCTCGGCACGCACGCGACCCCGACGGCGGTCGCCGCCTTCGACAGACAGAACGGCCTCGACGCGTCCTTGCCGCAGCAGTACTGGACCTGGTTGACGGGGGTGGTCCGGGGCAATCTCGGCTTCTCCTACGTGCTCAACCAGTCGGTCGTCTCGCTGCTCGGCGAGCGCCTGCCGAAGACCGCCTTCCTCGCGGGGGTCTCGACCGCGATCGCGCTCGTCGTCGCCGTGCCGCTCGGGCTCTACCAGGCCGAGCGGCGCAACCACCTCGACGACTACGCGGTCACGACGCTGTCGTTCGTCCTCTACTCGACGCCCGCGTTCTGGCTCGCGCTGCTGCTCATCGAGTTCCTGGCGGTGCGCAACCACGTCTTTCCCGCCGAGGCGCCGCAGGGCGGCTTCTCGGCGATCGTCGCGGACCCGAAGGCGATGGTCCTGCCGGTCCTCACCATCACCCTCGTCACGATCGCGGCGTTCAGCCGGTACGTGCGCTCCTCGGCCCTCGACCAGCTCACGCAGGACTACGTCCGGATGGCCCGCTCGAAGGGCGCGTCGAAGGGCCGGGTCCTCGTCACCCACGTGCTGCGCAACGCCATCCTGCCCGTCGTCACCCTTCTCGGGGTCTACCTGCCCTACATCCTCTCCGGCACCCTCATCACCGAGGAGATCTTCAACTACCCCGGCGTCGGGCTGCTCTTCTTCGACGCGGCGACGAGCCAGGACTACCCCGTGCTGCTCGGCGTCGTCCTCGTCGTCGCCACGGCGACGGTCGTCGGGTCGCTGCTCGCGGACATCGCCTACGCGGTGATCGACCCGCGCGTCCGCTACCACCGGCCCGGGGGGGCGAGCTGATGGCCTCGAGCCTGCCCGAGCCGACGCACGAGCCAACGCACGAGACGGCGCGCGCGGCGGCGTCCGAGCCGGTGCCGTCGACGGTCCCGGAGGCGTCCCGCCGGCGCGCCGTCGCGCTCGAGAGCTTCCTCGACAACCGCCTCGCGATCGCCGGGCTCGTCGTCATCGTGCTGCTCGTGCTCTTCTGCTTCGTCGGCCCGCTCGTCTACCACACGAACCAGGTCAACACCCGGCTCGCGATGGAGACGCTCCCGCCGGGACCGGGCCACCCGCTCGGCACCGACGACGTGGGCTACGACGTGCTCGGCCGCCTCATGGTCGGCGGCCAGACGTCGCTCGAAGTCGGCGTCGGCGCCGCTCTCGTCGCCGTCGTCGTCGGCGTGGCGTGGGGGGCCGTCGCGGGCTACGTCGGCGGCGTCGTCGACGCGCTCATGATGCGGATCGTCGACGCGTTCTTGTCGATACCCGTGCTGTTCCTGCTGCTGTTCCTCGCCACCGTGTTCCGGCCGAGCGTCCCCATGCTGATCGGCGTCGTCGGTCTCACGGCCTGGCTCATCCCCGCGCGCCTCGTGCGCGGCGAGACGCTGACGTTGCGGACCCGGGAGTACGTCCAGGCCGCGAGGACGATGGGGGTCAAGGCTCCGACGATCATCGTGCGCCACATCGTCACGAACAGCGTCGGGACGATCCTCGTGAACGCGACCTTCCAGATCGCCGACGCGATCCTCGTCGTCGCCGCGCTGTCCTTCCTCGGCCTCGGCATCCCGCCGCCCGCGGCGAACTGGGGCGCGATGCTCTCGAACGGGCTGAACTTCACCTACTCGGGCTACTGGTGGCTCGTCTACCCGGCCGGGATCGCGATCGTCGTGACCGTCGTCGCGTTCAACCTCGTCGGCGACGGCCTCCGGGACGCGTTCGGGATGGACCGCCGGCGATGAGCGCTCCCGGCACGGCAGCAGGCGCAGCCCGCACGGCGGACGGTTCGCCCGGCGCGCCCGGCACGGCTCCGGTCCTCGCGGTCACGGACCTGCGCGTCGACATCGCGCTGCGCCACAGCACGATCCACGCGGTCGACGGCATCAGCTTCGACCTCGCCCCCGGCGAGCGCCTCGGGCTCGTCGGCGAGTCCGGTTGCGGCAAGTCGACGCTCGGCCTCGCCCTGGCCGGTCTGCTGCCTGCGCGGGCCACGGTGTCCGGCAGCATCCGCCTCGGCGGTCTCGAGCTCGTCGGCGCCGGGGAGCGCGCGCTGCGGCGCATCCGCGGTCGCGACGTCGGCGTCGTGTTCCAGGATCCGATGACCTCGCTCAACCCGACGCGGCGTATCGGGGTCCAGGTCGGCGAGGCGCTGCGCCTGCACGACGGCGCCTCGGCGAGCGAGGCCCGCGCCCGGGCCCGCGAGATGCTCGAGCTCGTCGGGCTGCCGCGCCCGGGCGAGCAGCTCGACCGCTACCCCCACGAGCTGTCCGGCGGCATGCGCCAGCGGGTCGTCATCGCGTGCGCCTTGATCTGCCGTCCGGCCCTGCTCGTCGCCGACGAGCCGACGACCGCCCTCGACGTCACGATCCAGAGCCAGATCCTCGAGCTGTTCGACCGGCTGCGCGACGAGCTCGGCATGGCCATCCTGCTCGTCACCCACGACATGGGTGTCGTCGCCGGCCACACGGACCGCATCCTCGTCATGTACGGCGGGCGCGAGGCCGAGATCGGCCCGACGCGTGAGGTCTTCGCACACCCGCGCCACCGCTACAGCGAGGCCCTGCTCGCCTCGGTGATCCGGGTCGGCGTGCCGCGGGGCACGGTGCTCACGGCGATCGGCGGTCGCCCACCCGACCTCGCCGCGCCGCAGCCCGGCTGCGGCTTCGCAGCCCGCTGCGCGCACGCGGACGCCGTGTGCCGCGACGCCGTGCCACCGGAGCGCGCCGCCGGCGAGCGCCGGTGGCGCTGCCACCACCCCGCCCCCGGGGCCGGCGAGGTGGCAGAGAGCGGCACCGTGTCCACCGAGGTCGTGCCGTGAGCGCGCCCGTCGTGCAGGAGAGCGCGGCAGTCCCGCTCGCCGAGCTCGCCGGTGTCACGAAGGAGTTCTCCTCCTCGGCGCTGTTCGCGCGGCCCGGTGCGGTCGTCCACGCGCTCGCCGGTGTCGACCTATCGATCGCGGCGGGCTCGACGGTCGGGGTCGTGGGGGAGTCGGGGTGCGGCAAGTCGACGCTCGGCCGGCTGCTCGTCGGCCTCGAGGAGCCGACGCGCGGCCAGATCCTGCTGCGCGGCCGGGACCGGGCGACGATGACCAGGGCGGAGCGCCGGGCTGCACGCTACGACGTGCAGATGATGTTCCAGGACCCCTACGCGGCCCTCAACCCGCGCATGTCCGTCCGGCGCATCGTCGAGGAGCCCCTCCGGGCACGCGGCGGCATGGCTCGGCGGGCTCGCCGGGCTCGAGTCGCGGAGCTGGCCGGCGAGGTCGGCCTCGCCGCGAACCAGCTGGACCGGCTTCCCCACGAGCTGTCGGGCGGCCAGCGCCAGCGGGTCGGGCTCGCGCGCGCCCTCGCGACGAACGCGTCGCTCGTCGTCGCCGACGAGCCCGTCTCGGCCCTCGACGTCTCGGTCCGCGCGCAGATCCTCAACCTCATGGTGGACATGCAGGCCGAGCACGGTCTGTCCTACCTCATGATCTCCCACGACCTCGCGGTCGTGAGCTGGATCGCCGACCGGGTCGTCGTCATGTACCTCGGCAAGGTCGTCGAGTCCGGCACGGGCGACGACCTGTTCAACCGGCCCGCGCACCACTACACCCGCGCGCTCGTCGACGCCGTGCCGGACCCGGACCCCGCGCGGGACCGACCCGTCAGCCAGATCCGCGGCGAGCTGCCGTCGCCGAGCGCGCCGCCCTCGGGGTGCAGGTTCCGCACGCGCTGCCCGGCCGCGCAGGAGCGCTGCGCGCTCGAGGAGCCGGTGCTGCGCTCCTTCGGCGGTGGCCACCTGGCGGCGTGCCACTTCCCCGTCGGCGGCGAGAAGGACGAGAGGTGAGCAGAGGATGACGAGGACCGCGATCGACCTCAACTCCGACATGGGCGAGGCCTACGGCGCGTGGCGCATGGGCCCGGACGACGAGCTGCTCGAGGTCGTGACGAGCGCGAACGTCGCGTGCGGCTTCCACGCGGGCGACCCGCTCACGATCGACCGGACCGTCGCGGCCGCGTGCGCACGCGGTGTCGCGATCGGCGCGCACGTCTCCTACCCGGACCTCGTCGGCTTCGGCCGTCGCCACCTCGCCGTCGGCCACGACGAGCTCGTCGCCGACGTCGTCTACCAGGTCGGCGCTCTCGATGCCTTCTGCCGGCGCCACGGCACCGCCGTCAGCTACATAAAGGCGCACGGGGCGCTCTACAACGACCTCGCCGACGACGCCGAGCTGGCGGGCGCGTTCGGCGACGCGATCCGCGCGTACGGCGGCGACCTCGCGGTGCTCACGCTGGCGGGGAGCCGCTCGGTCGGCGTGCTGCGCGGGGCAGGGCTGCCGGTGCTGCGGGAGGGCTTCGCGGACCGGGCCTACACCCCGGACGGCCGCCTCGTGCCGCGCGGGCTGCCCGGTGCCGTCGTCGCCGACCCCGCGGTCGTCGCCGACCGGGGCCGGCGCATCGCGACCGGTGAGCCGATCGCGGACTGCGAGGGCGGCGAGTTCGTGCTCGAGGTCGACTCGCTCTGCGTGCACGGCGACACCCCCGGAGCGCTCGAGCTCGCGGTGGCGCTGCGCCGGGCGCTCGACGACGCCGGTGTCGCCGTGGCGCGCTCGCGATGAGCGCCCGCCCGCAGGCTGGCGCGCCCCGGCTCGTGCTCGACCGGCCGGCCCTCGTCGCGTCGGTGCTCGACGCGGTCTGTCGCGAGTACCCGCACGTGCTCGGCCACGAGCTCGGCTCCGACGCCGACGTCGTCCCCCCGCGCGTGTGCAACCCGAGCTTCTACGGCTGCTACGACTGGCACTCCGCCGTGCACAGCCACTGGCTGCTCGTGCGGTGTTTGTCCGGCGAGCTCCCCGAGGAGCTCCGGGCCGCGGCGCGCGCCGTGCTCGACGAGCACCTGAGCCCCGAGCGCCTCGGGCGCGAGCGGGAGCTGTTCGCGAGTCCCCGGGGCCGGACCGCCGAGCGCCCCTACGGCTGGTCGTGGTGCGTCCTTCTCCATGCCGAGTGCCGGGCGAGCCCGCACGGCGCGCGCTGGGCCGAGGCTCTCGAGCCGCTCGCGACGCTGCTCGAGGGACGGCTCGTCGCGTTCTTCGAGAGCGTGCTCGCCTTCCCGGTCCGCTCGGGCACCCATGCCAACAGCGCCTTCTCCCTGCAGGTCGCGCTCCAGGCGGCCCGCCTCTCGGGCGCGGACGGGCTCGACGAGGCCGTGTCCGCCCTCGCGCGCCGCTACTACGGTGCGGACGTAGAGCTCCCGCTCGGGCAGGACCCGTCGGGCGGCGACTTCCTCGACCCGCAGCTGACCGAGGCCGCCCTCATGGCGAGCGTGCTCGACGCCGCGCAGTTCGCGAGCTGGTTCGCACGTGCGTGCCCGGGCTTTGCCGAGCTCGACTGGGGCCCGCCGGCGTTCCGGCCCGACGGACCGGATCCCGCGACGGTGCACCTCGAAGGCCTGCTCGCGTCGCGCGCGTGGTGCCTGCACCGGATCGCCGAGGTGCTCGATCCCGCCGGGGCAGCAGCGCGCGCCGCCCGAGCGGGCCGCGACGCCCACCTCGCCGCGCTCTCGGGCGTCGACCCGACGGACGGCTTCAACCGCTCGCACTGGCTGCCGAGCTTCCTCGTGTACCTCGACGCGTGGCTCTCGGGATCGATCTAGGAGCCGTCGTGCACGCTCCGAGCTCGCCGCACGGACGGCCGTGCGGCTCCTTTCGCCCGGGCCGGGATCCCGCGCCGAGAAGATCGCGCCCACCGTGTGGCTCGTCGTGAACGTGCGGCCCGCCGGGACGCGGGCGCTTCTCGCCGAGCTCGCAAGCCTCGGCGACGTCCAGGCCCTCTACGACGAGGCCCGCCGGCGACAGCAGGCGGGCCTGCTGTCCGCAGGCGTCGAGGTCGTGCCGGCGGCGCGGACCGTGCTCTTCGATCACCTCGACGACGCCGCGGCCTTCGCGGCAGAGCTGCGCACCTGGGCGCCCGGTCCGAGCGCGCCCCGTGCCGGCACGCGCGTCGAGCTCCCCGTCGTCTACGACGGGCCCGACCTCGGTGCCGTCGCGGAGCTCTGGGGGATCAGGCCGGACGAGGTCGGCGACGCGCACGCGTCGCTTGACCACGAGGTCGCGTTCATCGGGTTCTCGCCCGGGTTCGCCTACCTCACCGGCCTGCCCGACGCGTGGCGGGTGCCGCGGCTCGACCGTCCCCGCCCGGCCGTGCCGGCCGGGTCCGTCGGGCTCGCGGACGAGTTCACCGGCATCTACCCGAGGCGCTCGCCGGGGGGATGGCTCCTGATCGGCCGCTGCGCCGTGGCGATGTGGGACCCGGAGAGGGTCCCGCCCTCGCTCCTCGCGCCGGGCGACGCGGTCCGGTTCGTCGCGGTCCGGCGGTGAGGGGATCGCTGCGCGTCGTCCGGTCCGGGGCGCTGACGACGGTCCAGGACGCGGGCCGCCGCGGCGTCGCGCACCTCGGGGTTCCCCGCGCCGGTGCGCTCGACCGTCCGGCCATGGAGCTCGCGAACCGGCTCGTCGGCAACGAGCCCGGTGCCGCGGTGCTCGAGACGACCCTCGACGGCGTCGGCTTCGTGCTCGACACGGACCGCCGCGTCGCGGTGACGGGCGCGCCGGCCCCCGTCACGATCGCGGCGCGGCCCGTTGCGTTCGGCCTGGCGGTGCTCGCCCGTGCCGGGGAGCTCGTCGAGGTGGGCCGGGCGGACGCGGGCGTGCGCTCCTACGTCGCGGTCGGCGGTGGCCTCGACGTCGCGGTCGTGCTCGGCAGCCGGTCGACCGACGTCCTCGCAGGGATCGGGCCGGAGCCGCTACGCGCCGGTGCGTCCCTGCCGCTCGGCGACGTGGTCGGGCGTGTCCCGGCGGTCGACTTCGTCCCCTACAGCCCGCCGGCCGCGGCGCTGCACCTGCGGTGCGTGCTCGGGCCCCGGGCCGACGAGCTCACCGCGGCGTCGCTCGAGCTGCTCGCCTCGGCGAGCTGGACGGTGAGCCCGGACAGCAACCGCATCGGGCTGCGCCTGCAGGGACCGCGGCTCGAACGGGCACGCCGCCGGGAGCTCGCGAGCGAGGGCGTCGTCGACGGCTCCATCCAGGTCCCGCCCGACGGCCAGCCGGTGCTGTTCCTGGCGGACCACCCGACGACCGGTGGCTACCCGGTCGTCGCGGTCGTGCCGGAGCCGGACATCTGGCGCTGCGCCCAGGCGCGCCCCGGGACGACCGTCCAGTTCCACCCCGAGGCTGCCCGCAGCCTGGCGGGCTGAACAGGCGACAACCCGCTCGAGCCTGGCTCAGCTGCAACCGTCCGGCGTGCCGTCTCCTGCCGGGCCGTCGAGCGCGAGCTCGAAGGCACGCCGGATCGCGGCGGGGATCCTGCCGCGCTCGGCGACTGCGAGACCCTGAGCCCGCGCCCACTCGCGGACGTCCGCGGAGCTGGACCCGGCCGGTGCCGGACGCAGCGACGTGCCGAGGTCGGGTGCTCCGCGGTCGGGTCCTCCGCGGTCGGGTGCAACGTGGTCGGGCGGACGGAGGCGCGCGGTCGCGGCCTGCTCGCCGGAGGCCCACGCGTGGGCTGCCGCGAGGTAGCGGTAGGTCCACTCCTCGGCGAGGGGCCGCGTCTCGCAGAACACGATCGGCACGTTCGGCCAGCGGACCTGGCACTCGGCGATCCCGTCGGCGACCAGGGCAGGCCGGACGCGCTCGAGCTTGAACACCTCGGAGTAGCGCTCCTCGACGACGACCGCCGCGCGCGCCAGGGCCGCGAGCTCGCCGAGCGCGTAGCGCAGGCGGCCGGTGGTCAGGCTCGCGACGAGATCCGCCAGGGACTTGCGCTCGACGGCGGCGACGAGCGAGCCGTCGAGGACGATCCCGTAGTCGCCGCAGGGCAGCGCGCGCCTCGTCGTCGCCACCTTCTGCTTCGCGAAGCGGTAGGGGTAGTGCTCGTGCGCGTCGACGACGACGTCGAGCAGGTCGATCCCTGTCGCGCGTGCGGTCGGGATGCTGACGGCGGGACGGGCCTGCTTACGGGTGCGCGGCGCCTGCCAGAAGACGGCGTCGCGCCCGCGAGCCGTCGTGAAGACGAGCTGCGAACGGTTCTCGCGGGACCGGTCGGCCACGATGTCGATGGCCGCGCCCCGGCGCGCGCACGAGCGCAGCGGGACCCGCTCGACGATCTCGGGCGACTCCGGCCATTCGGTCGCCGGGACGACGTGGCAGTAGAGGGCTGCCGTGCGCGGCCACGTGCCGGAGGTGCGCAGGACGAGGCCCTCGCCGAGCGGCACGCGCAGCAGGTACGCGAGGCGGGAGCCCGGATCGGGGTTCGTCGCGATGAGGAGCTCAGTCACAGCGGGCACAAGTCAAGCATCGCCGGCAGCGACATCGCACGGACGGTGCTGCAGCGCAGGAGACGGGTCCGCCCCTACGGGGAGGACCTCGGCGCGCGCTAGCGGGGGACGGCGATCCCGTCGCCATGGGCGGCGACGAAGGAGCCTGCCGCGCCGACTGGCATGGGCCGCTGGAGAGCCCTCGTGCTAGACGGTGAAGGTCAAGACGGCCGAGCCGTTGCCACCCGCGGAACCATTGCCTGTGCCATTTACGCCGCTCACCCCTAAGCCACCGGATCCGCCGTTCGCGGTGAGACCCAACGACAGGTACGTCGCCGAGTAGCCGTTCGGGAGGCCGCTCGCAGCCACGTTGCTCGACCCGCCGCCGCCGCTGCCGCTCTGGTAGTCCTCGGGGATCTGCGCGTAGCCGGCGCCAGCGCCGGGATCGTCGGTTCCGCCCCCGCCGCCCCCGAAGTAGCCGCCCCCGCCGCCCCCGCCGAAGCCGGTTCCGGTCCCCTGCAGCGCAAGGCCGTCGCCCGAGCCGCCGTCCGCGCCAGCTCCGGGAGAGCCGTCGCTCCAGTTCCCCCCGGATCCGCCGGGGCCCGGCGCCTTGAGGCCGCCTGGCTGGCCGCCCATTCCGGTGATCGGGCCGGAGCCGGGCTGCCCCGAGTCGCCACCGGTCCAGCCACTGCCGTAGCTCGTCGCGCCGCTGCCCCCGCCACCACCGCCGGCCACCATGAGCAACGTGCCGTCCGAGGTCAAGAGCGCGGTGCCGCCCCCGCCACCTCCTCCGAACGCCGGGCCGGCCGTGCCGCCGCCATTGCCGCCGGTGCCGCCGTTGCCGGCACCCAACCCACCGGCCAACAAGACGACACCGCCGGTCCCGTCACCACCCACTAGCTGGTTGAAGCCGGTACCGCCGGCCCCGCCCCCGCCGACGACAACGGTCAGTTCCTCGGTGCCGGACGGCACGACGACCTCGGCGGTGAGCACAGCCCCGTCGCCGCCGGCCCCTCCGTCGTTGCTGTAGGCGCCGGAACCATTCGTCGGGGCGTAGTAGAAGCCACCGCCACCGCCACCACCACCGCCGTAGAGGGTGAGCATGATGGTCGTGACGCCCGAGGGGAGTGTGACGGCCTGCGACTGCCCGTAGGCTCCGGTGACGGTAGCGCCTGTGATCGCGCCCGTCGCGTCCGTGGCGTAGACGACGCTGCCCGGCACCGGATTGCCGACGAAGGAGCCCCCTCCGGTCGCGGGCGAGGCGGCGGCGGCGGCCGTCGACACGAACGACTCGACGATCGGCGGCGCCCAGAGCACCGTGCCGCCCACGACGGAGACGACCGCGCCGCGCTGGAGCATCTCGCGCCGGCTGAGCCGCCGGCGGCGCTCGTCTGTCCCGACACCTGTCGTGCTGTCTTCGGCCACGGCGATCGCTCCCTCCGATTGCATGTCGTCGTCGACATTCACTCAAGCCGAAGGACGACGCGCGCGCAACGGCAGATCTCCGGATCTTGGCCGACAATGCGCGGCGAACCCGCCACGGCGCGTGGCCATGCGTCGGAGGCGGCGGCGGGGACCGGGACGATCCCACGCCGAGCGGCACGCGCAGCGGGGACGCGGCTAGGCCAGGGAACGGGTTGGCGTCGCGCGCTCGGTGAGCATGCGCCGGGCGGCGCTCGCGGCGCCGACGACCCCGGCGTCGCCGCCGAGCTCTGCACGCACGACACGCGTGCCCCGCACGAACGCGAGCCTGGCCTGTTCGGCGAGGTGGCGGCGCAGCGGCTCGAGGAGCAGCTCGCCTGCTGCAGAGACCCCTCCGCCGACCACGACGAGGTCGAGGTCGAGCAGGAGGCTCGCGTGGGCGATCGCCGTCGCGAGCCCGC
>DAHWHN010000152.1 GCA_027335685.1 Acidimicrobiaceae bacterium
GACGCCATCCTCGCCCGCCTCGGGCTCGACCCCGACGGCATCGCCGCCTCGACACGCGCCGCGTCGACACGCCTCGACGCCCTCGACGCCGGCACGCGCACGGCGCGCCAGCGGGCGGGTGCCGCGGGGGGAGCCCCGGCGCGCCGCGGTCGCGCCTAGCCGTCTGTCGGGGAGATCGCCGCACGTCCATCGATCGGGCAGGTCTGCCGCACGTCATCGGTGCAGCGCTCGCACTCGAGCTCGAGGGTGGTGTGCGCGATGCCGAACGGGCGGCCGATGCGGGACTTCACCGTCTCGCCGACGACGTTGGCCTGCTCGAGGGATGGATGGCCGTCGAGCACGACGTGCGCGGACAGGGCCCGGACCTCGCTGGACAAGCTCCAGCAGTGCAGGTCGTGGACCTCGGTCACCCCGGGCACCGCGGTCATCGCAGCGCGTAGCTGGTCGATGTCGACGTCGCCCGGCGACGCCTCGAGCAGGATGTCGAGGCTTGCCCGCGCGACGCTCCAGCCGCGACCTGCGACGGCGAGCGCGATGACGAGCGAGAGGACCGGATCGAGCATCGCGAAGTGCCCGGTCGTGAGCACGACGACGCCGACGAGGACGACGGCGACGGACGTGACGGCGTCGCCCGCGAGATGGAGCATGCCGGCCCGGAGGTTGAGGTCGTGCGAGCCGTCGGCGAGGACGAGCGCACCGGCCGTGTTCGCCGCAGCGGCGAAGCCGGCGACGACCGCGACGATCCCGCCGTCGAGATGGCCGGGACGGCCGAGCCGGGTCGCCGCGAGAGCCGCGACCGCGACGGCTATGCCGAGCGCGAGGACGACGTTGGCGAGCGCGCTGACGATCGTCGCTCGGTGGTAGCCGTAGGAGCGCTGGACGGTCGGCGAGCGGCGGACCAGCCGGACCGCCACGAAACCGAGGGCGAGCCCGGCGACGTCTGTGAGGTCGTGACCGGCGTCGGCGAGCAGCGCGACGGAGTGCGCGGCGACGGCTCCCGAGACCTCGACGACGACCACGAGAAGGTTCGCGCCGAGGGCGATGCCGATCCGGCGGGAGCGTGCGAGGTGACGGTCGCCGCGCTCGTGCGCGCCCGTCGCGTCGGACTCGGTGTCGTGGCTCGCCGGAAAGCTGCGGCGTGCCCGGATGGTCACCGCGCCACACTACCCGCGCCCCGCGGGAGCTGGCCGTAGCGACGACCGCTGGCCTGGGCCGCAGGCGCCTTTCAGGCTCGCCCGGCGCGCACGGCGTCGAGGTGCGCGATCTCGCGCACGATCTCGCCACGCACGATCGGGATGTCCTCGCGATGGGTGATCCCGATGCAGCGGTTCTCGGTCTCCACCACCCGCACCTGGTCACGTCCGGTGCGCACGAGCTGGCCGACGACGTCCGGCAGGAGCAGCTCCGGTCGGGACGCGGTCGTCGGATCGAACGCGCGGACCGCCTCGTCGAGCTCGTCGAACAGGCGGGGATCGAACCCCCAGAGGTTCATCGAGACGAGCTCGTTCCCCGAGAGCAGGGCGCGTTCGAGACGGTCACCCGCGGCAGCGGCCGAACCTGGGAGGGGAGTCGCGTCGAAGCTGCCGTCGTCGTGGAGATGGACCCTGTGCTCGACGACGCGCTCGAGCCGGTGGTCCGGACCGACCTCGCACAGGCCGCGCGTGACCGTGGCCCCCGAGAGCACCGTGCGCGCGAGCCGGTAGGCGACGAGGAGGTGCTCCGTCGTGGCGGAACGGGCGGCACCTGGACCGGTAGGGTCCGTGGCGGCGAGTCGGCCGTCGACGTGCTCGACGATGAGGCGCAGTGCGGCCTCGCCGTAGAGGTCGTCGGCGTTCGCGACGCCGAACGGCCCCGAGACCAGCGAGCGCGTGGAGAGCACGGCTTGGGCGGTGCCGGGCACGGCAGGCTGGCACGCGAAGTCGACGGGGAGATCCGACGGCCAGCTGCGGCGGACGTGAGACGCCACCTCTTCCTCGATCTCCGCGCGCACGACGAGCACGATCCCCGAGAAGCCGCAGGCCTGGGCTGCACGGGCCGTATAGTCCATGATGGCTTCGCCGTTCGGGCCGACAGGGGCGAGCTGCTTCAGCCCGCCAAAACGTCGGCCGTGTCCCGCGGCGAGAATCACGAGCTGCACCTGTGGGATCCTAGGGTCTCGACGGGTGCGGCAGATTCGAATGGTGCTCGATGCGTATTAGCAGACTGTTAGGCAAGTCACGAGGGTCGGAAGACGACCTCGCGCAGTCCTCTCCGCGTCCCGGCCACGTCGAGACGGTCCGCGGTGATCTGGAGGAGGCGGTGCCGGCCGACGGCGGCCACCTCGCCGATGACGTGGTCGACACGCCCGATGCGGACGAGGAGACCGCAGCGGGTGGCGCAGGCGTGGCCGAGGTCGTCGCCGACGCGGGCGAGCTTGATCCCGAGGAGCTCGAGAGGCGCAGGTCGGCCCTCGAGAACCTCATCGAGATGATGCGGCCGGCGGTCCAGATGGACGGCGGGGACCTCGCCCTGGTCGGGGTGGACTACGCAAGCGGGGTCGTCGAGGTCCAGCTCCAGGGTGCATGCGGCTCCTGTGCCATATCGTCGAGCACCCTCCAAGGCGGCGTCGAGCGCCTCTTGACGGAGCGCCTCGACTGGGTCCGCGAGGTCCGCGGCGGTGTCGACGAGACGCTCGACTCCTTCGAGAGCGCTGCGATGGGCCGCGGGGCCTACGTGCCTCGCTACTACTGACGCTCGCCTCGCGCGGACCGGGACCACCTCGTGACGACCGGCACCGATGTCTGCTGCGATTCCGAGACGGCGGCGGTCCGAAGGTTCTGGGTCACCGAGACGATGCGCGCATGAGGCGGCGGAGCTCCCGGTAGCCGACGACGTGGACCTCGCCGGACGCGAGTGCGTCGGCGAGCGGTGAGCCGGCGCCGAGCCACTGCTGGTCGGCGACGCGTGCCGGCCAATCCGGTGCAGCGGCGCGCAGCTCGGGCGTGTCGATCGCAGGCTGCGCACGGATCTCCGTGATCCCGGCGGGGAGCGACGCGACGGCGTCGCGCACCGTCGGCGCGTCGGCGACCAGTGCGGCGAGCGTGACGACCCGGTCGGGAGCGACGATGCCTCGTTCGGCGGCGAGCTCGCGGAAGGGGAACCCGACACGCGGCTCCTCCTCGAGGCCGGGGAGGCGCACCGGCAGGCGGAGGTCCTCCGCGAGCTCGACGTAGACGTCGAAGAACTCCGGCTTGAGCTCGACGCCGCAGAGGTGGGCGTCGAGGTGGCTGACGTCGAAGCCCCAGTAGATGGCCCGCTCGACCTGCGCGCGCCACTCCCGGCGGACCTCGTCGAGGTCGGCGTGCTCCCAGACATCCTCGACCGTGCGTGGAAATCCCCCTTCGCCGTCGAGCAGGGATGGTGCCTGGGTGATGGGCGCCCAGCGGTAGAGGTCGAGCTCGGCGTTCAAGGTCAGGTGCGCGCCGACGTCCTCACCGCGATACGCCGCGGCGGCACCACGAGCCCAGGGCGCCGGCACCATGAGCGACGCCGACGAGGCCGTCCCGGCGCGCAGGGCGTCGTAGACGGCGACGTTCGAGGCGTGGGAGAAGCCCAGCTCGTCGCAGCAGACGACGAGGATCCGCGCACGGGCGGCAAAGCCCAGCCTCTCGACGAGGGTCACGGGTGCGCTCCGCCGTCGCTCACGGGCGGCCCGCGCCGGGCGCCCCGTCGGCCGGCCATCGGGCGGGCAACGCCGGTCTGCTCGACGCGCGGGCAGCCGGGCTTGCGCCGGGGATGCGCATCGGCACGAGCGCCTTGCCCAGGTGACCGAGCCCGAGGCCGACGGCCACGCCACCGACCACGTCGGACGCGTGGTGCATGCCGACGTACACCCGGCTCGCCGCGACGACCGCGGCCGTCGCGAAGTAGGCGACGGCGAAGGGATCGCCGTCGGACAGCAGCGTCGCACCGCAGAACGCCGCCGTCGCATGGCCGGAGGGGGAGCTCGACGAGAGGGGCTGCCGGACCGGGAGGGGGTGGTCGGGCTGCTCCTCGGGACGTCCACGACTGAACAGGGACTTCAACAGCACGTTCACGAGAACCGATTCGATGCCGGTCGCCGCGACGGCGCGCACGGCCGCGCGCTCGTTCGCCTTGCCGCCCCGCAAGGCCCGGAGCATCGCGAACACGACCCAGATGAGGCCGAAATCGCCGAGCGCCGAGGCGGTGTAGAAGACGCGGTCAGCCCAACGTCGGCCGCGCAGGGGGGCGACGGCCGCTTCCACGCGGTCGTCGAAACTGTGGACCAGGCTCCGGAGCATCGTCCGGCAAGGCTAATCGGCAATCGCGCCCGGGCCTGTCGCCCGCGTGCGTGTCGTCGGCGCACGTCGAGGTCGCGGCGGCGGCTAGCGGGCGGCCGTGCCGATCGAGGAGAGGATCGAGGCGGCGACGGCAGGAGGAGCCTCGAGCGGACCGAGGTGGCCGACGCCCTCGACCTCGACGAGGCGGGCGTCGGCGAGCGCCGCGACGACGGCCGGTGCCGCTGCACGACCGAGGTCGACCGAGCCGGTCCCCACGGCGACGGTCACCGGGCAGCGGACCTGGTCGAGCACGTCGAAGGTCTCGCACGCGAGGCCGTGCTCGTAGACGAGGGCCTCGTGCTCGGGGCGGCACCGCAGCGCCACGGACCCGTCGGCGAGGTCGACGAAGCCGCGGTCGAGGTACGCGGCGAGCACGGCGGGGTCGAGGTTGGCGAGGGTGCCGCGGGATCGGTAGCGCTCTCCGGCCGCGGCGCGGGAGGAAAAGATCGCCCGGCGCCGACGTGCGCCGTCGGCGAGAGGGATGGGTGTGCCCGGCGGGCGACGGTCGTCGGGTAGGACGACGATCGGCTCGAAGCAGTAGAGCGCGGCGAACGTGCCCGGGTGCGACGCCTCCGCCGCGAGCAGTGCGGTCGCACCGACCGAATGGCCGATCCCGACGAGTCGGCGGTTGAGCTCCCCGGGGTCCGCGAGCACAGGGTCCGCGAGCACAAGAGGCGACGGACGCCCACCGTGCTCGCGGCGTGCAAGAGCGCCCCTCGCGACGTCGACCGCTGCGAGCACGTCGAGAGCGAAGCCGCCCCAGCTGAAGTCGAGGTCGGCTGGCACCGACGACTCCCCGTGGCCACGCAGGTCGGGCCCCCAGCAGTTGAAGGAGCCGCCGAGCTCGTGCGCTAGGGGACGGAGAGCCTCGGCGAGGAAGCCTGCGGCGTGGACGAGGACTGCTGGCCGACCGCGGCCGCCGAGTGCATGGACCGCGACGTCGGTCCCGTCGCTCGCCATCACGATGGTGGTTCTCGCCATGCTGCCATGCTGCCCGACGTGCCCGTGCCCGTGCCCGTGCCGCCCGGTGGGTCGTCCTACCGTGGGCTGCCGTCGCTTTCGCGCGCCGGGGAGGGAACGCGCCACGGTGGCTCGACCGGTGCGCGGATCGAGGCCTCCCACCGGCTCACGAGCCCGTCGACGTCAGCTGCCGAGCCGAGGGCAAGGGTCGACGCGAACGCGGCCTGCTCGCGCTCGTACTCGAGGTCGAGGGCGGCGTCCGCTCGGGCTGCCTTGCGGTCCTCGGAGTGCATCCACTGGAGGAAGATCGGGAGGATCGCACCCGCCGAGGCGATCTCGGCCGCGATCCAGAGCACGCTCCCGCCGCTGTGGATGCTCGCGAGCGTGTACATCGGCGCGTTCGCGTGGGCAGTCCGCGCGCTCTCGTTCATCAAGGCGATACCGAGCCACGTCTCGACAGGTACACCGATGAACAGGTTCAGCATCCGCGCCCCGTAACCCATCTTCCAGTGGATCACCGGATCGATGCCGATCGTCGGCCACCAGAACAGGGTCGCTCCGAAGAGGAACCCGACGTTGATCGCGTCCATGAGGGCCATGTGCTCCATCGAGAAGCCGATGACCGGGGTGAGGAAGAACATGTACATCGCGCCGTAGTAGAGCGCCCAGGTCGTGACGGGGTGGCTCACGACGGCGAACGGGCGGCTGTGCAGGACGGCGAGCCAGCGGCTCTTTGTCGTCCTGCTCGACGTCTGGAGCAGCAGCGTCGACGGGGCGCCGAGGGCGAGCAGCGGCGGTCCGGCGACCATGAGCAGCAGGTGCTGGATGACGTGGGCCTGGAAGTAGGTCGACGTGTAGCTCGCCACCGGCGACTGCAACGCGAGGTCGACGCACACGAGCCCGGCCATGAAGGCGAGCGTCCGGGCTCCGTGCCAGGCCCGACCGTGCTGGGCCAGCTTCCAGTCGGCGCGTAGGTACCAGATGGCCGCAGCGAGCACGGCGGCCAGCACGAGGATCTGGAACGGCCCGAACTGCCACGCAGTGAGGGAGTTGTGGAGCGTGAACTCCACGCGCGGCATACCGGCCATAGGCACGCAGAAGACTGTAGCGACGTCGACCGCGGTGGGGCACACCGCCGCCCCGGCGACCTGCACGGACCGCCATGGGCCGACTGCCCCGCCGCCCGCCGGTCGCGAGTTAGCGTCCGCCATGCTCCTGCCCCACCTCGACGCGAGCCGCGTGGTCCTTACCTGTCTGGCCGGGCTGGGAGCTGGGCTCGTCAACGGTGTCGCCGGCGGCGGATCGCTCGTGTCGTTCCCGGCCCTGCTGGCGCTCGGCTACCCGGCACTGGTCGCGAACGTCACGTCGACCGTCGGGATCTGGCCGGGCTACCTCGGTGGCTCCGCAGCGTTTCGCGCAGAGATCGGCGCGCAACGCGACCGGCTACGCGAGCTCGCGGCGACCGTCGTCGCCGGTGGTGTCGTCGGTGGCGTGCTCATCCTCACGACGCCGACCAGCGCATTCCAGCTCATCGCCCCCTATCTCGTCCTGTTCGCGTGCGGACTGTTCGCGATCCAGCCCCTCGTGGTGCGCCGGGTGCGCGGCGACGGGGCCACACGCTCGAGAGCACACCGGTTCGCGATGCATGTCGGCGCCTTCGTCGCGTCGGTCTACGGTGCCTACTTCGGCGCCGGTCTCGGTGTCGTGTTCCTCGGCGTGCTCGGCCTGTCGACGCCCGACACGCTCGTCCGGGTGAACGGCTTGCGGAGCGTGCTATCGCTCGTCGTCAACACGGTTGCGGCGCTCATCTTCGTGGCCAGCGCGCCGGTGTCCTGGGCCGCGGCGCTGCCCATGATCGGGACGAGCCTCGTGGGTGGCTACGTCGGCGCGCGCATCGCGCGCCGGGTCCCGACCCCGGCGTTGCGGGCAGTCGTCGTCCTGCTTGGCGTCGCCACCTCGGCCAAGCTCCTCGCCGGGTGACCGCAGAGCGGCGAGCTAGCGTGGGGGCGTGGACGGGGGATCGGGCGACGAGCAGCAGGCCGCCGACGTGACGCCGACCGACGAGACGCCCGCCGGCGTGACGTCGTGGGGCGGTCAGCGCTGCCCGCGCTGTGGTCGCGAGGATGCGACGGCCCGCTACTACGGACCGTGCGAGCGATGCGTCGCCGAGCTCGGAGAGGCGATACGGCTCGCGCCGCGCGAGGTGGCGCGCGAGGCCTACGTCCCGAAGCTCAACGTGGTTCCCAACCACGTCGCGACGAAGGACTGACCGGCAGGACGACGACTGGTGCCGACGGTCGACGGCCGGCGACTCTGCCTGGTCGCCGCCGAGCGGACCGCAAGGAGACCTCGATGGCGGGTGTCGTGACGATCTCGGCGAGCTACGGGGCCGGAGGAGCTTTCGTCGGGCCTGCTGTGGCCGAGAGGCTCGGCCTCGAGTTCTACGACCGTGCGATACCACTCGAGGTCGCACGCCGTCTGGCGGTCAGCGCGGACGAGGCGGCGGCCGCGGACGAGAAGCCGCCGCGCCTCGTCGATCGCCTACTCGCCGCCCTCGCGAACGTCGCGGCACCGATGGGGGCCGACCCCGGCCAGGAGGTTTCCGGGACGCGCACGAGCTACTGCGCGGGCACCGAGGCGGTCCTCCGCCAGATCGCCGACACCGCAGGCGGAGTCGTCCTCGGACGGGCGGCGATGGTCGTCCTCGGCGATCGACCGGACGTGCTGTGCGTGCGCCTCGACGGCCCGGCCGAGCAGCGCGCCGCGCGCGCTGCGGCACGTGCGGCGCTCGACCTCGACGCCGCGCGGGCGGAGCTCCGCCACGCCGACCGTGCACGCGAGGCGTACGCCCAGGTCTTCTACGGCGTCAGCCAGTCCGACGCGCGCCTCTACCACCTGGTCATCGACACCATGGCGCTGTCGGTCGAGACGTGCGTCGAGATGGTCGTCCTCGCAGCGCGGGAGCGCTTTTCCGCGCCGTCGACCTGACTGGTCGTCTCTCGAGCCGGCTCGGATGCGCCGGCCGGTCCGGCTGGATGTTTGGCGCACGCGAGCATAGACCTGATCACTAGTTGAGCATGCTCACTAGATGAGATGGAGCCTGGTCTGGTAGGTTCGCTGCCGGTGCGGAGGGAGATGCTCGTCGGGGCGTGGCGCGCAGCGTGGCTGTGACGGCGGCGCGTGCGGCGCGCGTCGACCGGCTGCAGCCACGCGCGGCGCGCGCGTCGCTGACCGTCGAGCTCGCCGACGCGATCGTCGACTTCGTCGGCGTGTCACAGCTCGCGCGCGGCGACAGGCTTCCGTCGGTGCGCGCCCTGGCCGACCGGTTCGCGGTCGCGCCGCCGACCGTGCGGGAGGCCCTGCGCCGCCTCGAGGCTGAAGGCATCGTGGTCTTGCGCCACGGGTCGGGGGTCTACGTGAGCGGTGAGGCCGCGCGGCGGGTGATCGGGAACCCGCACGCGCCTGCCGCCGACGCCGTGACGTGTCTCGAGCTGCTCGAGACGCGGTTGCTGCTCGAGCCGACGGCGGCCGAGCTCGGATGCCTGCGGCAGCCGGCCGCCGAGCTCGACGTCGCGGCCCGCCTCCTCGAGGTGGCGGGAGCCCAGCTCGGAGATCCTGTTGCGTTGAGCGCGACGAACGTGGCGTTCCACGTCGCGGTGGCACGCCAGTCGGGCAACACCGTGCTCGCCCAGACGGTCG
>DAHWHN010000153.1 GCA_027335685.1 Acidimicrobiaceae bacterium
GGGGAGCGTGCCGGTCGTGCGCAGCTGCTCGAGCAGCTCGGGGTGGGCGGCACGGACGTGGGCCCGGAGCGCCGACTCGAAGCGCTGGATGTCTGCCACCTCGATGTCGTCGATGTGGCCGCGCACTCCCGCGAAGATCACGATCACCTGCTCCTCGACCGGCATCGGGTCGTTGAGCCCCTGCTTCAGCAGCTCCGTGAGCCGGTAGCCCCGGTCGAGCTGGGCCTGCGACGCCTTGTCGAGCTCCGAGCCGAAGGTCGCGAACGCCTCGAGGTCCCGGAACTGCGCGAGGTCGATCTTCAGCGAGCCGACGACGGCCTTCATCGCCTTGATCTGCGCGGCGCCGCCGACGCGCGAGACGGAGTTGCCGATGTTCATGGCCGGCCGGACACCGGAGTTGAACAGGTCGGTCTCGAGGAAGATCTGGCCGTCGGTGATCGAGATCACGTTCGTCGGGATGTAGGCCGAGATGTCGCCCGCCTTGGTCTCGATGATCGGCAGGGCCGTGAGCGAGCCGCCGCCCCGCTCGTCGGACAGTTTCGCGGCGCGCTCGAGCAGCCTGCTGTGGAGGTAGAAGACGTCGCCGGGGTACGCCTCGCGCCCCGGTGGCCGGCGCAACAGGAGCGAGATCTGCCGGTACGCGTCGGCCTGCTTGGACAGGTCGTCGTAGACGACGAGCGCGTGCTCGCCGTTCTCCATCCAGTGCTGGCCCATCGCGCATCCGGCATACGGTGCGAGGTACTGGAACGGTGCCGGCTCCGAGGCCGCGGCCGCGACGACGACCGTGTACTCGAGGGCGCCGTGCTGCTCGAGCGTCGAGACGATCTGCGCGATCGTCGACCCCTTCTGGCCGATCGCGACGTAGATGCACTTCACACCCTTGCCGCGCTGGTTGATGATCGCGTCGACGGCGATCGTCGTCTTGCCCGTCTTGCGGTCGCCGATGATGAGCTCCCGCTGGCCGCGCCCGATCGGGGTGATCGCGTCGATGACCTTGATCCCGGTCTGCAGCGGCTCGGTGACGGGCTGGCGGTCGACGATGCCGGGTGCCTGGATCTCGAGGCGCCGCAGCGTGGTCCCGGGTATCGCGCCGTTGCCGTCGAGCGGCTCGCCGAGCGGGTTGACGACGCGCCCGAGGAGCGCGTCGCCGACCGGGACCGAGAGGATCCGGCCGGTCGAGCGGACCACCTGCCCCTCGTCCAGCCCGTCGACCTCGCCGAGCACGACGGCACCGATCGACTCCTCGTCGAGGTTGAGCGCGAGACCCACGACGCCGTTCTCGAACTCGAGCAGCTCGTTGACCGAGGCATGCGGCAACCCGGCGACGCGCGCGATCCCGTCGCCGACCTCGGCGATGCGCCCGACCTGCTCGGCTGCGACGTCTGGGCGCAAGCCCGTGACGTGACGCTCGAGCGCCGCGGCGATGTCGTCTGCGTCGAAGGCGAACTCTGCCATGGATGAAGGCTCCCTTGTCGTTCGGTCAGCTCGACAGCGCGAGGACGTCGCGCAGCCGTTCGAGGCGGAGGCGGACAGTGCCGTCGATGACGAGGTCGCCGACGGAGACGAGCAGGCCGCCGACGACGGTCGGGTCGACGACGACGCGCACCGTGACGCGGCGCGCGACGAGGCGGCCGAGAGCTGTCGCGAGGCGGGCGAGCTCCGCGGTATCGAGCTCGACGGCGGAGCGGACCTCCGCGAGGCGCATGCCCCGCTCGCGCGCCGCGAGCTCGACGAGCCACTCGAACGTGCCGACGGGGTCGCGGGTCCTGCCGTTGCGCAGCACGTAGCGCGCGAGGCGCAGGGTCGCAGGAGCCGCACGACCTGCGAGGAGGTCCTCGAGGACGGCGGCACGCGCGCGGTAGGGGACGTCGGTGTCTGCGAGCACGTGGCGGAGGCTCTCGGTCCGGTCGAGCAGCCGGGAGAGGGCGAACATCTCGTCGCCGACGCGGTCGACCGCCGCGTCGTCGAGCTCTTCGAAGACCCGGTCCGCATAGCCGCGGAGGCGCTCGCGCGCCGCGCTGCGGCCGGCCGGGGGCTCGACGAGATCCGCTCCGGGCGCAGCAGCGACCTGCTCCGCGAGACCGACGAGCGCCGCGACGCTCGGCGCGAGCTCGGACGCGTGCTCGTAGTGCGCCGTGAAGCCGAGCAGCGCGACGGTCCGCGCGCTGTCCCGACCCCCCAGGAGGTCGACGACGACGGCCCGCCTCGACGCCGGGGCGACCGTCGCGTCGGTGAGCACCTGGCGCAGGGCGTCGAAGTGGACGAGCGCCGCGCCGAACGAGCCGAGCTCGGAGACGATCCGCCCGGTGTCGGGTCCCGCGCCGTCGAGGACGGCTGCGGCGTAGCCGCGGACGAGGTCGCGCATGGTCAGACCACCTCCGCCTCGGCTGCCTCGATCGCCTCGGCGATCAGGTGGTGGTGGATGGTGTCGTCGAGCTCGGCTGCGACGACGAGCTCTGCCGCCTCGACGACGAGGGCCGCGATCTTGCGCGCGACGGCGTCGCGGGCACGAGAGCGGGCAAGCGTCGCCTCGATCCCGGCACGCGCCACGAGACGGTCGTGCTCCTCCTCGCCACGCCGCCGCCCGTCTGCGAGGACCTGGGCTGCGCTCTGGCGCGCCTGCTCGACGAGGACCGCCGCCTCGGCTTGGGCGCGCGCGAGCTCGTCGCGGCGCTCGGCGACGAGGCGCGCCGCCGCCTCTCGGGCGTCGTCACCCGCCGCGAGCTGGGACCGGACGGACTCGAGCTGGGCAGCCATCGCGCGCCGCAGCGGCGGGACGACCCATCGGACCACGACGAGGACGGCGAGGACCAGGCCGACGACCTCGAGGACGTAGGACTCGCCGAAGTTCGCAGACGCGAGCACGGGGGCCACTCACGCCTCCCGGGCGGTGCGGGCGACGGCGGCGTCGATCGCCGTGCGGTGCCTGGCGAGGTCGACCGGCTGACCGATGACCTGGCCGGCTGCTGCGGCGACGAGACCGTCGACCTTGGCGAGCAGCTCGCTCTCGATCCGGCGCTGCTCCTCGTCGATCGCGCTCTCGGTCGCGGCGAGCGCGCGGTCGTGCTCCTCCTGGCCCCGCGCACGCCCCTGCTCGACGAGGGCCGCGGCGGCGCTCGCCGCCTCCTCGAGCACGCGCCGTGCCTCCTCGCGCGCTGCGTCGAGGGTGTTCCTCGCCTCCGCCGCGAGGCGGTCGGCCTCAGCCTGGCCTTCGTCGCTCTCGTGCATGGCCGAGCGGATCGTCTCGGCACGAGCCGAGCGCGCCGCGTCGATGGGCGGGAGGATGAACTTCGCGACGATCCCGAAGACGACCAGGAACAGGATCAGCTCGGCGAAGAACGTCCCGTTGGGGATGAGGAAGATCGAGCCGAGGAGCGGCATCTGGCCTCGCTGCTACTTCTTGTAGAGGACGAAGACGAACAGGGCCATGAAGACGAGGTTGATGAAGTACATCGCCTCGACGAGCCCGACGACGATGAACATGATCGTGAACAGGCGACCCTGCGCCTCGGGCTGCCGGGCGACGCCGGCGATGGTCTGGCTGCCGGCGAGGCCGTCGCCGATGGCGGCGCCGACCGCGCCGCCGCCGAGCGCGAGGCCTCCACCGACCATCGCGCCAGCGAGCTGGATCGCCTGCTGGGTGGTGTCTGCCGCCATGTTGGTTCTCTCCTGTGGTGGTTAGGTGGTCAGGTCAGGACCTGCGCCCGGGGTCCTGGGCGGAGCCGGGACGCCGAGCTCAGTGACTGCCTGCGACAGCGGACTCGAAGTAGAGGATGGTGAGCAGGGCGAAGATGAAAGCCTGGACCGGTCCGACGAACAATCCGTCGAACAGCTTCCAGACGACGTCGAGCACCGGTATCGGGGCGATCAGCTTGGCGGGCAGCAGGTCGGCGATGAGCACGAGCATCAGGCCGCCGGAGAAGATGTTGCCGAAGAGCCGGAGCGTGAGGGTGATGGGCTTCGTCAGCTCTTCGATGACGTTGATCGGGAAGAGTGCCTTGAACGGCCGGAAGTAGTGGCCGACGTAGCTCCGGAGCCCCTGCTTGCGGATCCAGGTGGCGTGCACGAGCACGATGACCGTGACAGCCATCGCTGCCGGGAAGTTGATGTCGCCGGTCGGGGCGGGAAGGTACTGCGGGTTGTGCCCCGTCGGCAACATCTCGAGCGAGTTCGCGATGAGGATGAAGAGGAAGAGCGTCAGCGCGAGCGGGACGATCGGCTTGCCGGCGTCGCCCATGGACGACTCCACCTGGCTCTCGACGCCCGACACGATCGTCTCGAACGTGAGCTGGAGCTTTCCCGGAACGCCCGACGTCGCCTTGGCGCGCACGGCGAACCCGAGGCCGAGGAGCACGACCGCCGCGACGGCGCACGACAAGATGTCGTCGACGTTGAACGTCATCCCGAGGACGTGCCGCGTGATGTGGTCACCCACCGGGATCGTCACTGCGAGGACGGCAGCGTTCATGCGTGGGCTCCCGTCGTGCCCTGTTTGAGGATCGCCCGTACGAGGTTGACGAGCAGGACGAAGTAGAAGGCGGCCAGGCCGCCCGCGGTGCCGAAGCCGAGCTGGACCGACGCGAACAGCAACCCGATGACGATGACCGTCGTGATCGCGAGCCTGCTCAGCGTCTGCGACGCGAGGACCCTCTTCGGCCGGTCGACGGGGCTCGCGTTGACCCGGGCGACCGACGCCGTGACGAGGCGGATGTTCACGATGCCGAGGGCGAGGCCGATGCAGGCGCCGAGACCGACGAGGGCGTGGCCGAGCAGGGCGCTCAGCCCGAGAGCGACCACCCCGACGCCGATACCGGCGAACGCCGCTCGGCGCAGCACTCGCGTGATCTCAGGTAGGGGGAGTTGCTCGAACAGGGCAGCGAGTCGGTCCATCTCTCGTCTCGATGACGGTCGGCGCGACGCTCCCGGTCACTTCCCGGGCCGGCGGCGCTGCAGGCTCCTACAGGAAACTCTTGATCTTGAGGTACGTGACCGCCACAGCGGCGCACAACCCTACAGCCAGACCGGAGAAGGTCGCGACAGACTCCGAGCCGACCGCAGATCCTAGCCAATACCCGCCGCCGACTCCCAATCCGACGCACGCTGCCGCCATCCCACCGATGCTGAGCAGGTCGAATGCCGACGGGGCGGGCCGTTTCGCCATCAGCGCGTCATCTCGGTCCCCCACCGTCGCCACCGGTGACGTGGTCGAGCGCCGCACCCGGGCCGTCCTCGACAGCGGTGCCGGAGCGGCGACGGGACGAGCGGGCGTGCCGGCGGAGCCGCCGGCGGCGGCGGGAGGGGCGCGATGCCGTGAGGTCCGGCTCCCCCGCGACGGCGACGCCTGCGCTCCCGCTCACGACGACGCTGAGGGGCCCGACCATGGAGCCCGTCGGCGCTCGGGGCGCGAGCTCTGCCGCCTCGGCACCCGGCAGCGACCCCGGCAGTGACCCCGGCGCGCCGGCGCCGGGCGCGCCGTGCCGCTCGAGGTGCGCCGCTCGCGAGCGGGCACCGGGTCGGAAGACGGTGAGCAGGACGACGGCGAGGACGACGACCGCGAACGGGACGACGACGTTGGCGCGCGCGTCGAAGATCGGGACGAGCGCCAAGCCCGAGAGCACGGCGGTCCACGCCCACAGCACGAGCACCGCCCGCCGATGGCCGTGGCCGAGGCGGACGAGGCGGTGGTGGAGGTGCCCGAGGTCGCGCTCGGCGAAGCTCGTCCGGTGCACCGTCCGCCGGACGATGGCGAACGCCATGTCGAGGATCGGCACGCCGAGGATGAAAAAGGGGATGAACAACGGGGCGAAGCGGAAGAAGGTGAGCCCGCTCACGTCGACGCCCGTGACGCCCGAGACGTTGCTCGTCCGCCCCCCGATGATCATCGTCGCGGCGGCCATGAGCAGGCCGAGGAAGAGCGCGCCGCTATCGCCCATGAAGACGCGCGCGGGGTGGAAGTTGTGCGGCAGGAAGCCGACGCAGACGCCGCAGGCGATCGCCGCGGTGAGCGGGCCCAGCTCGTTCGTCCCGGTCGGCAGGTCGCCGAGCCGCACGAGCTGCAGGCCGTAGACGCACAGCGCGGCGGACGCGATCCCGACGATGCCGGCCGCCAGGCCGTCGAGCCCGTCGATCAGGTTCACGGCGTTCGCGACGCCGACGACCCACAGCGCCGTGACGAGGGGCAGGATGGACGGGCTCAAGTTGATGATCCCGGCGACGAAGGGGATCTTGAACCAGTACATCGTCACGCCGAGGAACACGAGGAACATCGCGGCGAGGACCTGGCCGGCGACCTTGGCCGGCGCGGAGATGTTCCGGACGTCGTCGACGAGGCCGACGCCGAAGATCACGACCGCGCCGAGAGCGATCCCGAGCGGCTCCGACGACCCGACGAAGATCCCCTGGAGACCGGAGAGCCGTGACGCGACGAGCATCGCAACCCCGAAGCCGGCGAGCATCGCGGCCCCGCCGACCGTCGGCGTCGGGGTCGAGTGGACGCGGTCGACACCGGGGGGCACGACGGCGCCAAGGCTCGTCGCCGCCCTACGGACGGCGAAGGTGAGCAGGAAGGTCGTGACAGCGGCGACGCCGGCTACCAGCGCGAAGTCGCCGTACGCTGGCACCTAGGCGATGCCCTCGATCCAGGGGCTACCCGCGTAGGGGTCGAAGCCGGCGCAGAGCTCCCGGACCTCCTTACGCACCGACTCGACGACCGCCTGGTCGTCTCTGTCGCGCAGGACCCGCGCGAGGAGCGAGGCGACGACGGCCATCTCCGACTCGCGCATCCCCGCAGTCGTCTCGGCCGGCGTGCCGAGGCGCAACCCGCTCGTGACGAACGGCGAGCGGGGATCGTCGGGGATCTGGTTGCGGTTGCAGGTGATCCCGGCGCGATCGAGCACTTCCTGGGCAGCCTTGCCGGTGAGCTCGGCGTCGAACGCCCGGAGGTCGACGAGCACCTGGTGGTTGTCCGTCCCCCCTGCGACGAGGCGGAACCCATCGGCGACGAGCGCGGCAGCGAGCGCGGCGGCGTTGCGGACCACCTGTGCCGCGTACTGCTTGAACTCCGGCCGGGCCGCCTCCGCGAACGCGACGGCCTTCGCCGCAACGACGTGCTCGAGCGGGCCCCCCTGGAGCCCGGGAAACACCGCCGCGTCGATCGCGCGGGCGTGCTCCTCGCCGCAGAGGATCGCTCCGCCGCGCGGGCCGCGCAGGGTCTTGTGGGTCGTGAAGGTGACGACGTCGGCGATGCCGACCGGGCTCGGGTGGGCTCCGCCCGCGATCAGGCCGGCAGGGTGCGCCGCGTCGAACATGAACAGCGCGCCGACCTCGTCCGCGATCTCCCGGAACGGCACCGGGTCGATGACGCGCGAGTACGCGGTGGTCCCCGCGACGATCAGGCGCGGCCGCTCCCGCCGGGCCAGGTCGCGCACGGCGTCGAGGTCGATCCGCTCGCCGGAGCCGTCTGCCCGAGCGGGGGTGACGCCGTAGCTGACGAAGCGGTACGTCTTGCCGGTGATGCTCACCGGAGAGCCATGCGTGAGGTGGCCGCCCTGGTCGAGGCGCATCGCGAGGATCGTCTCGCCTGGCTCCACGAGAGCCAGGTACACGCCGAGGTTCGCCGACGCGCCCGAGTGCGGCTGGACGTTCGCGTGCGCCGCGCCGAACAGGGCGGTCGCGCGGTCGCGCGCGAGGCTCTCGACCTCGTCGGCGTGGACGTTGCCGCCGTAGTACCGCCGTCCCGGGTAGCCCTCGGAGTACTTGTTCGTGAGCACGGACGCCGTCGCCGCGAGGACCGCCGGCGAGGTGAAGTTCTCCGAGGCGATGAGCTGCACGGTCGTACGTTGGCGCTCGAGCTCGGCATGGAGGATCGCGGCGACCTCCGGGTCGCTCGCGAGCGGGCTGTCGTGGCCGTTGCTGCTCACTCGTCCTCCTCGAGGCGGTCGATCTTCGCGATGCGTCGCAGGTGGCGCCCGGCCTCGAAGCTCGTCGCGAGGAACGTGTCGAGAGCGTCGAGAGCAGTCGTCCCGCCCGTCAGCCTCGCCCCGAAGCACGCGACGTTCGCGTCGTTGTGCGCTCGGGCGAGGTGGGCAGAGCTCACGTCGTGGACGACGGCGGCACGCACGCCCGGGATCTTGTTCGCGGCGATCGAGATCCCGATCCCCGTCCCGCAGACGCACACGCCGAGGTCGGCCGGCCCGGCGGTGACCGCTCGGCCCACTGCAGCGCCGAAGTCCGGATAGTCGACCGGCTCCTCGCCGTCGGTGCCGAGGTCTGTCACGACATGCCCGAGATCGCGCAGGTGGTCTGCGAGCGCTTGCTTCAGCGTGAAGCCAGCGTGGTCGGAGGCCACCGCGATCTGCACGACCCGCGATTCTAACGACTCGCCGGGGCCTGCTCGAGCGACGCGACGACCTCCTCGAGGCTCACCGGGCCGGCGCGCAGCAGCTTCACCTCGCCCGCGACGAGGGACACCACGCTCGACGCGATCCCCGCGCAGGCGCCGCCGTCGAGCACGGCGAGCGCGTCGCCGAAGGTCTCGCGCACCTCGTCGGCGGACCTGCAGCTCGCCTCGCCATGGAGGTTCGCGCTCGTCACGGCGAGCGGCCCCGCGCGTGCACACAGCTCCCGGACGAGCGGGTGGCCCGGGCAGCGCACGCCGAGGGTGCGCGGATCGCCGCCGAGGTGGAGCTCGACCTCGGGGCTCCGCTCGACGACCAGCGTGAGCGCGCCGGGCCAGTGGCGGCGTGCGAGCAGTGCAAGCCGTGGGCGCGCGGCGGCGTCGGCGAGCGCGAGGGCGTCCGCCGCCGACGCGACGAGCACGGGGAGGGCGACGGAGTCCGGGCGGCGCTTCATCGCGAACAGCGACGCCACCGCGCCCGGCTGGCGCGGGTCGGCGGCGAGGCCGTAGACGGTGTCGGTCGGCACGGCGACGACCTCGCCACGTCCGATCGCGGCGGCGATCTCCGCGACCCCCGGGGAGGCCAGGCCGCTCACCAGCGTGCCCGCACGAGACGCGCGCGCCCTGCGAGGTCCTGCTCGACGGCGACGTCCCGGGCTCCCGCCGCGCGCGCGAGGTCGCCGGCGGAGCCGGCCTGCCAGGGCGCGATCTCGACGACGAGCACGCCTCGGCGAGCGAGCAGCCCCGGGGCGCCCGTCACGACCGCCTCGACGCCCTCGAGCCCCGTCGGTCCCGCGACGAGCGCGTCGTAGGGGTCGTGGTCGCGCACGACCGGGTCGAGCCCGGACCACTCGCTCTCGGCGATGTAGGGGGGGTTGGAGACGATGCAGTCGACCGTCGGACCGAGCCCGGTGCGCGCAAGGAGCCCGGCGACGCCGTCGTACCAGTGTCCGGCCGCGAGGAAAAGGCGGGCGGCTGCGCTCGCGGGCAGGCGTGCACGGTTCTCGCGCGCGAGCTCGAGCGCGTCGGGCGAGCGCTCGATCGCGACGACACGCGCGTCGCCGTCCTCCGCGACGACCGCGCAGCTGATCGCGCCCGAGCCCGTCCCGAGGTCGAGCACGACCGGGAAGCGTCGCGCGCTCCCGCCGCCGGCGCCGCCCCGTGCTGCGCCCTCGGCCCGCATGCGGGCGAGCTCGTCGAGGACACAGCCCGTGACGAGCTCGGTCTCGGGCCTCGGCACGAGCGCGCGTGGGTCGACGAGCAGCTCGAGGGTCCGAAAGCCCCAATGCCCGAGCACGTGCTGGAGGGGCTCACCCGCGTCGAGGCGCCGGAGCATCTCCTCGACACGCTCGGGCGCTCCGGACGGGGCGCTCGCCGCGCCGCCGAGGAGCAGCGGTGCAGCCTCGAGGCCCGCCGCCTCCCCGACGACCCACCGGGCTGCGACCGGGTCGCCGAGGCGTGCCGTCGCGCCCCGCAGCAGGTCGGACAGCGTCGCCGCCGTCACTGCTGCCCCGAGAGCTGGCGGGACCGCTCGTCCACGAGCAGGGCGTCGACGATCTCGTCGAGGTCGCCCTGGAGCACCCGGTCGAGCTTGTGAACCGTCAAGCCGATCCGGTGGTCGGGCACCCGGTTGTCCTTCACGTTGTACGTACGGATCTTCTCGGAGCGTCCGCCACCTTTCACCTGGTCCCGCCGGGCGCGAGACAGCTCCTCGGCCTGGCGGTCCTGCTCGAGCTTGAGCAGGCGCGCCCGCAGGACCTGCATCGCCTTCGCGCGGTTTTGGATCTGGCTCTTCTCGTCCTGCATCGCGACGACGAGGCCGGTCGGGAGGTGGGTGATCCGCACGGCGGAGTCCGTCGTGTTGACCGACTGGCCTCCGGGACCGGTCGAGCGGTAGACGTCGATCTGGAGGTCGTTCGGGTCGATCTGCACCTCCACCTCGTCGGCCTCGGGCAGGACGGTCACCGCGGCGGAGGAGGTGTGGACACGGCCCTGCGACTCCGTGACCGGCACGCGCTGGACCCGGCGCGGACCACCCTCGTGCTTCAGGCGCTGCCAGGCATCCGCGCCCTTCACGAGGAACGTCGCCTCGTCGAGACCTCCGAGGTCCGAGGGCTTCGCCTCGAGGACCTCGACGCGCCACCCCCGCGTGTCCGCGTAGCGCAGGTACATGTCGAAGAGGTCCTTCGCGAACAGGTTCGCCTCCTCACCCCCCTCCGCGCCGCGCACGGTCACGATGACGTTGCGCCCGTCGTTGGGGTCCCGCGGGAGAAGCTGCGCGCGCAGCTCGTCGCCGAGCTCCGCGACACGGCGCTCGGCGGTGGCGAGCTCGACACGCGCGAGCTCCCGCTCGTCGCCCGGATCGTCCTCGAGCATCTCGCGCGCCGTCGTGACGTCGTCCTCGGCCTCGCGCAGCGCCCGGAACGTCCGGACGACCCCTTCTAGCTCCTTGTGCCGCCGGGAGAGCGCGAGGAACCGCGACCGGTCACGAGCGACGTCCGGCGCAGAGAGCTCGGTGAGCACCTCCTCGTACTCGGCCTCGAGTGCGAGGAGCCTGTCGAGGTCGTCCATGTCGTCACGCGGTCGTCACCGACGATCGGCGACGGACGCAGCGACGGGACCGCCGTGCAGCGGTCGTCGCCGTCGTCGCGCCCCCGTCCGGGTCAGCGCTTCGCGGTGCCTCGCTTGCCGTAGCGACGCTCGAACCGCTCGACGCGGCCACCGGTGTCGACGAGCTTCTGCTTGCCGGTGTAGAAGGGGTGGCACTCGTTGCACAGCTCGACGCGCAGCTCGGGCTTGGTCGAACGCGTCGTGAAGCTGTTGCCGCACGAGCAGCGAACGATCGCCGTCTCGTAGGTGGGGTGGATGTCGGTCTTCATGGCTCGACCATGATACCGGACCGCTGGCGCGGCGGGCACGGCCCGCTGCGCTCGACGCTCGAGGTGACGTGCGTCGAGCTCACGCGGTGGTGACCGGCGCCTTCGCGATCTCGGCGAGGAACTCGTCGTTCGAGCGCGTCGTGCGGATCTTGTCGATGAGCAGCTCGAGGCCGGCGGCGCCACTGCCTTCGTTGCTCAGCGCGTTGAGGACACGGCGCAGCTTCCAGACCTGCTGGAGCTGGGACCGGTCGAACAGTAGCTCTTCGTGGCGCGTCGAGCTCGCGTTCACGTCGATCGCCGGGTAGAGCCGGCGCTCCGCGAGCTTGCGGTCGAGGCGGAGCTCCATGTTCCCGGTGCCCTTGAACTCTTCGAAGATGACCTCGTCCATCTTCGACCCGGTCTCGACGAGCGCGCTCGCGAGGATGGTGAGCGAGCCGCCCTCCTCGACGTTGCGCGCCGCGCCGAAGAAGCGCTTCGGCGGGTAGAGCGCTCCCGAGTCGACACCTCCGGACATGATGCGCCCGGTCGCCGGTTGCGCGAGGTTGTACGCGCGCGCGAGCCGGGTGATCCCGTCGAGGATGATCACGACGTCCCGGCCGAGCTCGACGAGACGCTTCGCCCGCTCGATCGTCAGCTCAGCGACGGCCGTGTGCTCGTCGGCAGGACGGTCGAACGTCGACGCGATCACCTCGCCGCGCACCGACCGCCGGATGTCGGTCACCTCCTCCGGTCGCTCGTCGACGAGCAGGACGATGAGGTGGACGTCGGGATTGTTCGCCTCGATCGAGTGCGCGATCTGCTTCATGATCGTCGTCTTGCCGGCCTTGGGAGGCGAGACGATCATCCCGCGCTGCCCCTTGCCGATCGGCGAGATGAGGTCGACGATGCGCGCGGTCAGGTTGGACGGCTCGCCCTGCTGCTCGAGACGGAGGGTGGAGTCGGGGAACAGAGGCGTGAGGTCCTCGAAGCGCGGCCGCTGGCGCGCCTCGTCGGGCGTCAGGCCACCGACGGAGTCGATGCGGAGCAGGGCCGGGTACTTCTCGCTCGGCCCCGCAGGACGGCAGGCACCTTCGATCGCGTCGCCCTTGCGCAGCGCGAACTTGCGCGCCTGGTTGACGGAGACGTAGACGTCCCTCGAACTCGCGAGGTAGCCGCTCGTCCGGAGGAAGCCGTACCCCTCCTCGCGCAGATCGAGCAGGCCCTTCACCGGGACGAGCTCGCCCTGCCACGCGCCCTCCTGGGGCGCCTGGACGTCGCCACGCTCGCGCTCGCGACCACGGCGACGCCGGCCACGCCGGTTCCCCGCGTCGGTCGAGTAGGCGCTCGGGGCCGCTCCGGCCGCCTGGGCCTGTGGCTGGGACGACGCGGGGACCTGGTGGGCTGCGTGCTGGGCACGCTCGGGCCTGTCGCGGGCAGGCACCCGCGGCCGCGGCTCGCGCGGGCGGGACCCGTCCAGAGTCCCCCCACCCTCACCGGCAGCGACCGGCACCTCCCGGGCCTCGTCACGCGTCCCGCCGGCTGACGCCGGCACGGCGACGTGCTCGCGGGCGCTCGAGCCGTTGAGCGACCCCGCGCTGTCGAAGCGCTCCTGCTCGCCGCCGTCGGGGTGCACGTCGTCCACGCCGTTGCCGGCCGCCGCGCCCGGACCCGCCATCTGGACATCGGCAGCGCTGCCGGCGAGCTCGGCCGAACCCGACGCGCCAGTGGAAGGAGGCGGTCCGGCTTCGCCTTCGAACAGCGTCGGGGCCACGTCGGGCGACTCGGCCGCGGCGCGGCGGCTCCCCGCGCGAGGCGCGCGCCTCGGGCGTGCAGCCGGCTCCGGCTCACCCGTACCGCTCGCCTGATCGGCAAGCGCCGCGATCCGGCCGGCGCCGTTCGCGTGGTCGCCGTTCGCGTGGTCGGGCGCGGCACCGCCGGGCGCTGACCCGGAGTCGGTCCCGACTCCGGTCGCGGTCAAGATGAGGTCGATGATGTCGGCCTTTCGCGACCGCGACGGCGGCTTCAGCGCCATCGCGGACGCGATGGCGTGGAGCTCGTCACGCTCCTTGCGTTCGAGGATGGAGCGCTCGAGCTGCTCTCCTGCCATCGGCATGTACTCCTGTGCTCAGTGCTGCTCATGACCTGTCTTGGGAGCTCCGTTGCTGTCCGTTCCTCCGGGGGCACCTCTGGTTCGACGCCCGTGCCGTCGGCCACCTTGGGCAGCGATCGAGAAGCGGTCGTCGGCCCGAGCGGCGAGCCGGCTTGCCGAGCAAGCTCGACGAGCCGCCCGCCGGACGGGCTCGACACTGTGAAAACACGGCGGAGGCGACCCCGGATCAGCTTCGGGGTCTCCACACCCTGCTCCGCTCGGGCGTCCTACTTTGCACTGCCGGCCGTTGGCCGGGCCGTGCAGGTCGCACCGGTGGGGAACCGGGTCTCGTGGTGAGTGTACCGACTCTCCACGAGCAGGGCAACAACACCACGAGCGCGACGCGCGCTGGACGGCAGGCGCTCCGACCGCCGACGCGACTCAGAGCGCGAGCGCGTCGAGCACGGCGTCGAAGGTCGCGTCGACGGCGGCAGGGACCGAGACCTGGCTGATCGCTAGGTCCGGGTCATTCAGCCCGTGCCCGGTTAGCACGCAGACGACGCGCGCGCCTGCCGGTACCGGTGTCCTGAGCAGTCCGGCCACCGAGGCCGCAGATGCGGCCTCGCTGAACACCGACTCCTCGACGGCGAGCAAGCGGTAGGCGGCGAGGATCTCCTCGTCGGTCACCTTCGCGATCGCGCCGCCGGACTCCGACGCGGCAGCGGTCGCCGGGTACCAGGACGCGGGGTTGCCGATGCGGATCGCCGTCGCGATGGTCTCGGGGTTCTCGACGACATGGCCGTCGACGATCGGGGCCGCGCCGGCGGCCTGGAAGCCGAGCATGCGCGGGACCCGTGTCGCCAGCCCCGCGGCCCGGTACTCGCAGTACCCCTTCCAGTACGCAGTGATGTTCCCCGCGTTGCCGACCGGGATGCAGTGCAGGTCCGGCGCGTCGCCGAGCGCGTCGACGATCTCGAATGCGCCCGACTTCTGGCCGTCGATCCGGTAGGGGTTCACGGAGTTCACGACGACGACCGGGGCATGGTCGGGCAGCCGGCGCACGATCTCCAGGGCGGCGTCGAAGTTGCCCCGGACCTGCAGCACACGGGCACCGTGGACGAGAGCCTGGGCGAGCTTGCCGAGCGCGATGTGGCCCTCGGGAATGAGGACGGCGCACGTCATGCCGGCGCGCGCAGCATAGGCAGCCGCCGACGCGGAGGTGTTCCCGGTCGACGCACACACGACTGCCCGCGCCCCCTCCTCGAGTGCCTTGGAGATGGCAAGGGTCATGCCACGATCCTTGAACGACCCCGTCGGGTTCGCACCCTCGATCTTCAAGAACACGTCGGCGCCGACACGCTCGGACAGCCTCGCCGCGTGGAGCAGGGGCGTGCCACCCTCGTTCAGCGTGACGACAGGGGTCGTGTCGTTCACGGGCAGCAGGTCGCGGTAGCGGCGGATCACGCCCTCCCAGGCGCGCCCCGACGTCGGCGACGGGTCGCCGACACGGCCTCCGCGAAACGCTTGCCGCTCCTCGTCCACCGACGCGTCCCTTCTCTCAGTCCTCCGGGCCGACGACCCGGAGAAGCTGGCCGATCCTCTCGACCGCGTCGACACCTTGCAGGCCAGCGAGCGTCGCTTGGACGTCCGCCTCCCGTGCCCGGTGCGTGATGAGCACGAGACGCGCCTCGGGGCCGAGGTCGACCTGCTCCATCGACCGGATCGAGACGCGGTGGTCGCCGAAGACGGCGGCGACCGCGGCGAGCACGCCCGGCCGGTCGACGACGTCGATCGTCAGGTAGTACTGCGCCTCCAAATCGTCGATCGGACGGATCTCGACGTGCTCGCGCGGCGGGACGCGCACTGCCGGCCCGCTCTCGAGACTCCGGGCGGCGTCGAGGACGTCGCCGAGGACAGCGCTCGCGGTCGGCCTCCCCCCGGCGCCGCGACCGTAGAGCATGAGCTCGCCGGCTGCCTCGCCCTCGACGAAGACCGCGTTGAACGGGCCCCGGACCCCGGCTAGCGGATGCCCCTTCGGCACCATCGCCGGGTGCACCCGCACCCCGATGGCGTCGCCGTCGCCCA
>DAHWHN010000050.1 GCA_027335685.1 Acidimicrobiaceae bacterium
CTCGTCGTGCGCTACCAAGGTGGTCACAACGCGGGGCACACCATCGTGGTGGACGGCGAGAGCTTCGCCCTCCAGCTCGTGCCGAGCGGGGTGCTCTACCCCTCGACCGTCCCGGTGATCGGCAACGGCGTCGTCGTCGACCCGGCGGTGCTCCTCGCGGAGTGCGACGCGCTCGAGGCCCGCGGGGTCGACACGAGCCGCCTCGTCGTGTCGGGCAACGCGCACTTGATCATGCCCTACCACTACGAGATCGACCGGGCGACCGAGCGGTCCCTCGGGCGTAACAAGCTCGGCACGACCAAGCGCGGCATCGGCCCCGCGTACGCGGACAAGGCGGCCCGGATCGGGCTGCGCGTCCAGGACCTGCTCGACCCGAAGATCTTCCGCCAGAAGCTCGAGGTCGTCGTCCGGGAGAAGAACGCCCTCCTCGCCAAGGTCTACAACCGTCTCGCGCTCGACGAGGAGGAGATCGCGCGCCGCTACCTGGACGAGCTCGCACCGCGCATCGCGCCGATGATCGGCGACAGCGTCGGCATCGTCCACGAGGCGCTCGATGCGGGCGAGAACGTGATGCTCGAAGGCGCCCAGGCGACCTTCCTCGACCTCGACCACGGCACCTACCCCTACGTCACGTCGTCGAACCCGACAGCAGGCGGTGCGTGCGTCGGCACCGGGGTCGGTCCGCGCGACGTCGACCGCGTCGTCGGGATCGCGAAGGCCTACATCACCCGGGTCGGAGCGGGGCCGTTCCCGACCGAGCTCGACGGCGAGCTCGCGGACCTGCTGGTCGAGCGCGGCCACGAGTACGGGACGAACACGGGGCGCCGGCGCCGCCCGGGCTGGCTCGACCTCGTCATGCTCCGCCACGCCGTGCGGGTCAACTCGGTCTCGGAGATCGCGTTGACCAAGCTCGACGTGCTGTCGAAGCTGCCCGTCGTCAAGGTCTGCGTCGCGTACGACGACGGTGGGCAGCGCCTCGAGCGCGTCCCCTACCACCAGTCGGTCCTCCACCGCGTCGTCCCCGTCTACGAGGAGATGCCCGGTTGGGAGGACGACCTCGCCGCGGTGACGTCGATCGGCGACCTGCCACGCGAGGCTCGGGACTACATCGCGTGCATCGCCGACCATGTGGGAGCCCCCGTCTCCCTCGTCGGGGTCGGGCCCGGCCGCGAGCAGTACGTCCGGGTCGCCGCGTGACCCGGACGTCGTCGCGGTGAGGGTCTGCGTCGTCGGCTCCGGGGCCCGCGAGCACGCGCTCGCCTGCGCGCTGGCCCCGACGGCCGACGTCGTCGTCACCCCGGGCAACCCCGGAATAGCGCTCGAGCCCGGCGTCGAGGTGACGGCGATGGCGCCGGAGCAGGTCGCCGCGGACCTCGTCGTCGTCGGCCCCGAGGCGCCGCTCGTCGGCGGGCTCGCCGACCGGTTGCGTGCGGCCGGCACGCCGGTGCTCGGGCCCGGTGCAGACGGTGCCCGCCTCGAGGGGTCGAAGGCCTTCATGAAGCGACTCGTCGCCGACGCGGGCGTGCCGACCGCGCGGTGGGCGAGCGTCGAGCGGATCGACGAGGCGCGCGCGTTCCTGCGCCGCCTGCCCGGGCCCTACGTCGTGAAGACCGACGGGCTCGCGTCCGGCAAGGGCGTCCTCGTCACCGACGGCCTCGCCGAGGCGGAGGCGGACGCCGCAGCCAAGCTCGCCGGTCGCTCGTTCGGCGACGCCGGCCGCCGCGTCGTGCTCGAGGAGGGCCTCGTCGGCGAGGAGCTGTCCCTGCTCGTGCTCTGCGACGGCGAGCGCGTCGCGGCCCTGCCGGCCGCCCAGGACCACAAGCGCCTGCTCGACGGCGACACGGGGCCGAACACCGGCGGGATGGGCGCGTTCTCGCCTGTGCCGTCCGCGACCCCGGAGGTCGTCGAGGAGGTGATGGCGCGCATCGTCGTCCCCACGGTGGCCGAGCTCGCCCGCCGCCACGTCGACTACCGGGGGGTGCTCTACGCCGGCCTCATGCTCACGAGCGACGGCCCGAAGCTGATCGAGTACAACGTCCGCTTCGGCGACCCCGAGGCCGAGGTCGTCCTGCCGCGCTGCCGCGGCGACCTTGCCGCGCTCCTGCTGGCTGTCGCCGACGGCCGCCTCGAGGGGCCTCCCGGCGTCTCGGCCGACGCGTCCGTCGCGGTCGTCTGCGCGGCGCGGGGCTACCCGCACGCCCCCGAGACCGGCGCGCGCGTCGAGGGTCTCGCCGAGGCGGCGGCCGTCGACGGCGTCCGGGTCCTGCACGCGGGCACGCGGCTCGACGCCGACGGCACGGTGCGCGTCGCCGGAGGCCGGGTCGTCGTCGTCCAGGCCGTCGGCGCGTCCCTTGAGGCGGCTTGCGCGCGAGCCGACGAGGCCGTCGGCGCGATCCACTTCGACGGGATGCAGGTGCGCCACGACATCGCCCGCCGCGTCCCGGCCCGGGCTGCGGCGGAGGGTCCGGGAGGGCCGCTCGTGCGCGAGGCGCGGCGGTGATCCCCCGGTACTCGCTGCCCGAGATGGCGGCGCTGTTCTCCGACGAGGCGCGTCTCGGGCGCTGGCTCGAGGTCGAGCTGCTCGCGCTCGAGGCGTGGGCGGCGCTCGGTGTCGTGCCCGCAGAGCACGCGGTCGCGGCGCGTGCGCGCGCGCCGCGCGCCGACGCGGCGCTCGTCGCCGCCGTCGCCCGACGTGAGGCGGTCACGGACCACGACGTCGCCGCCTTCGTCGACGTCGTGCAGGACGCGGTCGGCGCGCCCGAGGGGTCGTGGGTCCACCACGGCCTCACCTCCTCCGACGTCGTCGACACCGCGCTCTCGGCGACCCTCGTCGCCGCTGCAGACCTGCTGCTCGAAGCCTCGTCTGCGCTCGTCGCGACCTTGCGCCGCCGGGCTGCCGAGTTCGCCTCGACGCCGATGCTCGGGCGGACCCACGGCATGCACGCGGAGCCGACGACGTTCGGGGCGAAGCTCGCGCTCTACGGCCTGCAGGCGGACCGCGACCGCGAGCGCCTGCGCCGGGCACGAGCGGCGGTGGCCGTCGGCAAGCTCTCCGGCGCGGTCGGCACGTACTCGAACATCGACCCGCGCGTCGAAGAGCACGTCTGCGCTGCGCTCGGGTTGCATCCCGTGCCGGCGACCCAGGTCATCGCCCGGGACCGCCACGCCGAGTACCTCTACGCGTGCGCGTCCGTCGGCACGACGGTGGAGGCCCTCGCGACCGAGCTCCGCCACCTCCAGCGCAGCGAGGTCGCCGAGACCGAGGAGGCCTTCGGGGCGGGGCAGAAGGGGTCGTCCGCGATGCCGCACAAGCGCAACCCGATCACGAGCGAGCGCCTCGTCGGGCTCGCGCGCGTGCTGCGCGGCTACCTCGTCGCCGGTCTCGAGGACGTCGCGCTCTGGCACGAGCGGGACATCTCGCACAGCTCGGTCGAGCGGATCGTCCTACCCGACGCGAGCCTGCTCGCCTACTACAGCCTGCGGCGCGCCGAGCGGCTCGTCGACGGGCTCGTCGTGCACGCCGACCGTATGCGCCACAACCTCCTGGTCGGCTCGCTCGGGCTCGTCTTCTCCCAGCCGGTGCTCCTCGCGCTCGTCGCGGCGGGTTGCACGCGCGACGCCGCGTACCGCATCGTCCAGTCGGCCGCGCGCGCCGCCTACGACGGGCAGCGCCCGTTCCGGGAGGTGCTCGAGGCCGACCCGGACGTGCGCGAGGTCCTCGGTGCCGACCGCATGGCGAGCGTGCTCGACGAGGCCTTCGACTGCGACCGGGCGCTGCGCCACGCCCGACGCAGCGTCGACGCCCTCGCGCAGGTCGAGCCGTGAGCCTCCGGCCGTCCTACTCGGGCAAGGTGCGCGACGTCTACGACGTCGGCGACGACCTGCTGCTCATGGTCGCCTCCGACCGGATCTCCGCGTTCGACCACGTCTTTGCCGAGCCGGTCCCGGACAAAGGTCGCGTCCTGACGGCGACGACCGCGTTCTTCGCCGGCCAGATCGCCGGCGTCGCGCCGACCCATCTCGTGGCGACGGATCCGCGCGAGCTGCCCGCCGTCGCGTCCGAGATCCCCGACGTGGCCGGCCGGGCGAAGCTCGTCCGGCGCGCCGAGATGCTGCCGATCGAGTGCATCGTGCGCGGCTACCTGACCGGCTCGGCGTGGAAGGAGTACCAGGCCTGCGGGACGATGCACGCGATGGCGCTCCCGGCCGGCCTCGAGGAGTCCTCCCGCCTGCCCGAGCCGGTCTTCACCCCGTCGACCAAGGCGTCGGAGGGCCACGACGTGAACATCTCCTTCGAGCAGGCGGCCGACATCGTCGGCGCGAGCCGGGCAGCGCAGGTCCGCGACCTCGCGCTCGCGGTCTACCGGGCGGCTGCGTCGATCGCGCTCGAGCGTGGGATCGTCGTCGCGGACACCAAGCTCGAGATCGGCGTCATCGACGGCGAGCTCGCCGTGTGCGACGAGATCGTGACGCCCGACTCCTCGCGCTTTTGGCCCGCCGAGGCGTGGCGGCCGGGCTCGACCCCCCCGTCGTTCGACAAGCAGCCCGTCCGGGACTGGGTCGAGGCGACGGGCTGGGACAAGCGGTCCGACCCGCCCGCGCTGCCTGCCGAGGTCGTTGCCGCGACGCGGGCGCGCTACGTGTCCGCCTACGAGAAGCTGAGCGGGTCCCCGTTCTCGAGCTGGTGGGGCGTCGGGGGCACGCATGTGGAGGTCGGTTCGTGAGGTTCCAGGTTGTCGTCGAGGTGCGCGGCCGGGCGGGGATCGCCGATCCCGAAGGGCAGACGATCGAGCGCGCGCTACCGGCCCTCGGGTTCTCCGGTGCGAGCAGCGTGCACGTCGGCAAGGTGGTCCGGTTCGACCTGGAGGCGTCCGGGCAGTCCGCGGCCGAGCAGGAGGCCCGCGAGATGTGCGACCGACTTCTCGCCAATCCGGTCATCGAGGAGGCGGACGTCACCGTTCGCCCCGCCGAGCCGGGCCCATGAGCTCCTCGGGAGCGCAGGGCACGGGCCGTGCGGACCGCAGGTCATGAGCGCGGTCGTGTGCAGCCGGTGAGCGCGACCGTCGGCGTCGTCTGCTTCCCCGGCACGAACTGCGAGCACGACGTCGTCCGCGCGCTCGCGGCCGTCGGCGCGCGTGGTCGCCTGGTCTGGCACGGCGACGACGACCTCGGCGACGTCGCTGGCGTCGTCCTGCCCGGCGGGTTCGCCCATGGCGACTACCTGCGACCGGGTGCGATCGCCCGGTTCTCCCCGGTCATGGGAGCCCTGCAGCGCTTCGCCCTCGACGGCGGGCCCGTCCTCGGGATCTGCAACGGCTTCCAGGTCCTCACCGAAGCCGGGCTCCTCCCCGGCGCGCTGCGCCGCAACACCGGCCTCCGCTTCGTCTGCACGACGGTGCCCTGTGTCGTCGCCTCGTCGGCGTCGGTGCTGACCGGTCCGCTCGCGGCCGGGACGCGCCTCGCGCTACCGGTCAACCACGGGGAGGGCAGCTTCACCTGCGACGAGGCCACCCTGCGGCGCCTCGAGGACCGGGGCCAGGTCGTGCTCCGCTACGAGGACAACCCCAACGGCTCCGTCGGTGACGTCGCGGGGATCGCGAACGCGGCCGGCAACGTCGTCGGGATCATGCCCCACCCCGAGCGCGCGAGCAGCGATCTGCTCGGCTCGTCTGACGGGATCGGCCTGCTCGAGGCCTTCGTCGCCGCGGCGACCGCCTCGTCCTAGGCGGGGGGGCTCCGGTGCACGCCGGCGCGGCGCAGCACATCGGCAGGGACGCCGATGTCCCGCCAGGTCGAGTAGTCGATCCCCTTCCGGGCGCCGTACGCGGCGGCGGCGGCGATGAAGCCCTGCTCGAGCTCGGCCAGGTCCTCCGTGCCCTCCCCGCTCGCGAGGCGCTGCTCGAGGATCTTGCGCTGCTGGATGAGGTGGAGCCGCTTGAGCGGGTCCGCGTCCCGCAGCCCGGCCTCGACCTCGGCGAGCTGCTCCTGGAGCGACTCGCGCGACGGGCGCCGCCCCCGGCGCGGCCGGCTGCGCTCGAGAGCCTCGAGGTAGCGCCGGACGGCGAGGCCCTGGGCCCGCCCCGAGGCAAGCGCGGCCTTGTGCTCGGCTGTCATGCCGGTGCGCTTGCGTGTCGTCGCCATGGGACCACTATGGCGCGTATGGCGTGGGCGTGCACAGCGCTATGGAACCTGGCGGGCTGCGGTGTTGGAGCGACAGTCGACGACGAGGGATTTGATGTCAAAGCTGCCTAGGAATTACGGTCCGACCACCCACCGTGCCCTCGGTCTGACCGACGGCGAGCGCGACGAGATCGTCCGAATGCTCGGGCGCGATCCGAGCGATGTCGAGCTCGCCATGTATTCGGTGATGTGGAGCGAGCACTGCTCGTATAAGTCCTCGCGGGTCCACCTCGGCCGGCTGCCGACCACGGGGGAGCGAGTCATCGTCGGGCCGGGCGAGAACGCGGGCGTGGTCGACGTCGGCGACGGGATCGCCGTCGCGGTGCGGATCGAGAGCCACAACCACCCCTCTGCCATCGAGCCGTACCAGGGAGCCGCGACGGGTGTCGGGGGCATCATCCGCGACATCTTCACCATGGGAGCACGACCCATAGCGCTGATGGACCCGCTCTTCATTGGCCCTATCACCGACCCGAGGAGCCGGTACATCCTCGACGGCGTCGTGCGCGGGATCTCCGGCTACGGCAACTCGGTCGGCGTCCCGACAGTCGGCGGCCAGACCACGCTCGATCCCACCTATACGGGCAACCCTCTTGTCAACGTGTTCTGCATGGGGATCATGCGCGCCGACCACCTCGTGCTCGGGCGCGCGACCGGTGTCGGGAACCTCGCCGTCCTGCTCGGCTCGCGGACCGGCCGGGACGGCATCGGCGGCGTGAGCGTGCTCGCCTCGGCGGCGTTCGGCTCGCCCGGGGCCGGCGACGACGCCGCGAAGCGGCCGAGCGTGCAGGTCGGCGACCCCTACGAGGAGAAGCGTCTCATCGAGGCGTGCCTGCAGCTTCTCGACGAGCAGCTCGTCGTCGGGATCCAGGACCTCGGCGGGGCGGGCCTCGCGTGCGCGACGAGCGAGACGGCCGCGCGCGGAGGCCTCTCGATGGACGTCGACGTCGGCGCCGTCTTGCGCCGCGAGCCGGGGATGAGCGCCGTCGAGGTCATGACGAGCGAGAGCCAGGAGCGGATGCTTGCGATCGTCACGCCCGACAACCTTGCTCGGGTCGTCGAGGTCTGCCGGCGGTGGGAGGTCGAGTCGAGCGTCGTCGGCGAAGTGCGCCCGTGCGACCCCGACGGGGTCGGTCGTCTCCGGATCCGTGACGGACGTGGCGGCGAGCTCCTCGCCGAGGTGCCCGCGGCGTCGCTCGCCGACGAGGCCCCCCGCTACCGCCGCCCGCTCGCGCCGCCCGCAGACCTCGCCCGGCGGCGCGCCGACGACCCGCGCTCGCTCGACCCGCCGGCGGACTGCGGCGCGGACCTGCTCGAGCTGGTCGTCGACGCCGCCGCGATCTACCGGCAGTACGACCACCAGCTCTTCTTGAACACCGTCCTCGGGCCTGGCGTCGCGGACGCGGCGCTCCTCGAGTGCGCCGCTCCGGGGATCGCCTGGACGGGCAAGGCGCTGGCGCTGAGCGCCGACGCCAACCCCGGCTGGTGCCGTCTCGACCCGCGGGTCGGCACCGCGGCGACGGTCGCCGAGTCGGTGCTCAACGTCGCATGCACCGGTGCCCGACCCATCGCTCTCGTCAACTGCCTGAACTTCGGGAACCCCGAGAATCCCGAGGTCATGTGGCAGCTGTCGGAGGCGGTGGACGGGATGAGCGAGGCGTGCGCCGCCCTCGACGTCCCGGTCGTCGGGGGCAACGTCTCGCTCTACAACGCCTCCGAGGGGCTCGACATCGACCCGACGCCGGTCGTCGCGGTCGTCGGGCTGCTCGGTGCGCTCCGGGGCCGCCCGCCCGTGATCGGCTGGCAGGAGGGCAACGCGGTCGTGCTGCTCGGCCAGACGCACCCCGGCCTAGGCGGCTCGCGCTGGGCCCGCCAGCTGCGCGGCCACCGCGACGGCGAGCTGTGGCCGCTCGACCTCGCGGCCCACGCCCGCGTCGCCGGTCTCGTCGCCGGTCTCGTCGCCGCGGAGGCCGGCGAGGTGGAGCCACCCGGGCTCGTCACGGGCGTCCACGACGTCTCCGACGGCGGTCTCGCCGTCGCCCTCGCCGAGTGCGCCGTCGCGTCCGGCCTCGGCTGCGCCGTGGCGGGTGTGGCGACCCATGCGGAGCTGTTCTCCGAGTCGGCGTCGCGCGTGCTGCTCGCGACGCCCGATCCCGACCGGCTCTGCGAGCGGGCGCGCGCCGCCGGCGTGCCCGCCGTGCGGCTCGGGGTGGTCGGGGGCACGCGCCTCGCCGTCGACGGGCTGCTCGACGTCGACGTCGACGAGCTGCACGCCGCGTCCCGAGGTCGCCTGGACCCGGTGTTCGGCGCGAGCTAGCGGCGCGCCACCGTCGTCCACAGCTGTGGACAAGTCTGGGGGTCGTTACACCGCTGTCGTCTCCCCGGCGGGCGCGGGTGGGCGCGCGTGCGCCCTCCTTTGGCGGCCGAGCCCAGCCCGGCCGAGCCCAGCCCGGCCGATCCCAGCCCGGCCGAGCTCAGCGGTAGCTCGTCGCCATGAGGGCGGCGACGAGGATCGCCACGAGGCCGCCGACGACGTACCAGTTCGTCGGGCTCGCGGGCAGGACCTGGATGTAGTTCAAGATGATGCAGAGGACGCCGACGAGGAGCAGGCCGAGCAGCACCCACGGGTACCACCTCGGGCTGCGCTTGACGTTCTTCGGCACGGGCGGCGTGTAGCGGCCGCTCGGGCGCCGGCCCGTGGACTCCGGGGAGGTCACGCGGCCCCGCCGCCCGATCCGGCTACGGCCCGTCGCGCCCGTGGTCCGGGCGGCCGCCTTCGCCTGCGCGGCACCGCCGGCGGACCGCTTGCCCGGTTCCCGCTTCGGCGCCGCCGGGGCGCCGCCGGCGACCGGGCGAGCCGTGCCGCGGCCCTCGGTCCTCGTCGGTCCCCGCCGCGATCGCGTCTTGCCGGACATGGGCAAGAGGATACCCGCAGGCGGCCGGTACGCTAGGTCGATGTCCGCGCGCGTCGTCGTCGTCGACAACTACGACAGCTTCGCCTACAACCTCGTCCAGTACCTCGGCGAGCTCGGTGCCGAGCCGATCGTGGTCCGCAACGACGAGGTGGACGTCGACGGGATCCGGACGCTCGCCCCGGACGCGCTGCTCGTCTCGCCCGGCCCCGGCAGCCCGCGCGACGCGGGGATCTCCTCGCAGGCGATCGCGGCGCTCGGGGGCGAGGGTCTCCCGGTGCTCGGTGTGTGCCTCGTCCACCAGTGCATCGGCGAGATCTACGGCGGGCGGGTCGTGCGGGCACCGGAGCTCATGCACGGCAAGACCTCGCTCGTGCACCACGACGGCGCCGGCGTCTTCGCCGGCGTGGCGAACCCGTTCGAGGCGACCCGCTACCACTCCCTCGTCGTCGACCCGGGCTCGGTGCCGGCGTGCCTCGAGGTGACGGCCCGCACGGCCGACGGGGTCGTCATGGGACTGCGCCACAGGAGCCTGCCGATCGAGGGCGTCCAGTTCCACCCCGAGTCGATCCTCACCCGCGCCGGCCACGAGCTGCTCGGCAACTTCCTGCGCGGTGCGAGCGCACGCCAGCGCCCGTGAGCGCTTCCCGGCGCTAGCCTCGGCCCATGATCGACCCGACAGTCAAGGAGCTCGCGCAGGGGAAGAACTTCGCTGCGCTCACGACCCTGTTCGCCGACGGCAGGCCGCAGACCCAGATCATGTGGGTCGACGCGGACGACGAGCACATCTTGATCAACACCGAGGTCCACCGGCAGAAGTTCGCGAACGTCGAGCGTGACCCGCGTGTGAGCGTTGCCGTCTTCGACGCCGAGAACCCCTACCACTACGCCGAGGTGCGGGGGCGCGTCTCGGAGATCGTGCGCGGGGACGTCGCACGTGCGCACATCGACGCGCTCAGCGCGAAGTACACGGGCGGCCCCTACGCGACGCCGATCCAGAGCGAGCGGGTCATCTTGAAGATCACGCCGGACCGCCAGCGCTCGCAGTAGGAGAGCCGCCCGCGGGGGCCGTGGCCGCCAGGTGGCGGTGCCACGGACCCCTCACCCGGTCCCGGAGTTGCCCGCTCCCGGCAGGCCCGGTGCCGTGCCGCTCGATCCCGGGAAGGTCGTCGTGCTGCTCGAGCCCGGCAGCGCCGTCGTGCTCGATCCCGGGAAGGTCGTCGTGCTGCTCGAGCCCGGCAGCGTCGTCGAGGTGGTCGTCGGCGTCGTCGAGCCGTTCTCGGCGCCGATGTACAGGACGATCTGGCGCCCCGCGGAGACCGTCGTCCCCGGGGCCGGACCGGTCTGGACGACGAGGCCGACCTCGCTCGCGGGGGCGTTCTCCTGCAAGGCGACCCGGAAGGTCAGGCCGTCCTGGATCATCGCCTCGCCGGCGGCGGCCGCGGTGTAGCCGATGACGTAGGGGACGGTGACCGAACCCTTCGACACGACGAGCGTGACAGTCGTGCCCGGAGCCTTGCGCTGCCCCGCTGCGGGGCTCGTCCCGATCACGTCTCCGGCGGGGACCGTCGCGGAGATCTCCGACTTCTGCGTGTCGCTCACGGCGAAGCCTGCGTTGATGAGCGCGACGGTGGCGGCGGAGACCGAGTCGCCCGAGACGGCGGGGACCGTCGCGTAGACGCTCCCGGAGATGACCGAGAGGGTGACCTTGGTCCCCGCTGGGCGGACCGACGCGGCGCCGGGTGACTGCCGGTCGACGACGCCCTGCTGCTGGCTCGCGCGCGTCGCCTTCACGTAGCGCACGCTGTAGCCGAGGCCGGCGTTGGCGAGCTCGGACTCCGCGCTCGACAAGGTGGTGCCGGTGACCTTCGGGATCGTCACGCGGGGCAGGCTCCCCCAGACGACGATGTGGACGACCGCGCCGGTGCGCAGCTCGGTGCCCGGTGCCGGGCTCTGGGACCGCACCGTGCCGACCTTCGACTCCTGTGCGATGCCCGCCTTGACCGTCGTCGGCGAGACACGCAGCCCTTGGCCGGCGAGCGTGCTCGCCGCGGAGCCAGCCGTCTTGCCGACGACGTCCGCGACGGCGACCGAGCTCCGGCCGCCGAAGTAGCCGAGGGAGCGCCCGCCGAAGTAGGCGACCGCGGCGATCGCGACGAGCACGGCGAGCCCGGCGGCGAGCCACCAGGGCGCCGTGGTCCTCTGGCGGGCCTCGCGCCCCTCGCGCCGGTCCGACCGGGCGCCGCGCCGGCTCGCGGCCGCCGAGGCGCCGGTCGCGGCCATGACCGTCGTGACCGGTCCCGTGTCGCCCGCGCCCGGCGGTGGCGCGGCGAGGACGGCCTGACCGCGCACGAAGCGGTCGAGGTCGGACTTCATCTCGTCGGCGCTCACGTAGCGCTCCGCCGGGAGCTTGGCCATGGCCTCGAGCACGATCGCCTCGAGGGCGACGGGAACAGCCGGGTTGAGCGAGCGCAGGGGCGGAGGCTGCTCGCGCACGTGCTGGTAGGCGATCGCAACCGGGGTCTCGCCGCTGAAGGGCGGGCGACCCGCGAGCATCTCGAACAGCACGACGCCGAGGGCGTAGACGTCGCTCCGGGCGTCGACGGCCAGGCCCTGGGCCTGCTCGGGCGAGAAGTACGTCGCCGTGCCCATCACGAGGCCCGTCTGGGTGACCTGCTCGTCGACGCCGATCGCGCGCGCGATGCCGAAGTCGGTGACCTTTACCTGCCCGTCGGCAGTGATCAAGACGTTGCCCGGCTTGATGTCGCGGTGGACGACGCCGTGGCGGTGCGCGTAGGAGAGCGCCTTCGCGATGTCCGACGCGATCGACGCAGCCTGGCGGTCGCCGAGCGGCGCCTGGGTCCGGATGATCGACGAGAGCGGCTCCCCGTCGACGTACTCCATGACGATGAAGTACGTGCGGTCGGACTCGCCCCAGTCGAAGACCTGGACGATGTTGGGGTGCATGAGGTTCGCGGCAGCCTGGGCCTCGCGCCGGAAGCGCTCGACGAAGGAGTGGTCGCTCGACAGCTCGGGGAAGAGGACCTTGAGGGCGACCGGGCGGTCGAGCAGGAGGTCGCGGGCGAGGTACACCTGGGCCGTCCCGCCACGGGCGATCTGGTTGCGGAGCTCGTAGCGGCCGCCGTAGACGGGGGACGGGGTCGTCGTCATGCGGCGTCGAGCCTACGCGTCCTGGCCGGCCGGCACCGGTGGGGTCGCCCCGGCCGGCGGGGCGACGCGGTGCTCACGACCCGTAGCCGAGGGCAGCGTCGAGGACCTTCGCGACGACCGGCCCCGCGATCCCCGCACCTGTGCCGTCGCAGACGAGGCCCGCCTGGAACGGGACGACGGCGGCGACGGCGATCCTCGGGACCTGTCCCGCGCCGGCAGGACCCGTGGCGACGAGCCAGTTCGACGAGCAGTTGTACTGGCCCACCTGGGCGGTGCCGGTCTTCGCGGCGACGTCGAGGCTCGCGGGGAACAGCCCGGCGGCGGTCCCGTACTCCGCGACCCCGCGCATGAGCTGGCGCACCTTGTCCGCCGTCGCGATGGAGGTGGCCTGGCGCCACGGGTGGGGCCGGTAGGTAGCGACGACGCGCCCCTGGTCGTTCAGCACGTGCGCCATGAGGTGGGGGGTCATCATCGTCCCGCCGTCCGCGACGGCGGCCGTGTTGAGCGCGTCCTGGAGCACCGTCTCCGAGACGTTCTCCTGGCCGATCGCCGAGTAGGCGAGGCCAGGTAGGTTCTGGGCGAAGCTGGCCGCCGGCGGGAAGTTCGACGCAGCGACCTCGGCCGGAGGCAGGTCGATCGGCGGGCGCGTGTCGAAGCCGAACGCACGCGCCTCGGCGGCGAGGTTCTGCGCGCCGAGCTGCAGGCCGTAGTGGCCGTAGGCGGAGTCGCAGGAGACGGCGAGGTTGTTCGCGAGGCTCCCGCCGCAGGCCTCGTCGGCGTAGTTGTGCAGGATCTTGTTCGACTGCGGCAGCGGCAAGCCCGTGAGCACGGGCACCGTCTCGAGCGCGAGCGCCGGGTCGTGGTCGAAGATCGCCGAGGTCGTGACGATCTTGAAGGTCGACCCCGGCGCCGTGAGCAGGTCGGTCGCCCGGTTGACGAGCGGCGAGGAGCCGCTCGAGGGGTCGAGCGAGGCGTAGTACTTGTCGATGGCGGTCCCGCTCGCGCCCGAGAGCTTGTTCGGGTCGTAGCTTGGCTTCGAGTACATCGCGAGGATCGCCCCCGTCGTCGGGTCGATCGCGACGACCGCTCCGGTCAGGTAGGGGGCGAGGGCGGCTCGCGCGACGCTCTGGAGCCTCGGCGAGATCGTCACCTCGACGGTGTCGGTGCCGGTCGTCTCGGTGAGCAGCCCGCTGAGCCCGTGGGCGGGCGGCTGGTGCTCGACGAGGTAGCTGTTGTACTCGTCCTCGATCCCGTACTGCAGGGCCTGCTGGGCCCAGTCGTCGTAGCCGGTGACGGCTGCGAACAGCGGCCCGTGGGGGTAGTGCCGGATGTAGCCGGGCCCGTCGGGGTTCTTCGTCGAGTAGGCGAGCACGGCGCCGTTCGACGCGACGATGTCGCCCCGGGGCTCGAGCCAGGTCGAGACGGCGGTCGTCGGCTCGTAGGGCGAGCGCCGCAGGGCCGTCGCCTGGCGGACCTGGAGGTTGTTGAGCTGGACGAAGAGCACGCCGAAGCAGAGCAGGAAGAACACCGCGAGCACGCGGATGCGGCGGTCCACCTCAGGTGGCCGGCGGCGCGAGCGCCGGCGTCGCGGAGGTCCGGGAGGGTGCCGCCGTCCTCGGGGGTGCCGACTTCTTCGGGGGTGCCGACTTCTTCGGGGGTGCAGTCGTCGCAGGGGGTGCAGTCGTCACAGGGGCAAGTGTGGTCGTCGTCGTGCCCACGATGCCGAGCGCGTTCGCCGTGTCGACCGACGGCAGCGCGAGGTCCCGCTGGACGTTGGCGAGGCTCGTCACGACCTGTTCCGCAGCGGCGAAGGACGGTTCGAGCATGCCCGCGCGCACGGCGCCGGCGTCGGGCGCGAAGACGTCGGAGACGGCGATGCTCGTCCGGTCGATCAGCGACGGCTTGAACCACAGGAAGCCGCCGGGTCGCCCCTCGAACACCGCGACGTGCCCGCGGTCGACCCCGACGAAGTAGGAGGCCCGGACGTACCAGCCGACGAACCCGGCCGCCCCGCCGAGGACGCCGACGAACACGACGACGAACAGCGCGACGCGCAGTGTGACGATCCGGTCCCCGTGATGGCCGTGCCCGGGGTCGTCCTGGTCGACGGCCCGGGGGCGCCGGGCCTGGGCGCCAGGCCGGGTCGGGCGCGGTGCCG
>DAHWHN010000005.1 GCA_027335685.1 Acidimicrobiaceae bacterium
CCGCCTTGCGACCCGGTGGCTCCCACCTGCCCGCCCGCAGCATCCATTCCCGAGCGAGCGCTTCAGCGTTCGTATCCAAGGCAGGAGCCCAGTGCGGTAGTGCCGCACGCTGGGATCTGCGCGGGGGCCGCCCGCAAGGGCGGTCCCTACCGCGATCGTGGGTGACGCGGTGATCCTGCGGGTCGACGACCACACCCTGGACACGCCCGACGTCGCCGTCCAAGGCGTGCACCGGCTCGCCGCGGCGCACCGAGATCTCGCCGTCGGGAACGGTGTCACGCGTGACGGCCTGGGTGGCGTTGCCCACCCCGAGCCCGCCCACCCCGAGCCCGCCCATGCCCAGCCCGCCGCCGAGGCTGTAGTAGGGCCACATGTACGACTCGCCGCTCGCGTAGCCCCCGTAGCCCTCGGTGCCGGGCAGGAAGTCCGTCTCCTCGGCGGCCTCGAGCTTGTCGAACTGCTCGGTCGTGCAGCCGAGCCGGACGCCCTCGGGCACCCGCTCGACGAGCTCGAGGGGCACGAGCCGCGCGAGGCCGCGCCGGTGCAGCGGCTCCACGACGAGATGCGTGAGCACCTGGGCGACCGGATCGATGACGACCCGGCTCACCTTTCCGCAGGCACCGTCGGTGCAGCTCACCTCGGTACCGATCGTGAACTCCTGCGTCGCGCCCATCGTCTGGTCCTCCTGTCCGGTTCCCGCACGGTCCCGGCGGGGGCCGAGACGGGCTCTGCCGCCGGTCCCGGCTCGCACGACACGCTCGCGCTCGCGCCGACGACACCTGCCGCCGCCGATCCTCTACCCGGCGTGGCACCGTTCCATGCATCCGGAGGCGCCAGTGCAACCCGGAGGCGCCAGTCCAACCCGGAGGCGTCAGTAGTGCGGCGTCGGGCTGAAGGGCCGTCGGGCCGGGATCTCGCGGACGTCGGCGAGGCGCGCCGGCCCGGAGCTGCGCGTCCCGCGCACGAGGTCGGCGAGCGCGGCGACGCCGAGGAGCACCACGGCGGCTGCGAAGCCGTAGAACATGGGAGTGAAGCCCGTGCTCGCGTGGAAGCCGGCTGCCGCCGCGGCCTGCGCGCTCAGGCCGAGCTCCGACGGCGGCACTGGCTCGCGCCACTGGACGAGCGCGGAGGCGACCTGGCTTGCCGCGCCGACGACCCCGCCGGCGAGGAGCGCACCGCCGAGACCGCGGGGGCGCATGACGAGAGCGACGAGGGGGAGCGCCGCCAGGCACACGATGACGACGACGTTGCCCGCGATGACCGCTGCCGGGTTCGCGAAGGCGTTCCCGGCGGTGACGACGGCCGTGCGGCCGACTGCGGCGAGGTCGACGACGAGCCGGTCCCACGGCGGAGCGTAGAGCCCGGCGGCGGCGACTGCGCCGGCGCCGATCGCCCACGGACGTGTCCGCTCCCAGGCCGTCGCGGCGGGTGCGAGCGTCGCGCGCCGACCGCCTGGCTGCCGCTGCCGGACAGGACGTTCGAGGCAAAGATCGCCCGAACGGGCGGCCACGAGGGTGCACGCGCCAGTCGCGAGCAGCCATTCCAGGGCCGCGAGGACAAGGCCCGCACCCCCGAGGTGGCCGCCGCCGGAGAACACCGTGCCGGCGTCGGCGAGCACGAAGCCTGCGTCGACCGCGCCGATGCCGATCCCGCCGAGAGCGCCGAGCTGGCGCGTGCCGGGCCGCGCGGACGCGACGAGGACCGCGACGACCAGCCATCCCGCGAGCGGGATGGCGTGGGCGACGACCAGGTCGGGCTGCGACGCGATCGACGCCCCCGACAGGTAGTCGGGGAACATGCTGGCGATGCCGAGCCCGACGGCCGCGCCGAGGGCGAGCGTGGCGACCACCTCCGCCGGGCCGCTCCGCGCGCGGGCGACCTCGCCGCCGTCGGGGTCGTGGGAGCCTTCTCGGACGTCTCGTGGCAGGGCCGTGACGGACCGCGGTGCGTCGCGCTCGGGTTCGACCATGGCGCGACGGTAGACCGTGATCCTTGGAGGAGCCGGAGAGACCGCTGAGAGTCAGCTCGGAGGAGCTGCGGGCTCGACCGGTGCGCGCAGCTCCTCCTCGGGCGGGGCATGGCGGAAGAAGACCCAGAAGGTCACGGCGTTCAGCCCCTGGAGCACGGCGGCGATGTCGAAGGGCAGTGAAAGGCTCACCTCGTCGAACAGGTACCCCGCGAACAGTGGGCTGCCGGCCATCGTGAGCTGGCTCGGCAGGTTCGACAAGGCGGTGACCGCCGCACGCTCCTCGGCGTCTGCCATCGCGAGCACGTAGGACTGGCGGAGCGGGAGGCCGATCCGCTGGACGATCATGCGGAGCAGGTAGACGGCTCCCGCCGCCTCGAAGCTCGGCATGAGGACCATGGGGACGAGCAACGCCGCCTGGGCACCGCGGACCGCGCCGACGGTGTTCACGAGGCCCCATCTCTTCGCGAGCCCGGCGGCAGACAGCGTCGCCGCCGCCGTCACGACGTTGACGACGGCGAACAGCGCGCCGATCTCGCCGGCGCTCGCGTCGAACCTCCGGAAGAACCAGTACGTGACGAACGGACCGAACATCCCGATCGCCAGGCCGTTCAGGCTGTTCGTCACCCAGAGGCGGTAGAGCAGCGGTCGCGAGCGACGCGGGAGGTGGATCCCGGAGAGCGCCGAGCGGAGCCGCCGGCCCTCGGGCCGGCCCGGTCGGCCGGGCTCGGGCGCCGCGGCGGCGCGATCCGGGCGGCTTTCGACGATGAAGACTGCGAGGAAGCCGGCGAGCGCCGCGAGGCCGGCGGTGGCGAGGAACACGTCGCCGAAGGCCGCTGTCGCCGCTTGGCCGGTGAGCCGGTGACTCGGCGCGAGGAGGGCGAGGAGACCCCCGACGAGAGCCCCGACGGAGGAGACGAAGGAGATCCTTCCGAACACGACGTTGCGGTAGCGGGGGAGGACCGACTCGACGACGAACGCAGACTCCGCGGGCTGGTACGGGCCGACTGCTCCGGCGCCCGCGCCCGAGCCGCGCCCGAAGCTCCCGAGCGCCGCGGCGGCGAACAGCACGCCCGTGGACCGGTCGTCGGCGAAGGCCACACCGGCGAGCGCTGCGAGGAGCGGGACGGCAACGAGGAAGGGCTTGCGTCCGACCCGGTCCGAGAGCAGTCCGATCGCCGTCGCCATGATCGCCGACGCCACGGCGACTGCGGCGAACAGCAGCCCGAGCCGCTCGGCGTCGAAGCCGTCGAGCGCGAGGTAGACCGGTGCCACGACCCCCGCGAGCGCCCGTGCCGCGCTCATGGCCGTCCTGGCTGCGAGGACGAGGGAGAGGTTGCGATCCGACCACTCGGGGTGCAGGCGGGCCCACAGGCGAGGCCACGACGCGGCCGGGCTCACCGCCCCGTGTGGTCGCCGGTCCCGCGTGCACGACGGCGGCGCCCGGCGGCGCGGCGTAGACCGATCGTCACGGCGCGACCATCCTCACGAGCGTCCCTCCAGCTTGGCGTGCATCTCCGCGACGAGCTCGTGCAGGTGGGCGATCTCCTTGCGGTGCTCCCGGTGGGACCGGATGATGTGGAGAGTGCCGCCTGCCGCGATGCACGCGCCGAGATCGCTCGTGACGTTCGTGTAGTTGCCGCCGACGAGCTCCGCGAACGCCGAGACGTGGACGTGGACGAGCGGAAGGACGACGAGGTAGACGCCTAGGACGGCGAGGAAGACGATGTGCGGCTTGGAGGCCAGCACGCGCGGCACGTAGCCGAGGACCTTCGCGAGCTTGGTCTCCGGGGGCGCATCGGCATCCTCCGGCGGCCCGGCCATCGCATCGATGAGGGACATCGACGTCTCCTTCGCTCGTCGTGGGACGCGTGCCGCTCAGCTCGCCACGACCTGCCCCTCGAGGCGGGCGCCGCGTGGCCGCAGCTGCAGCGAATCCCAGTGGCGGCCGACAGCGTAGTCGGCAGGTCGCGCGACCATCCTCCGCGGACCGGGTGGCTGGCGCCCCGCGGCCCGCTCACGGGTCGCTCCGGCCGCGATCGCGATGCCTGCGGGGGATTCACAGTGTCGTCACAGTCTGTTCTCGGCGTTCTCACGGGTGAGCGCGCGAGGATGACGACTTGGGAGCCGGCACCGGCCGACGCAGACCGTGCCGAGCGTGCGCACGTCGTGGTGCGCGCCAATCGAGCAAGGATATCGACACCTCAATGCAGAAGACGATCCAGACATGACGGCATCCACGAGACGTCCGGTGTCGCGCTCGCGGCTCGTCGCGCTCGGCGTCGCGGCGTCGACAGCTGGTGTGCTCGCAGCTGCGGGGCCCGCCGACGCGGCTGCGGTCGGTTCGGGCGCTGCCGTCGCGGCGGCAAGCTCTGCGGGAGTGGTCGGGACCGTCCTCTCGGTCGACGCGTCGGCCCGCACCTTCGTCATCCGCGTGGCGAGCGGTGCGCACCTACGTGTCGACGTGACGACCACGACGGTGTACAAGGTCGGCGGCGGCGCGTCGGCGACCTTCGCCGCGTTGCGGCCGGGTGAGAGCGTCGCCGTCATCGGCACCGGCTCGTCACGTTCCGAGACGGCAGCGATCGTCGTCATCGGCAAGGCGAGCTCGGGATCTGCCGGCAGCGGCTCTCCCGGTGCATTCGGCGGAGGCTTTCCCGGCGGCTTCGGTCGCGGCACGTTCGGCACCGTCGTCTCGGTCGACGCGTCGGGCCACAGCTTCGAGCTCAAGTCGGCCAAGGGCGCGGAGGTCAAGGTCGTCGTGACGAGCTCGACGACCTACCGCGACCGCACGGACTCCTCGGCGAGCTTCGCGCAGGTGAAGAAAGGCGAGAGCGTCGCCGTGCTCGGGACGACGTCGAAGGGCGTCGAGACGGCGAAGACGGTCGTCATCGGCCTCCCCCGTGGCATCGGGGGAGCCGTCCCGCAACCGTCCGGGAGCTGAAGCCCGCCGGCCGGTGCCGGCTCAGCGGTCGAGACCCTGGATGCGGCGGGACGCCACGCGGTGGCGGCGCATCGCGTCGTCGAGATCCGGGTGCACCACCTGACCGTCCTCGACCACGGCGCGACCGGCGACGACCGTATGGCGCGCCGCCACCGGTCCGCACCGCAGGAGGGCCTCGACCGGATCGGTGAGCGCACCCGCGAACGCCGGTCCGTCGAGGCTCCAGCAGACGAGGTCGGCGGCTGCGCCGGGACGCAGGACGCCGATCTCCCCGGATCGCCCGAGACAGCTCGCCCCGCCGAGCGTCGCGATCTCGAGGGCGTCACGGGCGCCGGTCGACGCAGGTCCCGACCGGAGGCGTCCGACGAGCATCGCAGTCCGGGCCTCGAGCCACAACGAGGCCGAGTCGGCCGAGGACGAGCCGTCGCACCCGAGCCCGACGGGCGATCCTGCCCGACGGAGCTCCGCGATCGGAGCGAGCCCTCCCGCGAGCATCAGGTTCGAGCTCGGGCAGTGGGCGACGCCGACACGCGCCCGGCCGAGGCGACCGATCTCGTCTACGTCGGGGTAGACGCAGTGCGCGACCCACGCTCGGTCCGAGAGCCAACCGACCTCCTCGAACAGCTCGACGGGCCGGCAGCCGTACCGCTCGAGGCAGAAGCGGTCCTCGTCGGCGTCTTCCGCGAGGTGCGTGTGGAGACGAACGTCGAGCCGCTCGGCCAGCTCCGCAGTCGAGGTCATGAGCTGCTTGCTCACCGAGAACGGCGAGCACGGGGCGAGGGCGATCCGCACCATCGCGCCCGGTGACCGATCGTGGTAGGCGGTGACGGCGGCCTCGCTCTCGGCGAGGATCATCTCCTCGTCCTGGCAGACCACCGGCGGGGGAAGGCCGCCGTCTGTGGACGACAGGCTCATCGAGCCCCGAGTCGGGTGGAAGCGCATGCCGAGGGCTTGCGCCGCGGCGATCTCCGCGCCGAGCAGGTCGCCCCCGCCTGCCGGGTGCACGTAGAGATGGTCCGTCGTCGTCGTGCACCCGCCGAGGGCGAGCTCCGCGAGACCGACGAAGGCCGCGAGGTAGACCGAGTCCTCGTCGAGCAGCGCCCAGAGCGGGTAGAGCGTGCGCAGCCACCCGAAGAGGTCGGCGCGCACCGACGGTGCGAACGCGCGTGTGAGGTTCTGGACGATGTGGTGGTGCGTGTTGACGAGCCCGGGCGTCACGACGCAACCGTCCGCGCGCAGCACCGTCCGCGCGGGCGGCTCGCTCCCCGGCGCTCCGACGGCGACGACCGTCGCGTCCGTGACGGCGACCCACCCTCCGGCGATCTCCACCCCCGCGTCCATCGTCACGAGGAGCTCCGAGCCGCGCACGAGCAGGTCGACATCTCCTGGCACGTTGTCGCCATAAACAGCTGTCGAAGTTGTCGGCATTCGTTGGAGACTAGCGTCCTCGCGGACTGGACGAGGTGAAACGCTGCGTTCATGTGTCCGAAACCGTCGAGATACGCAGCGTGGCTACCTTCGCGCAGATGGGAGACGAGAAAGTCATCATGAACGACAGGACCGTGACACGACGGGCGCTGCTGCGTGGCGGTCTGCGGGTCGCCGGCGGGCTCGCGTTGGCCGGAGGTGTGGGCTCGCTCGTCGACCTCGCCTCAGGTGCGCGGATCGCGGATGGGGCGACGACCACACCGCTGTCGTTCCAGCTCGGGTGGCTCACCAACGCCGAGTTCGCCGGGTCGTACCTCGCGCAGCAGGACGGCTTCTACCGAAAGCAGGGACTCGACGTGACGATCCTGCCCGGCGAGGGGGTCGACGTCGAAGGGATCGTCGGTGCCGGCAAGGCGCTCGTCGGAGACTCCAATGCCGACACGTGCTCGGCGGCGGTTGCCCAAGGCGCGGACTTGAAGATCATCGGTGCCAAGTACCAGAAGAATCCGTTTTGCATCATCAGCTCGGCGAAGAAGCCCCTGACGAACCCTCGTGAGCTCCTCGGCAAGCGCGTCGGGGTCAACGCCTACAACTTCACGGGCTGGTCGACGTTCCTCGCCGTCAACGGGATCGCGAAGGACGACGTCACGACCGTGAACGAGGGCTACACGGCTGGCCCGGAGGCGCTGGCCGAGGGTCGGGTGGACGCGTGGATGGGCTTCGTCACGAACGAGCCCACCGTTCTCGAGCTGTCGGGCTTTCCCGTGCACACGTTCCTCCTGGCGGACTTCGGCTACGAGGTCTACGCGGACATCTACGAGACGACGTCGACCGCGATCGCCGAGCACAAGGAGGAGCTCGTGGCGTTCCTGCGCGCGGAGCGGGACGGTTGGCAGGCTGACCTCGACGACCCGTCGGCAGGCCTGGCCGTCACGATGGCACGTTACGGAAAGAAGCTGGGGTTGTCGAGCAGCCAGCAAAAGCTCGAGAACTCGGCCCAGCTCGCTCTCGTCGAGACCCCGTACACGCGCACGGCTGGGCTGTTCGCCATGGACCCGGCAGACGTCGAGCGGAACATCGCCACGTTGCGGCTCGCGAGCACGAAGAAGATCGGCAACTACTACACCAAGCCGGACCTGTTCGACGACTCGATCCTGCGGGCGCTGTAGGAGCCGACGGGTCCGGTCCGGCCGCCTCGAGCGCCGATCGACGGGCCGTCACGGGCCGCCGAAGCCGAGCCGCGCGAGCACCGGGCGCTCGAGCGCCCCCACCGCGTTGTAGAAAAGGATCGAGACCGTCGTGATCGCTGCCACCGCGGACCAGAGCATCGAGTAGTCGGCGGTCGAGGAGGACGTCACCATGAGGTCTCCGAGACCCTGGCCGGTCGCGAGCCACTCGGCCAGGATCGCGCCGAGGAGGGCTCCGGGCGCGGCGATGCGTGCCGACGCGAACAGCGCCGGTAGCGCGTAGGGCAGCTGGACCTTGCGGAGCACGGCCCTCTCGCTCGCCCCGTAGGCGGCCAGCAGGTCGAAGGCCTGCGCGGGGGCAGATCGCAGACCGGCGACGACGTTGACGAGCGTCGGGAAGAACGTGACGATGCCTGCGATCACCGTGACGGCGAGCAGGCCCTGGCCGAGGAGCAGCGTGAGGATCGGCACGAGGGCGACGAGAGGCACGGACCGCAGCGCGATCGCCACCGGCATGACCGTCTGGGCGACGTCGCGGTGCAGGGCGACGCCGAGCGCGACGCCGAGCGCGACAGCGCTCCCGCCGAGGTAGCCGAGGCCTGCGTCGCGCAGGGTGACGAGGAGCGCAGACGCGAGCGTCGAGCGAGCCGCCGACGCCGACGGGCTCGTGGCGAGGAAGTCGTAGACGGCGACCGGACCCTTCGCGACGAAAGGGCTCAGGTGGAACAGCTCGATCGCTCCTTGCCACAGGCCGCAGATGGCGGCGAGGGTCGAGACGCTCACCGCGCAGGTGCGCGCGAGGCGCCCTCCGGCGCGCCGTAGGTGCGTCGCGCCCGACCTCGCCGTCGGACCCCACGGTGCCCGTCTCATCGCGCGGCGACGCGTCGCGGCGCCCACGGGGCGAGGAGCCGACCGCAGGCCGACACGGCGAGGTACGCGGCGCCCGCGAGCGCGGTCGCGACGAGAGCGATCGCGAAGGCGCGGCGCGAGTCCAGGTTCTCGTTGGCACTGATGAGCGCGACGCCCAGTCCCTGGGATGCGCCGAGGTACTCGCCCACGATGGCACCGAGCACCGCGGCGGGGCCGGAGATGGCAAGGCCCGCGAAGGTCGACGGCAGGGCGGCCTTCACCCGGACCCGAACGAGCTGCGACCAGCGCCCCCCTCCGTAGGCACGGACGAGGTCGAGTGCCGTCGGGTCTGCGCCGCGGAGGCCGACGAGGCAGCCGACGAGGGTCGTGAAGACGACCGACAGCCCCGCGA
>DAHWHN010000010.1 GCA_027335685.1 Acidimicrobiaceae bacterium
GCGCGGCTGCAGCTCGCGCGGCTGCAGCTCGCGCGGCTGCAGCGGCCTGGGCCCGTGCCGCGGCTTCGGCAGCAGCGCGCTGGCGGGCGAGCACCTCGTCGTGGACGAGAACGGCAAGCCGGCCGTCGACGCCGGCGAGTAGCCGCCGCTCGCGGGCGACCCCGGCGAGGACGCTCGTGCGGTCGGCGACAGTTGCGGCGAGCGCGACCCGGGCAGCTGCACTCGCCTGCCGCTCGGTGGCGAGCGACACCGTGAGGGCGTGCGTCGCGTCGCGCAGGCGTGTCAGGATCTCGCCGAGCTGGTCGGACGCCGCCCGCAGGTACGTTTGCCCGGCTGCGAGCGAGCTCGCAGTACCGCCGAACAGGAGCCCGAAGCTCGCGTCGTTCCCGGCATTGACGTAGGCCGAGACGGCCGCTGCCAGGACGTCGGCTCGATCGCGTGCGACCGCGCCGGCGATCCGGGTGATCTGCGCGCGCAGCACGTGCGCGCGTCGCTCGGCTGCGATGTCGGCGGACCGCTCGGCGAGGTAGCGCTCGCCGAGCGCGGCGAGCGCGGCGTCCTCCGACGAGATGGTGGCCGTCAGCGCCGCGGCTCGGGCATGAAGTGCCGCACCCCCTGGGCTGGTCGCAGCCTGCGCCGCTGTCGCACCGCTCCCGAGGGCGACGGTGGCGGCGAGCATCGCGGCGAGGCTGCGCGCCGACGACCGCCTCGCCGGTCCTGCCTTCCGGCGGCACCGGGATTGCAGCCGACCGCCTGGCGCACGACACCGAGCGGCCGCGTCGACGGTCACGCGTGCCGAGGCTATTGCGCGCGGATCGCGTGCGCAACGGCCAGCCTGGTTCCTTCCGGACCGGCTCGGTCCCGCGAGGTCGGGATCGCGACCCGGGCGCTCCCGCGCGGTGTCCGAGCGCTCCCGCCGTGCCCGGTACGCTGCGCGGGTGACCGTCGCTGGCGTCGTGCTCGCTCTCGGAGGGCGTCCTGCCTCGCGCCCGCTGCACGACGGGCGGCGCCCGCGCCGTTCCCGGCCGCAGCTGCGTCCCCTCGTCGCGCTGCTCGCGGATGCAGCGCTTCGCGCCGGGCTCGACGAGGTCGTCGTCGTGACGGACGCGGAGGAGGTGGTCGCCTCCCTCCCCGAGGGCGTGACCGTCCTGCTCGACGAGTCGGTGGTGGCGAGCGAGGCGTCTGCGGTGCGCTCTGCCGTCGACTGGTGCGCCCGAGCGGGTCACGAGGCCGTCGTCGTCTCGCTGACCAAGGTGCCCGGGCAGGACGCCCCGCTCGACCCTGCCCTCTGGACGGCCGTCGCAGCGTCGACGACGGGGCCGGTCGTGATCGGCACGAGAGGCCAGCGGCGCAGCGGCCCGGTCCGGATCGACGCGCAGGTGTGGCCGCTCCTGCCGCTTGCCGGGCCCCTCGAGGCCCTGTGGCGGTCGCGACCGGATCTCGTCTCGGAGCTCGGGTCAGCTCCCGGCGAGGTCGCGGAGCCGACGCGACCCGGGCACGCCGGTCGTGCTCGTCACGCGACGGACGAGGCCGACGCTCCAGCGACGGCGGAGGACGTCGCCGCCGTCGAGGCGCTCCTCGGCCGCCCCCTGGCGGGGCAGATGCGCGTCGTGGTGCGGGACCGCTTCGGCGGGCCGGTCGTCGTGCGCAACGACCCGCTGCTCGGCGACGGGACGCCGATGCCGACGCGCTACTGGCTCGTCGGCAGGCGTGAGCGCGAGGCCGTCGGGCGGCTCGAATCGGCTGGCGGCGTCGCTGCAGCCGAGCGTGCCGTCCCCGCAGAGGAGCTCGCTGCGGCACACGAGCGCTACGCAGCGGAGCGTGACGCCGCCCTGCCGGCAGGGCACACGGGGCCACGGCCCCATGGCGGCGTGGCCGGGACCCGCGTCGGCGTCAAGTGCCTCCACGCGCACCTCGCCTGGTACCTCGCCGGGGGGCGCGACCCTGTCGGGCGCTGGGTCGTCGACGTGCTCGGGGGAGAGATCGACGGGGCGGTCGCGGCGATCGACTGCGGGACGAACTCGACTCGGCTGCTCGTCACGGATGCGGCGGGCGGCACGCTCGAGCGCCGGACGGTCATCACACGTCTCGGCTCCGGCGTGGACCGGACCGGCCTGCTCGCGCCGGACGCGATCGAGCGGACTGTTGCCGTGCTCGCGCAGTACCGGGAGGTGATGGACGCCTACGGCGTCGTGCGTGCCCGGGCGACGGCCACCTCGGCCGCGCGCGACGCGTCGAACGCCGAGAGCTTCTTCGACGCAGCGCGCGCCGTCCTCGGAGCTCCCCCTGAGCTGCTCTCGGGAGAGGAGGAGGGGCGCCTTTCCTACCGCGGCGCGACGCTCGATCTCGATCCCGGGGCCGGGCCCTACCTCGTCGTCGACCTCGGTGGGGGCTCGACGGAGCTCGTGGCCGGCGCGATGCCGGCGACGGGCGCCCACGCGGCGCAGGCAACCGACGGCCGCCGGGGCCCGTGGGTCGATCCTGTCGCCGCGGCCGTCTCGCTGGACGTCGGCTGCGTGCGCGTGCGCGAGCGGTACCTCGTCGAGGACCCGCCCGACGACGAGTCGATCGCGCGGGCTGCGCACCACGTCGACGGCCTTGTCCGGGACGCGCTCGAGCGCTACCCGGCGCTGCGCGGCCCGACGGCGATGGTCGGCGTCGCCGGCACCGTCGCGACGCTCGCGACGCTCGCGCTCGGCCTTCCCGCCTACGACCGCAACGCCATCCACCACCACGTGCTCGCCCGGTCCGACGTCGAGAGGCTCGCCGGCGAGCTCCTCGCCGAGACGGCTGCAGAGCGCGGGGCGCGCCCCGGGGTCGAGCCGGGGCGAGCCGACGTCATCGCAGCCGGAGCCCTCGTGCTGCGCACGGTGATGGCTGCGACCGGTCACGACACGCTCATCGTGTCGGAGTCCGACATTCTCGACGGCCTGGCAGCCGACTTGCGCGACCGCGCGGGCGCCGCCAGGAGCTGACGGCGGGCTCGGAGCCCGACGTCGTCGTGACGTCAGGGCCGCCCGCCGGAGCACGTCACCGGAGGGCGGCGTGGACCCGGGGCCCGGGTCGTCCGGGTCCGTCAGGGCGTGGACGAGCTGTCTCCGAGCACGAGCACGCGCATCCGCTCGACGAAGTCGTCCATGTCGCCGTGGTACCTGTCGGCCCATCGCTTGCCCTGGACCGCGAGCCGGTCGCGTAGCCGCCGGTCCGACAGGGCGCGCACCGAGTCGATGAGCTCGCCGTCGTTGCGGTACCACAGGCCGCCCCCGGCGTCCGCGGCGTGCTCGTGGGCGGCGCTCTCCTCGGGGACGACCACGGGGGTACCGAGCAGCAGCGACTCGATCGTCTCGCGGCCGACCGGCCCCGGAGGTCGGAGGTCGACTGTGGCGATCGCATGCGCCATCAGGCGCCAGAGGTTGACCCGGCTCGGGCTGACGGGCAGCTCGAGGGTGTTCTCCTTGTCGCCGATCCGCCAGGTGTCGCCGTCGACCTCGGCGACGGAGATGTCGCCGAGCGTCGAGCGCAGGACGTCGTGGGTGACCGAGCGGCCCCAGCGGGACCCGCCGGGCGGGAAGCTCCGGATGATGAGGACGTAGGCACCGAAAAACCGCACGCCGAACAGGCGGTTGGCTGCCGCGCTCCGGTTGACCCCGACTCCGAGCCCGAGGTCGCGGGCCTCGACCGCCCCGGCCGTCGCCGCCTCGAGCGCGCGCCGCTCGCCGGAGTGCGCCGCCCCGGCCACGTCGGCCCGGTCGAGCAGGCGGGCGACCGGAGCGGATCGCAGCGTCGAGCCGTCGGCGGTGCAGGGGAGCACGACGACCCGGGGGGCCCCGCGCGCGCCGCGCGCGCCGAGCGCGCGGACGTCCCATGGCTGGTGGTGGCCTGCGAGCACGACCGCGTCGGGGGCGAGCTCCGCGAGCAGGTCGGGGACGTCGGGAGCGCTGCCTTCGAGGTCGTGCAGGATCGTCGCCGCGCGCGCCGGGACGTTGCGGCCGCGGTCGTAGGTCCCGAGCGCGGCGCGCAGGATGCTCGCCCGCAGGGGACGCGCGCCGTGTAGCGGGACCTGGTGGACCCTGAAGACGCTGTCGACGCTCGTCCTCGGCGGTTCCGGCGGCGCGAGCAGGTGGACGATCTCGACGGTGGCGTGCCGGGCCAGCGCGCCCGCGACGAGGCGCGTCATCTCGGTCAGCTCGTCGGGACGGCTGCCCCAGTGCTGCGTGACGATCGCGACCCGCGGCACCCGCACCGGCCTAGCGGTCGCCGAGCCGGGTGTCGATCCGGTCGTCGACGTAGCGGGCGAGGTCGAGGAGGTCGTTGCGGAGGACCTCGAGCAGTGCGCGGAGGTCCGCGCTCGAGACCTCGTCGACCCGGTAGGCGATCGCGTCGATCGACTGCGCGAGCGCCGCCCGGAACTCCTGCTCCTCGGCGAAGTAGCGGTCGAGCGCGGAGTTGACGACACGGGCGAGGAGGCGCCGGACGACGGCCTTCGGCCCGAAGCCGGTACCGGTCTGGGTGCGTGCGTGCCCCATGTCCCACCGCCGGTGCAGGTGGTGCAGGCTGGGGTGGAGGTGGATCGGGTCGCGGTCGGCCCGCACGAGCAGCTCGTCGAACGTCGCCTGGGGCAGCCAGTCGCGCGGGTAGGCCCCCGGCGCGCTGTCGACGAGCGCCCTCAGGTGCTCGACGACCGCGCGCGCGTCGAGACCGCTGTCTCCAGGTAGGTCTTCCACCGGTCGTCCTCCTGTGCAGTCGAGAGTGGGCACCAGTATCGCCAGTGGCTGAGGTTCGTATTGAGGTAGGGGTCGCCGGCCACGATGACGTGCCCCCACCGCTCGAGGATCCGACGCGACTCGGCGAGGTCGTCGGTGTGGCCGCGGCTGCGCGACTCGTGGTGGACGAGCTCTGCGAGCGGCGTGTACACGACGAGGAACCCCTTCTCGCGCAGCGCAAGGCAGTAGTCCACGTCGTTGAACGCGACGGGCAGGTCCTCGTCGAAGCCCCCGACGGAGTCGAACACCTCCCGCCTCGTCATCATGCACGCTCCGGTGACGACGGAGCAGTTGCGCGTCTGGATGGCCATCGAGGTGTAGCCGGGGTGGTCCCCGGGCAGGCCGCGCAGGACGTGGCCGGCAATCCCCCCGAGGCCGACGACGACGCCTGCGTGCTGGATCGCTCCGTCGGGGTAGACGAGCCGGGCTCCGACCGCGCCGACCTCGGGCCGCAGGGCGTGACCGAGCATCGCGTGGAGCCAGCGCGGCGAGCGCGCCTCGATGTCGTTGTTCGCGAAGAGCAGGACCTCGCCGGAGGCCTCGCGGGCAGCCTCGTTGTTGAGCGCTGCCCAGTTGAAGGGTCCCGGCGACGTGAGGACCGTGACGCCGGGCTCGGCCGCCAGCCGTTCGAGCAGCGCCGCGGTCTCGGGGAGCTCGCTGCCGTTGTCGACCAGCACGAGCTCGACGCGGTCGTAGCCCGGGTCGTCGCGCAGCGAGGAGCAGCACGTCGCGAGGAGGCCGGGCTCGTCGCGGAAGGGGATGACGACGCTGACGAGCGGCTCGGAGCTCGGCAGGCGGCGTACGTGGTAGCGGCCGGCGAAGCGCGGCTCCTGGGTGACCTCCGCGGCCTCGCCCCGCCGCGCGAGGGCGTCCTCGATGGCGCGCAGGCCCGCCTCGTAGGCCCACGGCTTCGCGACCGTGCCGGAGGCATCGCTCGCCGCGGAGCCCGGCAGCGTCCTCCAGTGGTAGAGGACTTTCGGGATGTGCACGATCTTGCCCGCACGCTCGGTCGCCCGGAGCGCGAGGTCGTAGTCCTGGCTGCCGTCGTAGTCCGAGCGCAGTCCGCCGAGGTCGACGACGAGCTGGCGCCGGACGACTGTCAGGTGGCCGATGTACTGGAACGACAGGAGCAGGTCCGGGGACCAGTCGGGCTTGAACAGCGGGTCGAACCGCTCACCCGAGGCGTCGATCTTGTCCTCGTCGGAGTAGACGACGTCGGCATCTTCCGAGTCGAGGACCTCGGCCACGGTCTCGAGGGCGTCGAGCGCGAGCTCGTCGTCGTGGTCGAGGAAGGCGACATAGCGCCCGCGG
>DAHWHN010000053.1 GCA_027335685.1 Acidimicrobiaceae bacterium
GCTCGCGGCGGGCGGGCGGCGCCAGGCGGGACGTGGCGACGGACCTGCTCGCGGCGGACGCCGTCGTGCGGCAGGGCGCGGCGGACGCCGCGGAGCCCACAGCCGACCCGGGCCCGGCCCGCGCCGCGGGCACGTACCACCGCTCTCGTCGCGGTGACAACGGCGATCGCGCTGTCGTGCCTGGCGGCCTCGGCGGTGCTCCTTGCCGGCGCGCCGCAGCGCCGCACCGTCCGGCGCGCCGAGCGGTCCACGCGTGCCGTCGTGGCACCCGGCGCCGGACGATCGCGGCTCTCCGCTCTCCGGCAGCGGATCGTCTCGCTGGCCGAGAGCCAGCTCGGCTACCGCACCGATCCGCCCGACTCGTACTGCAACAAGTACAGCGCGTACTGGATCGCCGGCGCCGCGAGCTGCCCGAGCAGCGTGTTGCGCGACGAGCAGTGGTGCGCGGACTTCGCCGCCTGGGTGTGACAGAAGGCCGGTGCCCGCGTCGTCTACCAGTTCATCAACGGCGACCTCAACTCGTCCGCGGAGAGCTTCTACGAGTGGGGCGTGCGCATGCACACGTGGCATCCGGTCGGCTCGGGCTACGTCCCCCGACCTGGTGACGTGGCGGTGTACGGGCTGAGGATCTCGCCACTCTACGCTGCACACGTCGCGATCGTCGTCGGCGAGGCTCCGGGCTCTCGAGGTCCGACAGCGGTGAACGGGGACGGCAGCATCACGGGCTTCAGCGTCGTCGAGGAGCGGACGGACGAGTACCGGGCCGACGCGCCGGGAAAGGGCGCGCTGCTCTCGGGGTACGTGTCGCCCAGCCCGTCGCCGTCCAGCTCCTCGCCGACAAGCTGACCACGACCACGACCACGACCACGACCACGACCACGAGCGCGAGCGCGAGCGGGGCCTAGTGTGCGTGCGATGCCGGTGCATGCGCGGCCCCTCCAGACGCCAGGGCCCAGGTCAGCGGGCTCTCGCGCGCCGTGAACCTCGACGCGGGGCTCGCGGCCGGCGGTGCGCTCGGCCTCGCCGCGCTGCTCGGCACGAGCGACGCGGCGAACGCGACAGCCGCGCTCGTCTCCGCCCGGGCCGGCACGTACCGCACGATCGGCGCCTGGTCCGTCGGTTGGCACCTCGTCGGCGGCATCGTGGCGGGGACCGCCGTCGCCCGCACCGTCGTCGGGATCGTCCACGTCCGCCCGGCCCTCGCCGCGGCGACCTACGCGGCCGCGTGCCTGTCCTCGGTCGTGTTCACGACGCTCACGACGCGTCGCGGCCTGCCGACGAGCGCGAGCGTCGGCCTCGTCGGCGGCCTCGCGGGCGCCGGCGCGGTGGCCGGGGGGTGGCACGCCGTCGACTGGGGCCGGATCGACGGGCTCCGCCTCGTCGGCGTCGTCGGGGTGCTCCTCGGGATCCTGATCGCCCCGGTCGTCGGGGCCTGCGCGACGGCGGTCGTCGCGCGGTCGCTCCGGCACCCCGGGTACCGGCTCCGCAGGGCCGCCCTCCGTCCTCTCCGGGCCGGGATCTGGTTGGCCTCGGCCGCAGTGGGTCTCGCGGACGGCACGAACGACGGCCAGAAGGCGATGGGCATCCTCGCCGTCGCGCTCTCCGGGGGAGCTGCTCTCGGCGATCACGGTCTCTCGATCTCGTGGACGGTGCGGATCGCCTGCGCTGCCGTCCTCGCGGTGGGCACCGTGGTCGGCGGGCGGCGGATCGTGGCGACCGTCTCGGGGGGCCTCTCGACGACGAGCTCGGTCGAGGACCTCGTCGCGCAGGGGACGTCCGCCGGCGTCATCTTCCTCGGCGCAGTCGCCGGCTTCCCGCTCTCCACCTCGACGGTCGTCACCTCGGCGATGGTCGGCAGCGGGCTCGTCGGCCGCAGGCGCCACGTGCGCTGGGAAGGAGTGCTCCGGGTGCTCGTCGTGTGGGTCGTCACGCTCCCGCTCTGCGCGGCCCTCGGCGCAGCGCTCTACGAGCTGATCCGGCTGGTGGCGCGGTGAGCGCCGCACGCGCCCCGGGCGAGGGGGGAGGATCCGCGCCCCGCCGGCGCAGGATCCTTGCCCGTGTCCTGTTCTCCGTCGCGCCGGACGTGCTCGGCCTGCTCGTCGCCCAGGGTGCGGTGAGCGTCGAGGCGATGGAGGCCTTCGCCCGATGGTCCGCGGGTGGCGGTGCGCCGGACGCGGCCGAGGTGGACAGGCTCGAGCACGCGGCCGACGACGCGCGCCGCGCCCTTCTCGCCGCGCTGCGCAGCGCGCTCGTGACCCCGATCGACCAGGAGGACCTCTACATCCTCTCGGAGCGGTGCGACCGCGTCGTCAACCAGGCGAAGAGCATCACGAACACGGCGTCCGCGCTCTCGTGGCCGCCCGACTCCCACGCGCGTGCGATGGCGGACCACCTGCGCGCCGCAGCGCGCCACACGCTCGACGGCTTCACGGTCCTGCGCACGTCGCCCGATTCGGCCGGGGACGCGGCCGACGGCGTCGTCGGGGAGGCCCGGGCAGTCGAGCACGCGTACCGGGCGGCGATGGTCGAGCTCCTCGCGGGATCCGACCCCGTCGAGCTGGTCCGCGCGCGCGAGCTCTACGGTGCGTACGCGCGCTGCGGCGAGCTCGCGGTCGCGGTGGCCGACCGGCTCTGGTACGCGGTGCTCGCGGAGCGCTGAGGCGCTCGGCGCGGACCGGCGAGTGCGTGCGCGGGTCCTGCCAGGGTCACGCCGCCCCGGCTGGAAGCCCGCGGGCGAGGTGCGTGATGACGTCGGCAGCGCCGTAGCAACCGTCGGCACCGGCGAGCTGCACGATGCCGGCGATCTCGTCCCCGGACGTGACGATCGGCGGCTCGCTCGTCGCGCCGCGGCGGACCTGGCCCAGGCCGGCGGTCGCCATCAAGGCGTTGCAGAGGCACACCCGGCCGGCGGTCTCCTCGGCGCTGCCGCCCTTTGCGCGGTAGGCCGGCTCCGGCTCGGCCGGGCAGCGGTAGCCGACGCCACCGCGTGGCGTCACGTAGGCCTCTCGGAGGTAGCCGAGGTCGCAGACGCGCTCGCGGCCCGCGTAGATCTCGCCGTCCGAGAGCGTCCCGGCGACGGACGCGACCTTGAACGGGTAGCCGGTCGACGACGCGCGTGCCGAGGTGGTGGCCTCGACCGCACCGGCGCGCGCCGCCGAGACGACGGCGGCACGCAGCTTCGGGTCCATCCCGGACTCGCGGCAGTAGGCGAACAACGTGCCGACCTGGACCCCTGCGGCGCCCGCACCGAGAGCGTCGCGGACGTGCTCGGGAGCGGTCACCCCGCCGGCGAGGTAGAACGGGACGCCGAGGTCGCGCATCGCCGCGAGGTCGACCTCGTCTCGCGGGCCGTAGACGGGCTGTCCGCGGTCGTCGAGGACGAGGGGGCCGCGCGGGGGTGCGTTGTGCCCGCCTGCGACGGCTCGCTCGACGACGAAGCCCTCGACCGAGCCGCTGGCCCGGCGTGCGAGCGCCGTTGCGAGGACGTGGGACGAGACGATGCCGAAGAAGGCCGGTCGTCTCAGCGACACCGGCGAACCGAGCCACGCGGGGTCGAAGCGGAGGACGGGCGCGCGCGACCGCGGTGGTGCACCGGTGAGCGTGAGCGGCGTCTCGACGGGCTCGGCTCGCGCGAGCCGGTCGAGGATGCCCGGGACGTGGGCGGGAATGCCGGCGCCCATGAGGACGACGTCGACACCGGCGAGCATCGCGCCGTACAGGCTGGGAACGGTCGGGACCTGGATCTTCGTGAGCAGGTTCACGCCGACCGTTCCCGCGTGCCCGAGCTTTGCGAGCGCGACCTCGACAAAGCTCGCGAGGACGGTGAGCTCGACGGCGGCCCGGCTCGACCGGTGGGAGGGCATGACGAGGTTGCGGTAGCGAGCCGTGCTCGACCGGCGGATGCGGGCGAAGCGGGCGAGCACCTCCTCGACGACGCGCGGGCTCGGGAAGCGATCGAGGACCGAGCCGAGGTCGCGGTCGACCCCCCGGTCCTGGAGCCTGCGGACGAAGACCGAGTCGATCCCGGTGCCCGAGACGACGCCGACCTGGCCCGCGGCGGCGACGGCCCGCGCGAGCGGCCAGTGCGAGACGGCGATCCCCATACCGCCTTGGATCAGCCACGGTCGCCGAGCGGCGTTGGGCATCGTCACGAGCGCTCCTGTCATTGCCGTCGGTCTTGCACAAGACAGCATTGGACTCTACATGGAGCAACTCAGTTGCACTTAGCAGGTGCGACCCCGCTGCGACTCCCCTGCCGGAGCCGTCAGCTGCCGGGACGAGGCTGCGGCGTCGACGACGGGTTGGACGGAGCGGATCTGCGATCCAGCCAGACCCGAGAAGGTGTAGCGACTAGATTGACAATGTGCGACCCGCGGATGCCCGACCTGCCGCTCGAGCCGGCCGTGACGCGGGCGGCGTCCGCCGGCTCCGCTTCGACGCCGGTGCGCGCCCGTTCCTGGTCCTTCTCGAGCTCACGCGCTCCTGCGAGCTCGCGTGCGCGCACTGCCGCGCCGACGCGATCCGGACACGGGATCCCGACGAGCTCGCCGGCGACGAGGTGCGGGCGGTCTTCGAGGACCTCGCCTCCCTCGGCAGCCCGCGCCCGATCGTCGTGCTCACCGGCGGCGACCCCTTCCGGCGGTCGGACCTCACCGGCCTCGTCGCGCACGGCGCGCGTCTCGGGCTCACGATCGCCGTCTCGCCGGCCGGGACTCCACGGGCGACCACCGGCCGCTTCGCTGCCCTGCGCGAGGCAGGCGCCGGGGCGGTCTCGCTCTCGATCGACGCGGGGAACCCCCGCGCCCACGACGCGTTCCGGCGAGTGATCGGCTCGTTCGACTGGACCGTCGCCGCGGTCCGTGCCGCGCGCGCCGCGGGCCTGCGGGTCCAGGTGAACACGACGGCGAGCGCCGAGACCGTCCTCGAGCTCCCCGGCGTGGCCCACCTCGTCGCCTCGCTCGGTGCAAGCTTGTGGAGTGTCTTCTTCCTCGTGCCTGTCGGACGTGGCGCCCGACTCGGCGCGCTCGGCGCGCCGGAGACCGAGGAGGTCCTCGCGTTCCTCGACGACGTCTCCGACGCGATGCCCGTGAAGACGACGGAGGCACCGCAGTTCAGGCGGTTCGCGACCACCGCGGAGCTGCGGGGCGTGCACCCCCCGCGGGGTCCTCTCTACGACGAGCTGCACAGGCGGCTCGCGGCGCTCGGCGGGATCGAGCGCCGCGCAGAGACGCGCGCGCCGCGCCGGCGCCCCCCGCTCGCCGTCGGTGACGCGCGCGGCGTCGTGTTCGTCTCCCACGTCGGCGACGTCAGCCCGAGCGGCTTCCTCCCCCTCGTGGCGGGCAACGTGCGCGAGACGCCGCTCACGCAGATCTACGCACAGGCACCGCTGCTCGCGGCGTTGCGCGACCCGGATCGCCTGCGCGGCCGGTGTGGCCGGTGCGAGCTGCGCGAGATCTGCGGGGGCTCGCGCGCCCAGGCGTGGGCACGGACGGGCGACCCCTTCGCCGAGGACCCGAGCTGCTCCTACGAGCCGCCGGTCGAGGCCCGGGGCGGGCGCGCTGCGGTGGCTCCTGCGTGATCCGGACCGTCATCGTCGACGACCACGTGCTCGTGCGGGAGGGGACCGCCCAGCTGCTCGCGCGCGAGGACGACATCGAGGTGGTCGGGCAGGCCGGCACCGGGGAGGAGGGCGTCGAGCTGTGCGCGCAGCTCGCCCCCGACGTCGCGCTCGTCGACGTCAACCTCCCCGGGATGAGCGGGCTCGGGCTCGCGCGCGAGCTCGCGTCCCGTGCTAGCGAGGTCCGGGTGCTCGTCGTGAGCGCCTACGACGACTACGCGTACGTCGCCGAAGCGCTCGACATCGGCGTGCGCGGCTACCTCATGAAGACCGCGTCGGGCCGCGAGCTCGTCGAGTCGGTCCGGGCGGTCGCCGAGGGGGTCCTCGTGCTCGATTCGGCGATCTCGGCACGCCTCGCGCGCCGCTGGCGTGACGGCCCGGCCGCCCGACCGGGACCGGGCACGCTCACGGACCGTGAGCACGACGTGCTCGGCCTGCTCGTCCAGGGCCGCTCGAACAAGCAGATCGCCGCGGAGATGGGACTCGGGCTGCGCACCGTCGAGGGGCACGTCTCCGGCGTGCTCGCGAAGCTCGGGGTCACGTCGCGGACCGAGGCCGTCGCCTACTCCCTGCGGCACAGGCTCACCGCGACGGAGGGCTCCGACGGACCGCGCCGCGACTGAGCTCCGCACGGCGCTCGAGCGTGCCGTGCGACCACCGCTGCGCGAGCGCCGCTTCTGGTCGATCCAGGCGATGGTGGTCGTGATCGCCGGCGTCCACCTCGCGCTCGATCTCCGGGTGTCGAGCGAGACCGGCGCCTTTCCCTCCGGCCTACCCGTCGCGCTGCTGGTCGTCCCGGTGGGCTACGCGGCGCTGCGCTACGGCCTCGCGGGATCGGCCGCGACCGCCCTGTGGGCGACGCTGCTCTGGCTCCCGGACCTGCTCCTGCCCGGCGACCGTGGCCACGTCGGCGGCGACCTCGTCGAGCTGGTCCTCGTCGACGCCGTCGCGTTCGTCTTCGGCCAGCGGATCGAGGCGGAACGGCTCGCGCACGAGCGCGTCGAGAGCGCGACCGCCGAGCGGCTCGCCGTCGAGGCCGGCTACCGCCAGCTCTTCGAGTCGAACAACGCCCCGATCCTCGTCCTCGACGGGTCGGGGGCCGTGCGGGAGGCGAACCCCGCGGCCCGGCGCATCCTCGGTGCGCACCCGATCGGCACGGGCGTCGCGGAGCTGCTCGGCCTCGAGGCGCCCGTCGCCGAGCTCGCCGGCCGGGCCGTGCACCTGGCCGACGGGCGCGACTACCGCGTCGCGCTCGTCTCGTTCACCGGTCACAGCGGCGAGCCCTCGGCCCAGCTCATGCTCGAAGACGTCACGCAGGAAAGCACGGAGCGCCGGCGCGCGACCCACTACGCCGCGCTCGTCGTCCAGGCGGAGGAGGACCAGAGGCGGCGCCTGGCACGCGAGCTCCACGACGAGCCGCTCCAGCTCTTCTTGCACCTCGCGCGCCATCTCGAGACCCTGGCCGGTTCCCCCGGCGTGCCGGGCGAGGTCGCCCGGCGCCTCGGCGAGGCGCGGGGCCAGGTGCTCGAGGCGGCATCGCGGCTGCGCACGCTCGCCCGTGACCTCCGCCCGCCTGCGCTCGACCAGCTCGGGCTCGTCCCGGCGCTGTCGAGCCTGCTCGCGGACGTCGAGGAGGAGGCGGGCCTCGTCACGGATCTCGCCGTGTCCGGCGAGCAGGGCCGGCTCGACCCCGACGTCGAGCTCGGCGCGTTCCGGATCGTCGAGGAGTGCGTCAACAACACCGTCCGGCACGCCGCCGCCGCGTCGCTCGCCGTCGAGGTGGCGCTCGGTACGACCGAGCTCACGATCGTCGTGACCGACGACGGGACAGGCTTCATCCCCGAGGAGGTCGACGACCTCACCGGCGACCATCTCGGCCTGCTCGGGATGGCAGAGCGCGCGAGCCTGCTCGGGGGCCGACTCGAGCTGCGCTCGGCTCCCGGGTCGGGGACGAGCGTCCGGGCCGTGCTCCCTCGACGATGAGCGGCGCCGGCATGCTCGCGCGCTCCGACGGGTCGGCGGGGTGGATGAGCGAGGAACGGCGGCTCAGCGCTCGACGACGCGCAGGGCGCCTCGCCGTGACGCCCCGTCGAGGTCCGCGTCGAGGTCCCCGCCGGGCCAGAGCTCGCTGTGCAGGCTGTGGCCGAAGACGGCCGCGCGCTCGGCGAGCTTGCCCGGTCCGAAGGCCGCGGACGCGACGACCTCAGCGCCCCGCTCGGCGAGCGCGTCGCGCATCGCCGCGAGGGTGCCCCTCGGGGAGACGCCGAAGGTGCAGAACACGACAGAGCGCAGCCCGGGCAGCGGCGGCAAGGAATCGAGGAACGCGCGCGTCGCCCGGGACGGCCCGACCTTCGCGACGACGAGCCCCTCCGTCCAGCTCCCGACCACGAGCAGGTCGGCGCGGGCGAGCACGGAGCGCGTCGCGTCCTCGACGCGGCAGGTCTCGACGCTCGCCCCGGTGGTCGCGAGGATGTCGGCGATGACGGTCGCGGCGGACCTCGTGCGGCCGCCGACGCTGTCGACGACGACGACGACGTGGCGGGGGGGCAGAGGGGCGACTCCGGGGCGGCGTGGCTGGTGCGCGAGGATGGCGACCGCCGCGCTCTTGCCCTGGGCCATCGCCTCGACGACGGTCGAGGGGCCGACGAGCGCGTCGCCGGCCACCCAGACGCGCGCCGCGCGCGCAAAGCCGGCTGCGACGCGCGCGGACTCGCGCGCGAGCGCGAGCCGGCCGACGGGCTGGTGGCGGGCGAAGGGCGGTGCGGGGTTGGCGAGGATCCCGCTTGCCACGGTACGCCGGTCCGGGTACTGCTCGACCGACTTCACGACGGGGAGGTCGCGCTGGCCCGCCGCTAGCGAGGTGTCCGTCCGGTACCCCATCGCCAGCACGACGCAGTCGACCTCGACGACGCTCGTCTTTCCGGCAAGGACCTCGGGGCGGCGGTCCCGCCGCTCCTGGCGGGTAGTCGCGAGGACGGCGCGCGTGACGTGGCCGCTGGCTCCCTCGAGAGCGACGACGGTCGACGAGAACAGGACGTCGACACCTTCGGCGCGGGCTTCGTCGAGCTCGTCGGGCCGGACGGGCGCGAAGCGCTCGTCCATCCAGTCGACGCAGACGGCCCGGGCACCGAGCCGGCGGGCGCTGCGGGCGACGTCCATCGCCGTGTTGCCGGCGCCGAGCACGAGCACGACGGCAGCACTGTTGCGCGCGCCGGCTGCGGTGTCGAGGTCGGCGAGGCGGGTCCGCCCCGTCAGCGCGACGTGGGCACGCTCGAGGAAGGTGCTCGCGTCCTCGACCCCGTCGAGGTCGACGCCGGGGACCTTGGGCACGACGGGGACGCCGGCGCCGTGGGCGAGCAGGACGGCGTCGTTCTCCGCGGCGAGGCGCTCGAGATCCTCGGCGGACACCGCTGTCCCGCAGCGCAGCTCGACGCCGGCCTCGACGAGCTGCGCCCACGGCCGCTCGGCCACGGCGCTCGGCAACGTGAAGTCCGGGATGCCCCAGTCGAGCAAGCCTCCCGGTTTGGCTGCCTTGTCGTAGACGGTGACGTGGGCGCCGGCCTCGACGAGCTCCCAGGCCGCGGCGATCCCCGCGGGACCCGAGCCGACGATCGCGACCTCGAGGCTCGCGCCGCGCTCGCCGCCGAGCGCAGCGTGGGCCGGCGTGGGTGGCGGGACGGGCGCCCTCTCGGTGACGAACCGCTCGAGCGCGCCGACGGCGACGGGGCGCCCGCCGGCGAGCGACCAGCTGCAGGAGCCCTCGCACTGCAGCGCCTGGTCGCAGACGCGCGAGCAGACGTCGGGGAGCACGGTCGTCCTGCGCAGCACGCGATGCGCGGCGTCGAGGTCCCGGGCGGCGAGCGCGCGCACGAAGCCAGGAATGTCGTTGTGGGTGGGGCAACCCCGCACGCACGTCGGATCGGGGCAGTCGAGGCAGCGTGCCGCCTCCGCGAGGGCCTCGTCCCAGCTCGCGAAGCCCAAGCGGGTCTCGGCGACGTCGCCGGGCAGCGACGAGGGCGACGCCGCTGCGAGCGCGCTCCGCTCGGCGACGAGCATCGGTCCCTCGACGGCGATGGCCGAGAAGGGGCAGGTGCGCACGCACTGGCGACAGCCGACGCACAGGGACGCCTCCGCGCGGGCGACCCAGCGTGCGGGGTCCATCCCGAGCGCTCCGGTGGGGCAGCGCACGACGCATTCCTGGCAGCCGGCGCACCGGTCGGTGAGCACGGTGACCATCGGCCCTGCGTGGTGTGCGGGGTCGCGCTGGTCGGTCGGGCGGGACGGGGCGAGTGTCATGGTGGCCGCTCCTAGGACGCTGCGTGCATGATGACGTAGAGGATGCTCGCCGCGAGGCCGCAGGCGAGCGCCAGCCCGGCGGCGGTGAGCCGGGCGGCGAGTGGCCGGCTGCTCAGCGGGGCGAGGTCCCGGCCGGCGATCCTCCAGCTCGTCGAGACCGCTGCCAGGGTGCCGAGGGCGATGACCACCACCTGCACGGTGACGATCCTCGGGTTCGCGAGCAGGTGGAGGTTGTAGAGCGACGAGTGGGTCGACCCCGCGCCGAACCACGCGCCGATCGCGGGGACGAGGCGCGGCACGTGCTTGAAGAACTTCGGTAGCTGCCGGGCGAAGTAGTCGGCCCCGACGACCGGGATGAGCCCGTACATGAGCGGCACGAACCACATGCGGAAGCGGCTCGTCCGGTCGAGGTAGCCCGTCCCGCCGGCCGGAACCGTGACGTCCGCGCGGGCGAGGACGCGCTGGACGACCCAGGCGATCCCACCCATCACGAGCGCGACGCCGGCGATGATCCCGACGTAGTCGACGGGGTCCGGGTAGCGCATGTGCAGGGTCCTGTTCAGCCAGCCGTCGGCGCTCGCGTAGATGTTCGTGGCATTGACCTGCTGGAAGATGACGAGGCCCCAGAGAACCGACACCGCCCACGCGACGTCGAAGCGGCGGCGGCTCGGGGCGACGACGGACGTCATCGGCTTTTGCAGGAAGAGGCCGATGTTGTCCGACGGGCAGGACTTGTAGCACTCGGTGCACAGCCCGCAGGCCAGGTTCGAGTCGGCGGAGCCGGGCCAGGTGTACCACGGGCAGCCGTAGCCCGAGCTGCTGCCGCGCATGCAGTCCTTGGTCGCGCACGAGACGCAGACCTCGCGGTCGCGCGTGCGGAAGCCCGCGACAGACCCCATCGCGCCGACGGTGCCGATGAGGGCCGACAGCGGGCAGATGTAGCGGCAGAACGTGCGGCGCTCGAACGCGAGGAAGAACACGAGGGCGGAGGAGACGATGCCGACGACCATCCACGACGTCGCGTGCGGCGCCCCCGGCCCGGCGATGTTGAAGGTCTCCTCGATCCAGGTGAGCAGGAGGAACGAGCCGACCGAGATGAGAAAGCCGTACTGGGCGATCGGCTCGGGCAGCTTGCGGCCGAGGCCGAGGGCCTTCTGCGTGCGCCGCCAGAGCGCGCGGCGCTGGATCCACTCGCCGAAGCCGCCGAACGGGCACATCGCGCACCAGGCCCGCCCGACGACGACCATCATCACGAAGACGAGGCAGAACCAGAGGTACCAGGTGATCGCGGTTCCGAAGTTGAGGCCGGGGACGACGGTTCCGAGCAGGCCGAGCAGGATCACCGCCCAGAACACGATCTGGTTGGGCAGGATGAGCAGGAATTGCAGGCGCCGGTTGCGGAGAAGGCGGGCGACGACCGGGTGGCGAGCGACGTCGAGCGAGCGGGGTGGGTCCGTCGGGGCGAAGTGCTCGACGAGGCCCCGGCGCTGTGCAGGTCGCAGGTGGACCGCGACGGCCACCGGGTCGGGTTCGACGTGGCCCGCGGCGGGGGCCCGTGGCAGGGGAGCTGGGGCGCTCGCCGGGTCGTCCTCGGTCAGGATCGTCATCTCTCCCCCTCGGTCATCGGACATGACGTCAAGTGCAGAACTTGACGTGTGCTGTTCTACGCGACTGCGTGCTTCCCGTCAAGACGGCTGCGGGGATCACGCGCGGCCACGCGGCGACCACGCGGCGGGACCGCGGGTCGGCGCCGCCGGAACGGCCGGGACGACTCCCGTGCCGCAGGCTTTGCAGGTGCACCGTGCCGCAGGCTCGGAGGTGCACCGTGCCGCAGGCTTTGCAGGTGCACCGTGCCGCAGGCTCGGAGATGCACAGTGTCGTAGGCTCGGTCCGTGCAGAGAGACGCCGGAACCAGCGCTGCGCTGCGGCTCGGAGCACGCGCGGCTGCGCTCGACCTCGTCTGCATCCTCGTCTTCGTCGGGATCGGCCGGTCCGTGCATGCGGACGGGGTCACGCTCGCTGGCATGGCGAGCACGTCCTGGCCCTTCGTCACGGGCGCCGCGGCCGGCTGGGTCCTCGCACGCTCGTGGCGCCGGCCGACGACGGCCTTCCCGACGGCTCTCGTCGCGGTCGTCTGCTGTGTCGCGCTCGGCATGGTGCTGCGCGTCGTCGCAGGTCAGGGGACCAAGGCGCCGTTCGTCGCGGTCGCCCTCGCGTTCCTCGCCGCGGCGATGCTCGGCTGGCGCGTCCTCGAGAGCGCCGCCCGGCGCCTCGCCGCGCGCCGGCACCTCGTGTGAGGCCTGCGGACAGGGCCTGCGGACAGGGCCGCGGACGGCCTGTCCGCTCAGGGTGCTCCGAACACGGTGCAGGCGCCGCTCGGCAAGCCGGGCGCGCACCGCCACGTGGGCAGGCCCATCGTCGGCCCGTGTCGGACGAGCAGCGAGTAGGGCGGCGCGAGGTCGACCCCGTCCGGGCCGGAGAGGTAGCCCGGAGCACTGCCCGCGATGCCGTCGTGGCCGTACTGCCAGACGATCGTGTCCGTCCGCGGATCGACGACGATGACCCGGTCGTTGCCGTCGTCGTTGCAGAGCACGTCGCCGTTGGTCGGGATCGGCTCGCAGAGCGACGGCGTCGTGAGCTTGCCGGGACCCGAGCGCGGGCCGTAGCGCCAGAGCAGTCGTCCCTTGTTGTCGAACTCGACGATCTGCCCGGGGTTCGAGTAGTCGACGGTGAGGTAGCGCCCCGGGGAGACCTCGTTGGTGTCGGACGGGTAGGCGACGCCCGGCGGATGGGTCGACCACAGCACGCGGCCGCCGAGGGTGATCTCGTCGGCCCAGTCGCCGTTGATCTCGGTGACGAGGTAGTGGCCGTTGGTCAGGGGGAACGCGCCGTTGGGGCTCCCGAAGCGCAGCGGTGGCTCGTGCAGGCAGTAGGTGTCCTGGATCCCGATGCGCTCGGCGGGCACGTGGGTGCCGCCGCGCACGAGGAGCAGGCTGCAGTTCTTGATGTCGGCGATGAGGACGTTGCCGTCCGGCAGCATCATCGCGTCGTCCGGGTTCGACAGCTGGTCCGGTCCCGAGCCGGGCACGCCGGGCGTGCCGTAGCGCCAGAGAAGGCGGTGTGCCCGCAGACCGATCAGGGAGACGACCTGGTCGTTCTCCTCGGTGGCGAGGATGTCCTGGCCGTTTGGCGTGAAGAAGGCGTCGTCCGGCTCGAGGAACGTCGTCTTCGGGCCGAGGTCGCCAGGCCGGGGGAACTCCCACACGATCGTCCCCGCGGGGTTCACGACGAGAAGGCGGTTGTTGCCCTCGTCGGCGATCAGGACGTCACCGGGGAGGACCGACGGGTCCGACCCGGGAGCGAGGTTGGGACCGGGCCGCATGCCCGCTCCGGCCGGCGAGGCAAACGGGAGGCGGCTCGCCGCCGCAGCGGCCGGTGCCCCCGGGTGCGCAGGCACGCGCGCCCGGCCGGCTGCACCAGTCGGCCGGTGCGCGGAGGGTGTGGCCGGCCCGGCGAGAAGCAGCGGGACGGCGACGGCGGCGACCACGGCGGCGACGAGCACGGCGAGGCGCCGGCGCCCCGCGCGCCGGGCGCGTGCCCGTCGCTCGCGCGCCCGCTGCGCGCGGCGATCCTGGTCGTTCCCGGTCCCCTCCCCGGTCCCGCTCGCGTGGGTGGGCTCGTGTGCAGCCGGCATGGACCTCGTCCTGTCTCGTGTCGTGCCAGGTGCCTCGCTCGTCGTCGAGCAGACGGGCTCGTCTTAGCACGGCGGCGCGCCCCCAACGTCAACTTGCTGGCTACAGTTTGTCCGTGAACCTCACCTTGTCCAAGCGTGGCGACTACGTCGTGCGTTCCGCGATCTGCCTCGCTCGTGCCTACGACTCGGGTACGACGAAGAAGCTGCGCGAGGTCTCGGCCGAGATGGGCGTGCCGCGGACCTTCGTCTCGCAGATCCTCGGTGATCTCGTGCGTGCAGGGCTCGCGACGTCGTCGTTCGGCAAGGACGGGGGCTACCGGCTCGCCCGGGAGCCCGGGCAGACGAGCCTGCTCGAGGTCGTCGAGGCCGCCGAGGGACCGCTCGCGCCGGATCGGTGCGCGCTCGGCGACGGCCCGTGCCGGTGGGAGGCGGTCTGCCCGCTCCACGAGACCTGGGGCGCCGCCGCGTCGTCGCTCCGGGAGGTGCTCGCGTCGACCAGGCTCGCGACGGTCACCGAGCGCGACCGCGCGATCGAGGCGGGCACCTACCCCGTCCCGCCCGACGCCCACGGTCTCGCCGCCGCGGTCGCCGTCGAGGACTCGGTCCACGTCGAGCTCCCGGCCGCCTCGGTCGCGCAGCGCCTGCGGGGCGAGGGAGCCTGGCTCGCACCCCTTGCCGACGAGGCCGACGGCGAGGTCGCGTCGGCCCACGGCGAGAGCGCCCGTGTCCGCGTCGGGCCCGGAGGGCCCGCGTGGCTGGGCAAGCTCGTCGCGGTCCGTCTCGGGGAGCCGGTCGGCGACGACGAGGACCTCGCGGTGCCCATCCTCTGGGAGGCGACCGGCCCGTCGGGGCTGTTCCCCCGGCTCGACGGCGAGCTGCGCCTGCGCGTCGTCGACGCAGACCGGTCGGAGCTCCGCCTCGCCGGCCACTACCGTCCCCCGCTCGGCCGGGCAGGCCACGTGATCGACGACGCCCTGCTCGCACGGGTGGCGCGCGCGACGGTCCGGTCGTTCCTGCGCCGCGTCGCCCGGGCGATCGACGAGGCCCAGCGCGCGCCGGCACCGGCGCCGGCTACGCCGGCCCGCGGACGGGCACCGCGCCCGGCGTAGCGGGCTCAGCCCGCCAGGTCGACGCCGCGGGCTCAGCCCGCCAGGTCGACGTCGGAGCCGGGCTGCCGTCCCGGCGCGAGCGCCGCGTGGCCCTTGCCGCTCTGCTTCACGAGGCGGAGCCCCGCGTCGAGGCGTTCGAGAGGGAGCCGGGTCTGGCGCGTCGTGCAGACCCCGACCGACACCGACAGCGGCAGGTGCTCGAACGGGGGATCCGGGTGGCTCGACGCGACGATCCTGGCGAGCCGCTCGGCGAAGCCGACGGCGTCCTCGCTCGTGCGGACGGGGGCGAGGACGAGGAACTCGTCGCCGCCCCAGCGCACGACGATGTCCCCGGGCCGGATGCGCTGGCGCAGGATCGAGCCGACGGCGGAGATCACGGCGTCGCCAGCCTGGTGACCGTGGGTGTCGTTCACGACCTTCAGATCGTCGACGTCGACGAGCAGGGTCACGAGGTCCGCGGGCCTGTCGAGGCTGCCGAGGTAGCGCTCGAGGAAGTGGCGGTTGCGTAATCCGGTGAGCTGGTCCTGCTCGGCGCGTGCCCTGGCCTGGTCGAGCGCGAGCCGGAGCCGTGCCGCACGGCGCTCTCCGGCTTCGAGCCCGGCGACGAGGATCTGCGCCGCGTCGGCAAGGCGCGCCTCGCCCTCGGAGACCGGGCGCGCGCCGCTGTCGGCCACGATCGCCTGTGCGCCGGCGAGCACGTCCGGATCGACGGCGCCGGCGAGACGGTCGAGCTCGGCGCGGGCGCGCTCGAGGACGGCGCCCCTGTGCACGGTCCAGTCGGCCGCGAAGGCCCGGCTCGCCTCGAGGGTCTCCTCGCCCGGTGCGAAGTCGTGCTCGTCGCGTGCCTCGAGCAGGCTCGCGTACGGGCCGCGGACCGTCAGGAGCAGCCAGGAGCGGGCGCGGGCGTCGCCGTCACCGAAGGCGACGCCGTGGACCCCGGGTGGCAGCTCGGGGAGCGGTCCGACGGCACCGACGACGACGACGTGACCCGCGGCAGCGAGCGCGCCGTAGTGCGCGAGCTCGGCCTCGAGGTACTCGCGGCGCTGGAACAGGGCAAGGAGGACGCCGGGCGCGCCGCTGGATCCGCCCGGCTCGGGACCCGCGAAGGCACGCTCGAACGCGTGGCTCAAGACGACGAG
>DAHWHN010000054.1 GCA_027335685.1 Acidimicrobiaceae bacterium
ACATGGCTGGCTGATGTCGTCGCGGCGGCGCGGCGCCCGCACGGCGCGCCTGCGGGGCGCTGAGCCACGCGCCCTCGAGGCCGCCGGAACGTCCCGAGAGCCGGGTCTCGGGGCCCCGCCGGGGAAAGTCCATCCGGGAGAGCCCGGCCGGGAAGGATCACGACGTGGGGTCGAGCGACTCGGCCAGATGGGCGAGGAACCCGCAGGCCGCCGCCGGCCCTTCGAGCGTCGCGTCCGCGAGCTCGAGGAGCTCGTCTGGCGACTCCGGGCCGGTCACGGCGAGTCGCCAGGCCCGCCGACCGGGCGAGCGCGCGAGCTCGCCGAGCGCCCGGAACGCCGGGATGTCGCCGACGTCGTCGCCGAGGAAGCACGAGACGGCCGTCCGGCCGGCGAGGTCGCGGGCGACGTCGCCCTTGTCGGGCGCACCCGGAGCGGCGAGCTCGGCCGCCATCTTGCCGGGTCGCAGGTCGAGCCCGTGCCGTTCGGCCGCGGCGCGGGCGCGCCCGAGCGCGATCCCGGCGAGCTCCGGCGCTGTGCGCCAGTGCACGACGCACGAGACGCTCTTCGGCTCGACGCCCACGCGCGCCGGTAGCTCCGCGCGCAGCTCGGCGGCGACGACGGCGAAAAGGTCGTGGCTCGCGCTGGCGGCCGGGGCGCGGTGCACCGCTCCGTCGGCGCCGAGGTGCTCGGCGCCGTAGAGGCCGTAGGCGTCGAGCGGCGAGCGGCCGCGCCCGAGCTCGAGTGCGTCGGCGAGGAAGTCGACCGGCCTGCCGGAGACGACGGCGACCCTGCCGAGGCGGCGGGCGCAGCGATGGAGCGAGTCGACGGCCCCCGGCAGGGCTCGTGCCTTGGCCGGGTCGTCGACGATCGGCGCGAGCGTTCCGTCGAAATCGCTCAGCAGGCAGCTCGCCTGCGGGTCCCGCGCGAGGTCCTCGAGTGCCTGCTCGAGCCGCCTCGCCGGCGCACTCCACCGGCCGGCAGGGCGCTGCCGTCCGCGCCGAGACGGCTCGGGCGCGCGCCCTCTCAGTGTGGACGCTGCCGGCGTGGCGTCTCGCCGGTGACCGACGCCCGGCGCCGGTCGTCACGGCGGCGCCGCAGCCGGCGCACGAGGAGCGGGTCGTAGGCGAGCGCCCCGGGGGAGTCGATGAGCCTGTCGAGCGTGGAGCGGTACGTGGACGGCGACATCTCGAGGCACCGGCGGATCGCCGCGCTCTTCGGCTCCCCGCCTGCTTCGAGCCACCAGTTCCTCTCGAAGTCGACGAGGGCCTTCTCGCTGTCCGTCAGCTCCATGGGCACACCTCCACGTCACGACAATGCCAAGGGTCCGGGCGCGACGCAAGGACCCTCGACTCGTTCGCCCGCTCGCCGCCGCCCCGCTCGCCGTGCCAGGCTGTCCACGGCGCGAGCCCGGCGCCGGACGGGCCAGGCTGACCGGCGGTCTCCTGGCGAGGTCGCGAGGGTGTCGAGCCAGGACCGGAGGGTGCAGTGGACGCGGCAGGTGTGAGCTACGTGGTGGCGTTCGGGGGTGGAGTCGTCTCGTTCGTCTCGCCGTGCGTCCTGCCCGTCGTTCCCGCGTACCTGTCGATGGTGACCGGGCTCGACCTCGCGGAGTCCGAGCTCGGCGCTCGGCGCCAGCTCGGCAGGATCGCCCGCGACACCTTGCTGTTCGTCGCGGGCTTCGGCCTCGTCTTCGTGCTCGAAGGGATGGTCGCCACCTCCGTCGGCGGTGCGCTGACCCGGGACAAGATCCTGCTCGGCGAGGTCTCCGGTGGCGTCGTGATCGCGATGTCGCTCTTCATCGCCGGCTCGCTGGTGCTGCGCGCCCCCTATCTCTACGGCGAGGCCCGTTTCCACCCGAGCGCGTCGCGCTTCGGTCCGCTCTACGCGCCGGTCGCCGGTGTCGCCTTCGGCTTCGGGTGGACGCCCTGCATCGGCCCCGTGCTCGCCTCCGTGCTCGCGGTGGCCTCGACCGACCGCGGCGTCGGGCAGGGAGCCGTTCTCCTCGCCTTCTACACCGCCGGGCTCGGCGTCCCGTTCCTCGCAGTCGGCTGCGCCCTCGGTCGTCTCACCGGAGCGATCGGCTGGCTGAAGCGGCACTCGCGCACCGTGACGATCCTGTCGTCGGTCCTACTCGCAGGATTCGGCGTCCTGCTCCTGCTCGACCGACTTCCCTGGCTCACGAGCGAGCTCGAGCACTGGATGACGGCGGTCGGGCTCGGTCGCCTGGTGACGGCGGGATGAGCGGCCGGGTCGGCGCCGACGGCGACGACGTCTCCTTCGCCTCGGTCGCCGAGCTCGGTCGGCGACTCGGTGCCGGCGAGGTGACGAGCGCCGGGATCGTCACGGCTGCCCTCGGGCGGATCGAGGACGTCGACGCGGCCGGGCCGTCGCTGCGGTCGGTGCTCGCCGTCGAGCCCGGTGCGCTCGCCGAGGCCGAGGTCCGCGACGCAGAGAGGCGGGCCGGTCGCGTCCGCGGGCCGCTCCACGGGATCCCCGTGCTCGTGAAGGACAACATCGAGACGCGAGGTGCCTGCGGCGCGACGGCCGGGTCCCTCGCGCTCCTCGGCATGGCCGCCGACGCGGACGCGGCGTGCGTGGCGCGCCTGCGCGAGGCCGGAGCGGTGGTGCTCGGCAAGACGAACCTCTCCGAGTGGGCCAACTTCCGGTCGCGTCACGCCGTGAGCGGGTGGAGCGCAGTCGGCGGCCAGACCCGCAACCCGCACGCCCTCGACCGTAGCCCCGGCGGCTCGTCGTCCGGCTCCGGAGCGGCCGTCGCCGCAGGCCTTGCACCGCTCGCGCTCGGCACCGAGACCGACGGCTCCATCGTCTGCCCGGCAGCTCTCAACGGTGTCGTCGGGCTGAAGCCGACGCACGGCCTCGTGCCCACGGGCGGCGTCGTGCCGCTCGCCCCGAGCCAGGACTGCGTCGGGCCGATCGGACGACGCGTCGCGGACGTCGCGATCGCCCTCGACGCCCTCGTCCCGGCCGGCACGGGCGCGCCTGGCTCCGGCTACGCGGCCCACGCGGTCCCGGCTCGCCTCGCCGGGGTGCGCATCGGCGTCGCCCGCCAGCACTACTCGGGAGCCTGCCCACCGGCGGACGCGCTGTTCGAGGAGGCCCTCTCGGCAGCATCGGGCGCCGGGGCGATCGTCGTCGACCCCGCGGACGTCCCGACCGCCGGCGAGCTCGCGGCGTTCGTCGACGAGATGGTCGTGCTCAGCTTCGAGCTGCACGACTCGCTCGACCGCTACCTCGCCGCCCGCTCCGGCCCAGGAGGCAGCGGTCCGCGCTCGCTCGCCGAGGTCGTCGCCCTGAACGACCTCCACGGGGCGCGAGAGCTCCGCCTGTTCGGCCAGGACCTGTTCGTCGAGGCGCTCGAGACCACCGGTCTCGAGAGCGGGCGCTATGTCGAGGCGCTCGAGCGCAACCGCGAGCGGGCGCGGGCGCGAGGCCTCGACGCTGCCTTCGCGTCGAGCTCTGCGGACGTCCTGATGATGGTGACGACAGGTCCGGCCTGGGCGATCGACCAGCTGAACGGCGACCCGCCGGTCGTGATCAGCTCGTCGCCTGCAGCCGTGTCCGGCTACCCGACCCTCACCCTGCCGATCGGCGCCGTCGCGGGGATGCCCGTCGGGGCGAGCTTCGTGGGGCGGCCGTTCTCTGAGCCGACGCTGCTGCGCGTCGCAGCCGGGCTCGAGCGCGAGCTCGACGCCGTCCTGCGCCCGTCGTTTCGCGCGACGGTTCCGCTCGACTGACCCGCGCGACCCGGCGGCTCGACCGGGCGGCTCGACCGGGCGGACGGACTGGCCGGCGAGGGTAGCGCGGGCAGCTTCAGCGGGACGCGAGCTTGCGGGCGACGAAGGGCAGGATCCCGCCGGAGACGAAGTACGCCGCCTCGGTCGGGGTGTCGATCCGGAGCAGGACGTCGAGCTCGGCGCCGTCGGCGCGGACCGTGCAGCGACGGTGGATGAGGTCCTCCGGCTCGTCGACCTCGAAGCCCGTCACCGAGTAGGCCTCGCGCCCGGTGAGCCCGTGGGAGGCGACGTCGCCGTCGAGGAACTGCAACGGCGCGACGCCCATGCCGATGAGGTTCGACCGGTGGATCCTCTCGAAGGACTCCGCCAGCACGGCACGCACCCCGAGCAGAGCGGGCCCCTTGGCCGCCCAGTCCCTCGACGAGCCGGATCCGTACTCCTTGCCGGCCAGGACGAGCAGCGGGATGCCCTCGGATGCATAGCGCATCGCGACGTCGTAGATGGGTCCCTGCTCGCCGTCGGGGAGGTGCACGCTCAGCCCGCCCTCGACCCCGTCGAGGAGCTTGTTGCGGATGCGAGGGTTCGCGAAGGTCCCGCGCATCATGACCTCGTGGTTGCCGCGGCGTGCCCCGAGGGAGTTGAAGTCCTCGGGTGCGACGCCGTGGTCGAGGAGCCAGGCGCCTGCCGGGCTCGTCGCACGGATCGACCCGGCGGGCGAGATGTGGTCGGTCGTGACGCTGTCGCCGAGCACGGCGAGAGCCCGCGCGCCCGTGATGTCCGTGAGGCGACGTGGAGTCGCCGTGATGCCGTGGAGGAACGGCGGGCTCTTCACGTAGGTGGACTCGGGCCACTCGTAGCGCTCGCCGGTCGGCGCGTCGAGCCCCTGCCAGCGCTCGTCGCCTCCCGAGACCTCGGCGTAGTCCGTCGTGAACATCGAGGACCGGACCGCCGAGGCCGTCACGGTGACGACCTCGGCGGTCGTCGGCCAGATGTCGCGCAGGTAGACCGGTGCCCCCGAGGGGTCCGTGCCGAGCGGGTCGGCATAGAGGTCGATGTCCATCGTGCCCGCGATCGCGTACGCGACGACGAGCGGCGGCGACGCGAGGTAGTTCATCCGGGCGTCGGGGTGGACGCGCCCTTCGAAGTTGCGGTTCCCCGACAGCACGGCCACGCACGCGAGCTCGTGGTCGCCGATCGCTGCCGCGATCTCCGGAGCCAGAGGGCCCGAGTTGCCGATGCAGGTCGTGCAGCCGAAGCCGACGAGCCCGAAGCCGAGCTTCTCGAGGTAGGGGAGCAGGCCTGCCTGCTCGTAGTAGTCGACGACGACCCGGGAGCCGGGAGCGAGCGAGGTCTTCACCCACGGCTTTGCGAGCAGGCCGCGCTCGACGGCCCGCTTGGCGAGCAGGCCTGCGGCGATCATCACCTGGGGGTTCGAGGTGTTCGTGCAGCTCGTGATCGCGGCGACGACGACCGCACCGTCGCCGAGCGCGAAGGCCTCGTCACCGGCCGTCGTCACCGGCACGCAGCTCGCCGGCAGCGCGCTCGACCGTGACGCCGTCGACGCCGCGAGCGCCTGGCGGAACATCGGCTTCGCCCGGTCGAGCGGCACGCGGTCCTGGGGCCGTGACGGGCCGGCGAGGCTCGGTACGACACTCGCCAGGTCGAGGGCGACGGTCTCGCTGTAGGCGGGCACCACGCTCGGGTCGTGCCAGAGCCCCTGCTCCTTCGCGTAGGCCTCGACGAGGCGCACCTGGCTCTCCGGCCGGCCCGTCAGCCGCAGGTAGCGGAGCGTGTCGTCGTCGATCGGGAAGATCGTCACCGTCGAGCCGTACTCGGGCGACATGTTCCCGATGGTCGCCCGGTTCTCGACCGGGACGCTCGCGACGCCCGGTCCGTAGACCTCGACGAACTTGCCGACGACCCCGTGGTGGCGGAGCAGCTCTGCGATCGTGAGCACGAGGTCGGTCGCCGTCGTCCCCTCGGGAAGCTCGCCGTCGAGGCGCAGCCCGACGACGCCGGGGATGAGCAGCGGGATCGGCTGGCCGAGCATGGCCGCCTCGGCCTCGATGCCCCCGACGCCCCATGCGACGATCCCGAGGCCGTTGACCATCGGCGTGTGGGAGTCCGTGCCGACGAGGGTGTCGGGGTAGGCGTTGCCGGCGCCGTCGGTGAACACGACGCGCGACAGCAGCTCGAGGTTGACCTGGTGGCAGATCCCCGTCCCCGGCGGAACCACCCGGAAGTTCGTGAAGGCCTGCTGGCCCCAGCGCAGGAAGCGGTAGCGCTCGACGTTGCGGCGGAACTCGATCTCGGCGTTCCTCTCGGCGGCGTCGGGCACGCCGCTCACCTCGACGATGACCGAGTGGTCGATGACGAGGTCGACGGGGATCTGCGGGCTCACCGACGCCGGGTCCCCCCCGAGCCCTTCGACCGCGTCCCGCAGGGCCGCGAGGTCGACGACGCAGGGCACGCCGGTGAAGTCCTGGAGAAGGATGCGCGCCGGTGAGAAGGCGATCTCGCGGTCGCTCGGACCGGTCGCGGCGTAGCTCGCAAGCGCCTCGATGTCCTCGGCCCGCACGTTGACGCCGTCTTCGTTGCGGAGCAGGTTCTCGAGGAGCACCTTCATCGAGTACGGGAGCCGTGCGACGTCGTGGGACCCGGACAGCGCAGCAAGGCGGTGGATCGTGACGCCGCCGTCCGCCGTGTCGAGTCGTGCCGCTGCCCCGAAGCTGTCGAGTCCCATGCCTGCCTCCGTCTGTGACGTGCCCGCGAGCACGCTACCGGTTGCCCGGGACCGGAGGCTAAGCGAGCGCGGTGCTGGTCTCGCCAGCCGGGGCACTCCCGTCTCCGGCCGCCGGGGGAGCGGGCTCGCCGACGAGGCCGGCGTGGGGGTTGACGCGGTCCCGCAGGCGCCGGAGCAGCTCGACGAGCTCGCGCTCCTCCTCGGGCTCGAGCGCGCCGTCGAGGATCTCGGCGATGTCGCGCTCGTGGCGCTGCAAGGCCGCCGCCGTCCGCTCGGCGCCGAGGCTCGTGAGGATCGCGTACGCGCCACGCCGGTCCTGCGGGCAGGATCCGCGCTCGACGAGCCCGGAGACGACGAGCCGGTCGACAGCCCGGGTGAGGCCGCTCGGGGTGAGGCCGGTCTGCGCGGCGAGGTCGGCCATCCGGAGCCGACCGCCGTCGCTCCGGCCGAGGCGCACGAGTATCTCGAAGGACTGGCCACCCGACCCGAGCTCGTCCAGCAGGCTGGCGCCGAGGGCGTGGCGGAGCCCGCTGGCGGTCTCGAAGACGAGCCCCACGAGGGTGATCGGGTCGCGCCCTGCCGCTGTCGGGCATGCCCATCCGGTGCCTGTGCGTCCTGGGTCCGGGGCACCTGCCATGCCTGCAGTCTAGCGGCGGCCGCCAGATTGTTGCTAGCGAAATAGTTGTGCGATATATTGTTGTGGAAGAAACGACAGAAGGCGCTGCCGGGCACAGGGCTCGGGCGGGCCGTCGCACACAAGGAGGGCCTCGATGGCCGACAGCACGGAGTTCGTTCGCAACGTCGCAGGCGTCGAGGTGCCGCTCGCCGGCACCTACACGCTCGACAAGTCGCACTCGACGGTGGGGTTCGTCGTCCGCCACCTCATGGTCTCGAAGGTGCGGGGAAGCTTCGGCGACTTCGAGGGCACGATCGTCGTCGGCGAGGAGCCCTCGCAGTCGAGCGTCACCGCGACGATCCGGACGGCGACGGTCGACACCCGTGACGAGCAGCGCGACGGCCACCTCAAGTCGCCCGACTTCTTCGACGTCGAGAAGTTCCCGGCGATGACCTTCACGAGCACCAAGGTGGTCCCGGTTCGCGGGTCGGACTGGAAGGTCGAGGGAGATCTCACGATCCGTGGCGTGACCAAGCCGGTCGTGCTCGACGTCGAGTTCAACGGCGCCGGGGGCGATCCCTACGGAGGCAAGCGCTTCGGCTTCAGCGCGACGACCGAGATCGACCGCGACGAGTTCGGCATGACGTTCAACATGGCGCTCGAGACGGGCGGGGTCATGGTCTCGAAGAACGTCAAGATCGAGATCGAGGGCGAGGCGATCCTGCAGGCCTGAGGACGGTCGGGTCACCCGGCGCTTGCGCCGGGTGACCCGAGTTTGTTCTGATGCTCGGCGTGCCGGTCCCCCCGATATGAGCCTGTGCGCGACATGAGCGAGGCCGACGCCGTCGTGCAGCTCGTCGACGTGCGTGTCGACGTTGGCGGTCGACGCCTGGTCGGCCCGCTCACGCTCACGCTGCGCGAGGGCGAGCACTGGGCGTTGCTCGGACCCAACGGGGCGGGAAAGACGACGCTGCTCTCGCTGCTGGGCGCGTCGCGGCACCCGAGCTCGGGGGCAGCGACGGTGCTCGGGCTTCCCCTCGGCCGGACGGACCTGCGCGCGCTGCGCGCCCGCATCGGTGTCGTCGGCCAGAGTGTCGCAGACCGGCTTCCGGGTCACGCCTCGGCGACCGAGGTGGTGCTGACCGGCCGCGACGGGATCCTCGCGCCTTGGTGGGCGAGCTTCGACGACGTCGAGCGCGCGTCCGCCCGGTCCCTGCTCGACCGCTTTCGCTGCGCCCACGTGGCGGACCAGCCGTTCGTGTCCTGCTCGCAGGGCGAGCGGCAACGTGTCCTGCTCGCCCGGTCGCTCTATGCCCGGCACAGCCTGCTCGTGCTCGACGAGCCCGCCGCCGGCGTCGACCTGCCGGGGCGCGAGGCGCTCGTCGCCGCGCTCGACGACCTCGCAGCCTCGGCCAAAGCGCCGACGACGGTCCAGGTCGCGCACACCCTCGAGGAGCTTCCTGGGTCGACGACCCACGCGTTGTTGCTGCGCGACGGCCGCGCCGTCGCGTCGGGCCGCGTCGACGAGGTCCTCGCCGACGAGCCGCTCAGCGCGTGCTTCGGCATCGACGTCCGGGTCGTGCGCAGGGCCGGGCGCTTTGCGGCGCAGGCGGCGGCTGCCTGGTGACGCTCCGGCACGCGACGGTGCGGGCGGAGAGGCCGTGCGGGGGCGCCGGCGGCGGTGGTCCGGCGGTCAGGTGACCGCGACCGTCTCCGTCGCGGCGGCACGGCTCGCCCCGTCGGCGCCGTCCCGGCGTGCGATCACGTGGACGTCGACGCCCTGGTCGGCCGCGAAGCGCAGCACGCGGCTCACGACCGAACCGCGTGCCAGCTCCTCGAGCCGCCCGCGCCGGCTCGAGCCGAGGACGATCTGGGTGATCTGGTGCTCGGACGCGAAGCGGACGAGCGTGCGTGCCGGGTCGTCGCCGTCGACCTCGTGCCAGGTCGCGCCGACGTCGTCCGCCAGCTCGTGCACCTGTTCGACCGTCCGGCCGCCGCCGTCGGTGCGGGCATCGGTCGTCACGTGGACGACGTGGAGCTCCGCCTTCGCGCGCGCCGCCATGCGCGCCGCCCGGCGGAGGACGCCGGGCGTTCCTGGTGCTCCGGTGACCGCGACCATGATCCGCTCGCTCGTGTCCCACACGGCCTGCTGGTGGTGGTTCTCGAGGTAGGCGAGGAGCTCCTCCTCGGTCTCGTCGGCGACGAAGCGCAGCGCGAGCTCCCGCAAGGCGACGAGGTTCTCGGTCCGAAAGAAGCCGGCGAGCGCACCTTCGACCTTGTCGGGCGGGTAGACGTTGCCGTGCATCATCCGGCGGCGCAGCTGCTGGGGCGAGGAGTCGATGAGCTCGAGCTGGTCCGCCTTGCGGACGACCCAGTCCGGGACGCGCTCTCGGACGGCGACGCCGGTGATCTGCTCGACCGCGTCCGCGATGCTCTCGAGGTGCTGGACGTTGACGGTGCTGACGACGGCGATGCCGGCGTCGAGGATCTCGACGACGTCCTCCCAGCGCTTCTCGTGGCGTCCCGAGCCCGGCACATTGGTGTGCGCGAGCTCGTCGACGAGGACGATGTCGGGCCGGCGCGCGAGGACGGCGTCGAGGTCCATCTCCTCGAACGTCCCGCCGCGGTAGGTGACCTGCTTGCGGGGTAGCACCTCGAGGTCGCGTAGCTGCTCGGACGTGTGCGGACGGCCGTGGGTCTCGACGTAGCCGACGACGACGTCACGCCCGCGCTCGTGCCGGCGCCAACCCTCGTCGAGCATCGCGCAGGTCTTGCCGACCCCCGCGACCGCGCCGAGGTAGATGCGGAACCGTCCCGTCGGGTTGACCCGGTCGTCGGCAGCACCGGCGGTCACATCGTCCATGCGATCATCGACCATGCGACCATCGTCCATGCCACCATCTTCCCAGAGAGCCTGCCCGGGAGCGTGCGCACGACAGGCGCCCGGCGCGCTGCGCGCAGGGCCTTGGCGCGCGGCCCGGTCCCGCTAGCCTGGTCACGAGGTGCGCGTCGTGGGCGGACAGTCGAAGCGAGTCGTGCTCGGAGTCGTCACCGCGCTCGGCGGCGACGTGCTCGTCGGGCTCGTGATGGTGCCGTTCCGTGCCCACGTGGGCGTGGCGACCGCCGCCCTCGTGCTCGTCGTCCCCGTCGTCCTCGCCGTCGCAGCCGGCGGCTTCGTCGCCGGTGTCCTCGCCGTCGTCGCGGGCTTCCTCGTCTACGACCTTTTCTTCATCCCCCCCTACGGGACGTTGTCCGTCGGGGCCGGCCAGAACTGGGTGGCGCTCGGCGTCTACGTCGCCGTGCTGCTCGTCGTCGCCCGTGTCGTCGCGCGCCTCGCCGCGGCCCGTGCAGAGGCTCGTGCGCGCGAGCAGGACACGCGCGCCTTGCTCGAGCTGTCCGAGGCACTGATCGGCGAGACGCCGCTCGCCGGGCTCCTCGACGTCGTCGTCGCGGCCGTCCGCGAGGTCTTCGGCCTGCGATCCGTCGCGCTGCTGCTCCCCGCGGCGCGCGCCGCCGACGGCATGGCGTGCCCCGGCGGGTCGGGGTCGCAGGGCGGGGACGGCCCGCTGGTCGTCGCCGCGTGGGCCGGCGCTCCCCTCGCTCCCGAGGAGCTGCAGGAGGTCGTGCCCTCGGGCGGCGAGGTGCGCAGCCGCGCGGTTCCGGCTCCGGGCACCGACGCGACGGCCGCCGTGACGCTCGGTGTCGCCAGTCGGCCGGTCGGGGTCCTCGCGTTTGCCGGCGTCGTGCCGAGCCCGCACGGTCTCGAGCTGCTCCGGACGTACGCGAACCACGCCGCGCTCGCGATCGAGCGGGCCCAGCTGCGCGAGCGGGCAGAGCGCAGCGACCGGCTCGAGCAGGCGGACGTCTGGCGGCGCGCCCTGCTCGGCGCGGTCTCCCACGACCTGCGGACACCGCTTGCAACCGTCAAGGCGGCGATCTCGGACCTGCGCGACGCCGAGTTGTCGCTGTGCCGCGAGGACGAGCAGGAGCTCCTCGGTCTCGTCGAGACCCAGGCCGACCGTCTCGAGCGGCTCGTCGCCAACCTGCTCGGGATGGCCCAGATCGAAGGCGGGGCGCTCCGTCTCCAGCTCGCGGAGACGACCGTCGAGGAGCTGCTCGCCGAGGCGCTCGGCGTCCTCGGGCCGGCGTGGCCGGGGCGGGTCGCGACCTCCCTCCCGCTCACGTTGCCGGCCGTCGAGGTCGACCACGTCCTCGCGGTCCAGGTTCTCGTCAACCTCGTCGAGAACGCCGCCCGGCACGCGCCGGACGGGACACGCGTCGAGCTCGCGGCGCGTACCGTGTGCGAGCAGGTCGAGGTGGCGGTCGAGGACCGTGGGCCAGGTGTCCCCGTCGGTGACCGGGAGAGGATCTTCGCGATGTTCGCGACCGACGGCGGGGGTCGGGCAGGTCTCGGGCTCACGATCGCCCGCTCGTTCGTCGAGGCGCACGGCGGGACGATCCGCGTCGACGACCGGCCCGGTGGCGGCGCGCGCTTCGTGTTCACCCTGCCCCGGGCGTGCCGCCACGCCGAGGTGCCGTGAGCGCGCGGGTCCTCGTCGCCGACGACGACCCGTCCCTTGTGCGCGCGCTGCGGATCGGGCTGACCGCACGCGGCTACGAGGTCGAGATCGCGCGTACGGGTGACGAGGCGGTCAGCCAGGTCGCGCTCGTTCGCCCCGACGTCGTCCTGCTCGACCTCGGCCTGCCCGACGTCGACGGGACGCAGGTCTGCCGAAGGGTGAGGGAGTGGTCGTCCGTGCCGATCGTCGTGCTGTCCGCGTCCGGGGACGAGCAGCGCAAGGTCGCGGCTCTCGACGGTGGCGCCGACGACTACGTCACGAAGCCCTTCGGTATGGCCGAGCTCGAGGCGCGCATCCGCGTCGCGCTCCGCCACGGGCGGCGCGCGGCGGGAGCCGAGCCGACCGAGATCGCCGTCGGGCCGCTCGTGCTCGACCTCGTGGGCCACGCCGGACGCCTCGGCGGGCGGGAGCTCGATCTCACGGCGCGGGAGTTCGAGCTCCTCGCGTACCTCGCGCGCCGTGCAGGCAAGGTGTGCACCCAGCACATGATCCTGCGGGACGTCTGGGGTGCCCAGTACGGCTCGGAATCGCACTACCTGCGCGTCTATGCCCACCGGATCCGGCGCAAGCTCGGCGAGCCGGCCGGGGCGATGCTCCGTACGCACCCCGGCATCGGCTACCAGCTCGTCGACGTCGACGTCGACGTCAAGGTCGCGCCGCCGGCACCGCCACCGCCGGCGGAGGTCCGGCCGTGACGGGGTGATGCGGAGAGCCCGCCGGCACCCGGGTGCGCGTGACGGCCGGCGTCACGCGAGGAAGTGGTAGCGGGGGTTCACGAGCCTCAGGCGCCCGTGCTCGACGAGGACGACGCCGTCGGCGGCGACCTGTGCCCCGGGGGCCATGCCGGGTACGTTGCGCCGGCCGAAGAAGCACAACTCGACCGAGCCTGTGCCGTCGTCGAGCGTCGCGCGCAGCACCGGACCGCCGGCGTCGTGGACGGCGACGGCGGTGACGACGCCACGGACGCTGAGCGGGCGCCGGGGGACGGCATCCGCGACCCGTGTCGCCCGCGGACCCCGCGGACCGTGCGGACCGTGCGGGTGCTCGGGCCCGCCGCCGGACGCTGCAGGGCGGACCTCGTCGCCCGGCTCGTGCGTGCCGGCACGGTCACCCACGGCGCCCGCCGTGCAACCGGGCGTGCTCGAGGCGCGCGAGGCCGTCGTTGAGCTGGAGGACGTCGACGTAGCTGCTCCCGAGGAAGCCGAGCTGCTCGCCGTGGGTCTGCGATGCCACGAGCCGCCGCAGCTCGGCGGGCCGGATGCCTGTCGCGCGCGCGACCATGGGGATCTGCACGAGCGCGTCGAGGGGGGTGATGTCCGGGTCGTAGCCGCTCCCGGACGTCGTGACGAGGTCCTCGGTGGGGTCGACGCCGAGGCGGTGCCAGTACGAGACGAGGGCGCGGGTGTCGGCGACGAGCACCTTCGAGCGCGGGCCGAGGTTCGTCGCGCCCGAGCTACCCGGGACACCGTTCGCGACCAGGGGGTTGTCCCCGCCGGCGATCCCCTTCTTCGGGTTCGCCGCGTAGGGACCGGTGTCGTCCGGCCGGCCGTGGAACCATCTCGGGCTCGACCAGTCCTGACCGACGAGGATCGAGCCGTTCGCGGTGATCGAGCCGTCTGCCTGGAAGCGGAACAGGAGCTGGGCGACACCGGTACCGGCGAGGCCGTAGAGAAAGCCGAACACGACGAGCGCGAGAGCGGCCATCACGAGCGATCGGCGGAGATTCGTGAGCATCGCGGTGCCTCCGTTGGCTGGTGTGCAGGCGCCGTCGCCGTGCAGGTCGAGTGGGCGTAAGCGTTGAGCAGGCGTAAAGGTCCAGTAGGCGTCAAGGCTCAGTAGGCATGCAGGGCCGTGAGAGCGAGGTCGATGAGCTTGATGCAGACGAAGGGCGTGACGATGCCGCCGAGGCCGTAGACGAAGACGTTCCGGCGCAGGATCGCCGCCGATCCGCTCGCCCGGTACCTCACCCCCCGCAGGGCGAGAGGGATCAGGGCGACGATGACGAGAGCGTTGAAGATCACAGCCGAGAGCACGGCGCTTTGGGGCGAGTGCAGCTTCATGATGTTCAAGGTCCCGAGCTGGGGGTAGGTGGTGACGAACAGGGCGGGGATGATGGCGAAGTACTTCGCGACGTCGTTCGCGATCGAGAAGGTCGTGAGCGAGCCCCTCGTGATGAGGAACTGCTTGCCGATCTCGACGACGTCGATGAGCTTGGTCGGGTTGGAGTCGAGGTCGACCATGTTGCCGGCTTCCTTGGCTGCCGTCGTCCCGGTGTTCATCGCCACGCCGACGTCGGCCTGCGCGAGCGCGGGCGCGTCGTTCGTGCCGTCGCCGGTCATCGCGACGAGCTTGCCGCCCTCCTGCTCGGCTTTGATCAGCTCCATCTTCGTCTCGGGCGTCGCCTCCGCCAGGTAGTCGTCGACACCGGCTTCCTCCGCGATCGCGGCGGCGGTGAGCGGGTTGTCGCCCGTGATCATCACGGTCCGGATCCCCATCTGGCGCATCTCCGCGAACTTCTCCTTGATCCCCCGTTTCACGACGTCTTTCAGCTCGACCACGCCGAGGACGGTCGGCCCGTCCGCGACGACGAGCGGCGTCGAGCCCGCCCGCGCGACGCGGCCGACCGTGGCGTCGAGGTCCTCGGGGATCGCGCCTCCTTGCTCGACCGCCCAACGACGGACCGAGTCGGCGGCCCCCTTGCGGATCGAACGCCCTGCGGTGTCGAGCCCGGACATGCGCGTCGTCGCGGAGAAGGCGACGAACTCGTGCTCGGGCGGCAGGTCGCGCTCGCGTAGCGCGAAGCGCTGCTTCGCGAGCACGACGATCGATCGCCCCTCCGGGGTCTCGTCGGCGAGGGAGGCGAGCTGCGCCGCGTCGGCGAGCTCCTCCTCGCTGTGGCCGGCTGTCGGGATGAACGCGGCCGCCATCCGGTTGCCGAGCGTGATCGTCCCGGTCTTGTCGAGCAGCAGCGTCTGGACGTCGCCCGCCGCCTCGACCGCGCGTCCGCTCATCGCGAGCACGTTGCGCTGGACGAGGCGGTCCATGCCCGCGATCCCGATCGCAGAGAGCAGGGCTCCGATCGTCGTCGGGATCAGGCAGACGAGCAGGGCGACGAGGACGACGACCGACACCGACGCCCCGGAGAAGCGGCCGAAGGGCTCCAGGGTCACGACGACGGGGAGCAAGACGATCGTCAGGGCCGAGAGCAAGATGGGGAGGGCGATCTCGTTGGGCGTCTTCTGGCGGTTGGCTCCCTCGACGAGCGAGATCATGCGGTCGAGGAAGGTCTTGCCGCGCTCCGCGGTGATGCGGACGACGATGCGGTCGGAGAGGACCTTCGTGCCGCCGGTCACCGCCGACCTGTCGCCGCCGGACTCGCGGATCACCGGCGCGGACTCCCCGGTGATCGCGGACTCGTCGACCGACGCGATGCCCTCGATGATCTCGCCGTCGGAGGGAACGGCGTCGCCCGCTTCGCAGACGACGAGGTCACCGCGGGCGAGCTGTGCCGCCGGGACCTTCTCCTCGGCGCCGTCGGGGCGCAGGCGCCGAGCCAGCGCGTCGGAGCGCATGCGCCGCAAGGTGTCCGCCTGGGCCTTGCCGCGTCCTTCGGCCATCGCCTCGGCGAAGTTCGCGAACACGACGGTGAGGAAGAGCCAGATCGTGATGGACCACGTGAACATGCCCGGGTGGGCGATCGCCTCGACGAAGGTGACGATCGTCCCGACGAGCACGACGAACATGACCGGGTTACGGACCTGGACCCGTGGGTCGAGCTTGCGGACCGAGCCGAAGAGCGCCTGGAGGAGGATCTCCCGGTCGAACAAGCTCCGTGACGTCGCGAGGCGCTGGCCGGTCCGCGCCGGGTGCGCGGTCGCGCCGGCAGGCTCGATGTCGTCCATGTCCGTCTGCTCCATCTAGAAGAACTTCCCGTGGCTCAGCTGCTCGACGATCGGGCCGAGCGAGACGGCGGGGAAGAAGGTCAGCCCGCCGATGATGAGGATGACGCCGACGACGAGACCGACGAACATCGCGTTGTCGGTCCGGAAGGTGCCGAGCGACTCCGGCACGGCCCCCTTCGCGGCGAGAGACCCGCCGAGCGCGAGCGCGGGTACCAAGATCCCGAAGCGACCGACGAGCATGTCGATCGCCCCGAGGACGTTGTAGAAGTCGGTGTTGCCGCTCAGGCCGCCGAAGGCCGACCCGTTGTTGTTGCCCTGGGACGTGAGCGCGTAGAGGATCTCGCTGAAGCCGTGCGGGCCGGCGTTCAAGGGCCCGACGCGGCCGGCGTGGACCGAGACGGCGATCGCCGTGAGGACGAGCACGGCGAGCGGCATGACGAGCGATCCGAGGCCCGCGAGCTTGATCTCCTTGGCCTGGATCTTCTTGCCGAGGTACTCCGGGGTCCTGCCGATCATGAGCCCGCCGATGAAGACCGCGACGATCGCGTAGAGAAGGATCGTGTAGAGACCGGTGCCCGTGCCGCCGGGCGTCACCTCGCCGAGCATCATCCCGGTCAGCAGGCCGAAGCCGCCCATGGGCGTGAAGGAGTCGTAGGAGGCGTCTGCCGAGCCGGTCGAGGTCTGCGTCGAGGCTACGGCGAACAGCGCCGTCGACGTGTCGCCGAAGCGGACTTCCTTGCCCTCCATGTTCCCCGTCGGCTGCCGCACGATGCCCGCCGCCGCCACGGCCGGATTGCCCTGGTGCTCGGCGTAGCTCGTGAAGCCGACCCAGACCCCGAAGATCAGGACCATCGCGGCGAGCAGCGCCCGTCCGTGCCGGACGCTGCCGACCATCTTGCCGAAGGTGTAGGTGAGCGAGAGCGGGATCGCGAGGACGAGGTAGATCGAGAGCCAGTTCGTGAGCGGGGTCGGGTTCTCGTAAGGGGTGGCCGAGTTCGCGTTGAAAAAACCGCCGCCGTTCGTGCCGAGCTGCTTGATCGCCTCCATGAACCCCGCCGGTCCGCGTGCGATCGTCTGCGTGACCCCGTTCAGCGCGTCGTGGATGCTGACGGTGCCCGCGAGGGTCTGGACGGCTCCCTGGCCGACGAAGACGACGCCGGCGAGGAACGCGACGGGCAGCAGCACGTAGAACAGGCACCGGACGAGGTCGACCCAGAAGTTCCCGATCGTGGAGGACTCTTTGCGAGCAAAGCCGCGCACGAGCGCGATCGCCGCGACGATCCCGACCGCCGGGCTCACGAACTGCTGGACGGTGAGGGCACACATCTGGGAGAAGTACGACATGGTCGTCTCGCCCGCGTAGTTCTGCCAGTTCGTGTTCGTGAGGAACGACGCCGCGGTGTTGAAGCTCAGCGCCGGCCCGACGGCCCCGAGGTGCTGCGGGTCGAGCGGTAGCGAGCCCTGGATCCGCAGTAGGAGGTAGGTGACGCCGAACGACACGCCCGAGAACACGACGACCGAGGTGGCGTAGCGGCGCCAGCTCTGCTCACGGTCGGGGCTCGTGCCGAGGAGCCGGTAGATCGGCCGCTCGAGGACGTCGAGAGTGTGGACCCGGCCGTCAAACACCGCCGCCATGTACGACCCGAGGTAGCGCCACGTCAGCCCGAGGGCGACGACGAGCGTCACGATGGTCCAGAGGAAGCCCACTAGAACCACTCCGGCTTGAACATCGCGACGCCGAGGTAGGCGAGCAGCACCACCGAGACGGCCAGGAGGACAGCCTGGACGGCGGTCATACCCGGTCCAGCGCCCAGATCAGGCCGAGAGCGACGGCTGTGAACACGGCGATGCCGAGGACTGCGAGCAGGTCACCCATGCCTGCACTGTGGTGCCACGGGCGTCAACCGGGCATCAACAGCTCGGCCACGCGCGTCAACACATCGTCAACGCGCGGTCAACGCTGGTCAGCGCGTGGCCAACGCGCCGGCCTCGTCGGCGTGGACCCGCGCGGCTGGCTAGCGTGGAGGTCATGGAGACACGACGGCTCGGCAGGACAGGGTTCGACGTGAGCGTCGTCGGCTTCGGCGCGTGGGCGATCGGCGGGTCGTGGGGCAGCGTCGACGACGAGACCTCGCTCGCCGCCCTCCACGCCGCGGTCGAGTCGGGCGTGCGGTTCTTCGACACCGCCGACGTCTACGGCGACGGACGGAGCGAGCGCCTCATTGCCCGGCTGCGTCGCGAGATCGACGTGCCGATCGTCGTCGCGACCAAGGCGGGGCGGCGCGCGCCCGCGCAACACGTGGAGCACTACACGCCTGAGAACCTCGCCGCGTGGGTGGCTCGTAGCCGGGAGAACCTCGAGATGGAGACGCTGGACCTCGTCCAGCTGCACTGCCCGCCGACCGACCTGTTCTACCACCCCGAGGTCTTCGCCGCCCTCGACGATCTCGTCGGCTCGGGCGCGATCGCCCACTACGGCGTGAGCGTCGAGCGCGTCGAGGAGGCGTTGAAGGCGATCGACTACCCGGGAGTCGAGACGGTCCAGATCATCTACAACATCTTCCGCCAGCGTCCGGCCGAGCGGTTCTTCCCCGCCGCCCACGCCGCGGACGTCGGGGTCATCGTCCGCGTCCCGCTCGCGTCCGGTCTGCTCACGGGCAAGATCACGGCAGAAACGACCTTCGCCGCGGACGACCACCGGGCCTTCAACCGCCACGGCGAGTCGTTCGACGTGGGCGAGACCTTCGCGGGCGTCGACTTCGAGACGGGGCTCGCGGTCGTCGACGAGCTCCGTTCACTCGTCCCCGCCGGCGAGACGCTCGCCGGCCTCGCGCTGCGCTACTGCTTCTCGGACCCGGCCGTGTCGACCGTCATCCCGGGCGCGCGCACTGCCCAGCAGGCGCGTGACAACGCCGCAGCCGGCAGCCGTGGGCCGCTCGACGCGGCGACGATCGACCGCCTCGCGACCATCTACCGGGACAAGGTTGCACCACAGGTGCACTATCGCTGGTAGCGGCCGTGGGCCGTCCGGATCTGTCCGGTCCAGACGGTCGGGACGTCACACGACGTGGAGATCGGGGGGCAGCCCCGTCCGACCGGTGAGCGCGAGCAGGACCCGTGGTCCGAGGCCGCTCTCGCCGATCGCCGTGGCGAGCAGCTCGAGGCAGGATGCGACCGGCTCGCGCAGCTCCTCGGGCGTCGCGAGCTCGAGCGCCGCGGCCATGTCGAGGGAGTGGACGGTGAGCTCGAGGGTCCGCGTCGGGAGGTAGTCCGCGAGCTCGATCCCGCCGAAGGGCGTCGCGCACGGCGCGTCGTCGGCGGTCCGGTCCACGAGGTCGAGGACGCGGTCGACGATCGCGCGGGCCGACTCGCCGGGGTCGGGGCCGAGTGCGACGCCCGCGTCGCGGCCTCGGCTGGCGATCGCCCGGCTCCCCTCTGCGGTCGCGCTCGCGGCCGCGGCCGCGCCCAGGTACGCGACCGGGCTGTCGAGCGTGACGGGGACCGCCTCGCGGGCGAGGTACATCTCGACGGTGAGCAGCGCGCGGCTCGTATGGCCTGCGAGGTCGCGCAGGGACCACTCGCCGATACCCGGGCCGCTCCACCGCTCGGTGGGGACGCCGGCGCACAAGGCGGCGAAGGTGTCGGCGGCCGCACCGAAGAGGCGCCGCTGGTCGTCGCGGTCATGCAGCACCCGACAAGTGTTAGCGCAGAGCAGATCGCGTTGCCAGCGCGCCGGGCAGCCGCTCCCACGAAGTAGCCTCATGGTGGCGTGGACGCGAAGATCCTCACCGTCTCGACCTCGACGGCTATGGGCGAGCGCGAGGACCGGTCCGGCCCGGCTCTGGCCGCCCTGCTCGCCGCGCGCGGGTTCGCGGTCTTGGAGAACGCCGTCGTCGCGGACGGCATCGACGAGGTGTCCGGCGCGGTCGTCGCGCTCGCGACCGGCTTCGCCGGTCTCGTCGTCACGACGGGCGGGACGGGCTTCGCCCCGTCGGACCTCACCCCGGAGGCGACGGCGCGTGTCCTCGAGCGCTCGGCTCCCGGTCTCGCCGAGGCGATGCGGGCCGCCAGCCCGCTCGGGAGGCTGTCGCGCGGCGCTGCCGGTACCCTCGGCGCTTGCATCGTGCTCAACGTCCCGGGCTCGACGGCGGGCGCCCTCGAGTGCCTCGACGCCGTCGTCGACGTGCTCCCGCACGCGCTCGACCTGCTCTCGGGGGGCCGCCCGCACTGAGCGAGCCCGGGCGTCAGCCCCCCGACACCGGGGGCAGGACGGCGATCTCGTCGGTGTCGGTGACCGGGGTGCCGCGACCGGCCGGTGCGCCGTTCAGCCAGAGCGCGGAGTGCGCGACGACGGCGGCGAGCTCCGGACCGTAGCGGGCGATCGCCTCGTCGACCACGGCGCCGACCGTCGCGCCGGCGACGTCGGCGGACCCGGTGCCCGCCGCGTCGCGCGCTGGGCCGAGGAGCCGCACACGGGCCATCGCCCTAGCCGCCGATCATCGACATGGACCGGGTGGGGCGCAGGAAGCCCGGATCGTCCATGCCATGCCCGGCGCGCTTGGCCCACACGGCTCGCCGGAGCACGAGCGCGAGCTCCTCGTCGCTGCCACCGCGTGCGAGCACGTTCGCGACGCTCAGCTCCTCGTCGCAGAACAAGCAGTTGCGGATCGTCCCCTCGGCGGTCAATCGGAGCCGGTTGCACGTTCCGCAGAACGGCTGCGTGACGCTCGCGATGATGCCGATCTCGCCCGAGCCGTCGCGGAAGCGGTAGCGCGTCGCCGGAGCAGCGTCGCCCGAGGCCACGGCGACGGGCTCGAGCGGCCAGAGCGCGTCGATCGTCGCGAGCACGCGCGCTCCCGGCACGACCTGGTCCCGGCGCCACGTCCCGTCCGCGTCGAGGGGCATGTACTCGATGAAGCGGACGACGCGCCCCGTCTCCCGCCCGAAGCGCGCGAAGTCGAGCACCTCGTCGTCGTTGACGCCTGCGACGAGCACGACGTTGACCTTGAGCGGGGCGAGGCCGGCGCGCTCGGCTGCGTCCATCGACGCGAGCACCCGGGCGAGCTCGCCGCGGCGCCGGATACGGGCAAAGCGGTCCGGTCGGAGCGAGTCGCAGCTCACGTTGACCCGGCGCAGCCCTGCGTCGGCAAGGCGGGCGGCGATCGGTGCGAGGGCGGTGCCGTTGGTCGTGAGAGCGAGGTCGGCGAAGCCGACGTCTGCGAGGCGCCCCACGAGATCGACGATGCCGCGGCGGACCAAGGGCTCGCCGCCGGTCAGGCGTGCAGAGGTCACCCCGAGAGCGCGCGCGACGCGCGCGACGCGCACGATCTGGTCGGCCGTCATCAGCCTGTCGTGGGGGAGGAACGACATCCCGTCGTCCGGCATGCAGTACGTGCAGCGCAGGTTGCACCGATCGGTGACGGAGATGCGCATGTCGGTGTGGATCCTGCCGTAGGTGTCGACCAGGGGGCCCGCCGTCGGCATCGCCGCGAGCGCACCACCCGTCACAGAGGCCGGGCGCGGGCGCCCGAGGTGCACGGGCACGCCCACCGTCATCGCCCGGACCTCATCGCCCGGACCTCGTCGCCCGCCCGGCTGCCAGGTCCCGCCCACCGCCCGGTCCTCCGAGCAGGTCGAGCGCGTCGGGGGTGGATGCCTCGAGCGGTGCCACCTGCTCGGCGTCTAGCAGCATCACCTGGACCGGACCGCCTGCCGTGACGCCCTCGCCGTCGGGGAGCAGGGCGAGCGCGTTCGCGAGCGCCATCGCGTGGAGCTGGTGGGAGCCCTGCCCGCCGGCCGAGCGCACGTGCACGCGGCCGTCCGGCCCGTGTCCGGCGACGACTCGCTGGAGGTGGAGCTTGCCGTCCGGCCTGCGCGCCAGCTCCTCGTCGGCGACGGCGAGGAGCTGCGGGCGCCCGAGGCGTGCGTGACCCGCCATCTTGCGCAGCGCCGGACGGGCGTAGAGCTCGAAGGCGACCATCGCGGAGACGGGGTTGCCCGGCAGGCCGAACACCGGCGTCGCGTCCGGGCCGATCTCGCCGAACGCGAACGGCTTCGCGGGGCGGACGGCGACCTGCATCCAGCGCATCGTGTCGCCCGAGATCTCGGCGAGGACGGCCTTGACGACGTCCCGGTCGCCGACGCTCACGCCACCGGAGCTGAGCAGGGCGTCACAGCGAGCGGCACCGTCGAGCAGAGCGCCGCGCAGCGCCTCGTCGTCGTCGCGGACGACGCCGAGGTCGACGGCGGTGAACCCCGACTGCGCGACGAGCGCGAGGAGCGCGGCGCGGTTGGTGTCGCGGATGGCTCCTTTCGGGAGCGGACCGGGGCCCTCGTGGAGCTCGTCGCCCGTCGAGAGCACGCCGACGCGCGGACGTGGGTGGGCGAGCACCGACGTCTCGCCGAGGGCGGCGAGCACCCCGAGGCAGCCCGGCGTGAGGATCGTCCCGGCCGGGAAGACCTCCTGGCCCGCGGCGACGTCCTCGCCGGCGCGCCGCACGGCGTCCCCGGCGGCGACGCTCCGCGAGATCGTGACGCGTGTCCCGTCGGCCGAGGTCGTCGTCCACTCGACCATGCACACGGCGTCGGCGCCCGGCGGGAGGGGGGCGCCCGTCATGATCCGGACGGCCTCGCCCGGCCCGACGGGCGCGTCGCGCGACGCGCCGGCCGGCACCGTCCCGACGACGGCGAGGGTCGCCGGGACCGACGCGACGTCGCAGGCGCGCAGCGCGTAGCCGTCGACCGCAGTGTTCGCGAACGGCGGCACCGCGTCGCGCGCCACGACGGGTGCCGCGGTCACGCAGCCGAGCGCGTCCGGCAGGGCGAGCTGGCGCGGCGCGAGCACGTGACGCTGCGCGAGGACCCACGCCCGCGCCTCGGCGAGCGGGACGAGGGGCGCCTCCTGCTCGGGCGCCGCGGTCGGCTCAGGGGGCGACGTCTGACACCTCGGTGATCTCGTGCGCGCCGATCGCCCAGTCCCGACCGCCCGACCACGTCTCGCGCTTCCAGATCGGCACGGTCTCTTTCAGCGTGTCGATGCAGTGGCGCGCCGCGGCGAAGGCCTCCTCGCGATGGGGGGCCGAGACGACGACGACGACCGAGGCCTCGCCGAGACCGAGGCTGCCGACCCGGTGGAGCAGGACGATGCGGCCGAGCGACGGCCATCGGGCGCGGGCGTCCCCGGCAACCTCGCGCATCCGCCGGGTCGCGTGCTCCTCGTAGCACTCGTACTCGAGGCGCTCGACACCGCTGCGCCCCGCGGCGTGGTCGCGCACCGTCCCGCAGAAGCTCACGACGGCGCCGCACTCGGGCAGGACCGCCCACGCGCCCGCCTCGGCCACGGGCAGCGCCGCGTCGGTGACGTCCACCCAGTCGGGCCCGTCCGGGCTGCGCGCGGCGCCATGCACCTTGACGAGCGTAGCCCCGCACCGTCGCCGGGCGACCCGTCAGGAGCCGATGGCGGGCCCGGACGCGCCGCCGGGCTCCCATGCGACGCCGAGCGCCGCGAGCTCGGCCGGGGTGTCGGCGTCGCGGAGCGCCCCGGCACCGACGCCGCTCGGCCAGGCGAGCTCGTCGAGGATCTCGGCGTCACGCCGGTCGGGCAGGCCGGCGAGCGACCTCTCGCCGCGGGCGAGGCGGACTGCCGCTTCGTCGAGGTCGTCGGGCGACCAGCGCGCGCACAGTGGCTGCGCCCGCCCGCCGAGGAAGGGGAGCACCGAGCGCGCACCGGGCCGGCCGGCGACGACGGCCAGGGCGTCGGCCGTGAGCAGCGGCAGGTCGCAGGCGAGGACGAGGGCAGGGCCACGGTGTCCGAGCCGCCCGAGGGCCTGGGCGCCTGCGACGATCGCGGCGAGGGGACCGCCCCCGGGCGGCTCCTCGCGCACGGCCTCGAGGTCCGTGACGCCGGGCCCGACTTCGAGGGCCGGCGCTGCGACTGCGGCGAGCAGGCGTGCGGTCCGTCGGGCGAGCGGCTCGCCTGCGACGAGCAGGCGTGCTTTGTCGTGCCCCATCCGGCGGCTCGATCCGCCCGTCAGCAGCAGGCCGGCGCAGCGCCGGGCGCCGGCTCCTGTCCCCGTCACGGCCCGACAGCGTGCTCGTCGAAGACGTGCCCGTCGAGGACGTGCTCGGCTCCGCAGCCCGTGGCGTCGTAGCCGGGGAGGGCTGCGAGCTGGCTCCGGAGCCACGCGGAGCCGAGCACGCTCTGCAGCGCCCGCACCTCGGTGCTCCCCGCGTGGATCGGCGGGACGGCGAGGTCGAAGCGCTCGACCGTGAGCGGCACGAAGGCGAGGTCGAAGGCGCGCGCAGCGGGCTCGCTCGCCACCCCGGCGTCCGCGAGGCCCGAGGCGATCGCAGCAGCCACCTCGAGGTGACCGGGCACCTCGGACGACCATCCGGCGATGGTCGCGGGGTCGAGGCCGACGCGCGCCGCCGCGCGCGCGAGGACCGACCGGGCTTCGCTGCCGGGTTCACGGTTGACGATGCGCAGCCCGAGGGCCGCGACGTCCGCGACGTCGCGGACGTGACCGTCGAGGTCACGGCGGAGCACGAGCCCCTGGCGCCAGCCGGCGAAGCCGACCAGGCGGCTTCCGGGCCCGAGCACGCGCAGCGCGTCCTGGTTGTAGCTCTCGCCCGAGGCGTCGTGGAGGTGGATGCCCGCCGCGTGGACGAGACCGTCGGCTGCGAGCTCGAGCGCGTCGCGGCTGCTGCAGGAGTGCCAGAGCAAGCAGACCGGCGGGTCGCAGAGGCCAAGTGGCGTGTCGAGCAGCGCGAGGGCGGGATCGCAGCCGGCGACGACGACGGCGGGCCGGATCGCTCCGAGGATCTGGACCGTGCCGGGCCGGCTCCCGACCAGCCCGCCCGCCGTGGCGAAGCCCGAGCGGGCTCCTCGCTCGCCGTCGAGGGGGCGGGCGACGAGGCGCCCGGCCACGGGAGCGAGCGCGACGCGGCTGCCGTCCCGACCGAGAGGAGCGAGCGGCTCGACCACCGCGGTCGGCCTGGTGCCGGCGTCGCCGAACAGCTCCTCGACGGTCGTCCCGAGGCTCGATGCGAGCGCGAGCGCGAGGCGCAGGGAGGGATCCGACCGTCCGAGCTCCACGGCGGCGATGGCCTGGCGGCTCACCCCGGTCAGCTCGGCGAGCTGCAGCTGCGACAGCGAGCGCGCGCGCCGAGCGTCGCGGAGCCGGGTCGTCACGGTGCGTCGACGCCCACGCCGGCGTCTCCTGCGCCCGCGCGCCCGTCGAGCGCCCGTCCGTCTGCGGCGGAGAACCACGGCGGGTCGAGCACCGTGACCTCGACAGCCGTGTCCGGCGGCGGGTCGTCGAGCTCGCACGTGACCGTGACGCCCGCGACGTCGAGGTCGACTTCGACGCGCGCTCCGGCCGCCCGCCACTGCGTGACCGTCCCGCGCAGCACGGTGCCGGCGTCGGGGTGCGCGCCCGCGACGACCCGGCCCGGGTGGACCCCGAGCACAGCCGATCGGGGACCGGAGCGAGGCGAGACGCCGACGAAGGCACGGTAGCCGAGGATCTCCGCGACACGCCGGCTGTCGGGCCGGCGGACGACGTCGTGCGCCGCGCCGAGCTGCAGGAGCCGCCCGCCGTCGACGACCCCGAGAAGGTCGCCGAAGGCCTGGGCGTCGGCGAGCTCGTGCGCGACGACGACAGCCGGCAGCTGCCGGTCGGCGACGGTCTCGGCCGTCACCGCCGAGACCGTCCGCCGCAGGTCGGGGTCGAGCCCCGCGAAGGGCTCGTCGAGCAGCAGCGCGTCGACGTCCGCGAGCAGGAGCCGGCAGATCCCGACGCGCTGGCACTGTCCTCCCGAGAGCGCACCCGGGTGCTCGTCGAGCAGCGACGTGATCCCCAGGCGCTCGGCCAGCGCACGTCGTGTCGCGGGGGTGCCGAGACCCGGGCGCGCGTAGGCGAGGTTCTCGGCCACGCTGAGGTGCGGGAAGAGCGCGACCTGTTGGCGCAGCAGGCCGACACGCCGTAGCCAGACGGGCACGTCGAGCGCCGGCGGCCCGGAGGCGGCGAGGACGCGTCCGGCGAGGGCCACGCTGCCCCGGCGCAGCCGGACGAGGCCGGCCACCGCCTCGAGCACGGTCGTCTTGCCGGCTCCCGACGGGCCGACGAGCGCGACGCGCTGGCCTGGTGCGACGCCGAGGGAGAGCTCGACGCGACGGTCCCGCCGCTCAACGCAGATGTCGAGATCGAGCACGGACGCTCCAGGCGTAGGACGCGACGGGCAGGGGGAGCGCGACGACGAGGAGCACGAGGGCGAACGGCAGGGCGGAGCCGAGCCCGGTCTCCTGGAGCGTCGTCCAGATCTGCAGCGGCAGCCCATAGGGGTGGTAGGCGACGATGATGACCGCGCCGAACGCGCCCATCGCGCGTGCCCAGGCGACGGCGAGGGACATCGCGATCCCCGGGGCGGCGAGGGGCAGCACGACGCGCCGGACGGCGGCGCGCGGCGTGTCGCCGAGGAGCAGGGCCTGCTCCTCGAGGGCAGGGTCGACGGCAGCGACGGCCGCCTGGACCCCGAGCACGAAGTACGGCGCGGACTCGTAGATCTCGGCGACGACGAGGGCGAGGAGCGTGTTCGTCGCGCTGAGGTGGAGCGCGGCGATCGCATGGCCGACGGGGGTGTCCGGACCGACCATGAACACGAGGAGCAGGCCGACGACGAGCGGCGGGAGCAGCAGCGTGCAGAGCACCCCGGTCTCGACGACGCGGTGCGCGGGCAGTCGCCGCCGGGCGAGCATCCAGCCGAGCGGAGCTCCCCCGAGGACCAAGACGGCGAGCGTGATCGCTCCCGACTCGAGCGAGACGACGAGCGGAGCCAGCGCGCCCGGTGCGCGCAGGGCGGCGAGGAACGACGAGGGCGACAGGTGGGCGATCAGGGTCGCGATCGGGGCGACGAGGACGAGCCAGACGAGCCCCGCGCCACCGACGGCGAACCAGCGCTGCGCGCCGTGCACGCGCTGCGCCGCCGGCCAGGCCTGACCGCCGTCGGGCGCCGCGCCGCGCGCCGGGCCGCCACGAGCCGGGCTA
>DAHWHN010000023.1 GCA_027335685.1 Acidimicrobiaceae bacterium
GTCAACCCGACATCGCGACGAAGTCACGCGAGTAGGCGAGGGAGAAGAAGCGCTGGGGGCTCTGGACCATCGTCGGGAGCAGGTCCGTGCCGTTCGAGGGTGCCGCGTAGCCGTTCGGCGAGCTCGGCCTGTAGGTGGCGAACACGGTCCAGAGGGGGTTCATGTCGAGAGTCATCGCACGCACCGACCCGGCGCGCACGAGGATGTCGGCGAGGTCGACGATGTCCATCGGACCGGCGACGTAGACGAGCGCGCCGTCGGCGGTGATGCCGAGCCCCGAGCGCCAGGTGTCGGCGACGTTGTCCAGCGCATAGCCCCAGAGACTGGTGTCCGTCGGGCGGAGCCCGGGCACGGGACGGCCGCGGTCGACGAGCAGCGTCAGGTTCTGCCGGACGGCGACGACGGACCGGGTCATCGAGACGTCTCTGCCCCACTGCCCGACGTCGGCCGAGCCGTCTGCGTAGATCACGAGCGACGCGGCACCCTCGACGAGGGGCGCGACCGTCTTGCCCTCGCTGAGGTAGCCCCCGTGGGAGTCCTTCAGCAAGAAGCCGCCGTTGAACGCCGCGACGAGGTCGCGCGCCGCGGCGTGCGACACCGGAGCCGTGTAGCGCCAGTCGAGGCCACCGGGGCTGAGGCTGCCGGAGTACAGCCGGGCACGTAGGAGCCTCGTGTCCATCCACGCGACGCCCGCCTCGACCGCGGGTAGGTCGGGGGGGCGCATCGTCGTCTCGTAGACGGCGACGTTCCCGTCGACGAGCCGGCCGGCAGGACGCCACCGACCCTCGCCGGCGAGCGGGGTGGGGTAGAACGAGCCAAGCGGTGCCGGCGCCGGAAGGGGCGTCGCTCGCGGCGGGTGACCACCTCGGTGCCCGTGAGCCGTCACGGCCGCCGCCGCACCCCCGGCGAGCAGCAGCGGCACGCTCGCCAGCGCGCTCGCCAGCACGGTGCACGCGAGAGCGCGCCGGCGTCGGGCGACGACGCCTGCGGGCCGGCTGGTCACAGGCACGGCCAGGTCGTGCGGCGCCGGGTCGTCGGACCGGGTGCCATCAGTCGGTTGCTCATCGGGAGATGATGGGTGGCCATCCTGTCAAGGGCCTGGCAGGATGCTGTGGACCGGCTGGGGGTGACCCGGCCGGGACGGGGCGGTCAGACCGACGCCGCCGCCGCCGCGCGCTCCATCGCAGCGGGAAGGTCGGCGGGTCGGGCGGGCGGGGCGAGGAGGAAGCCCTGCGCGTCGTCGCAGCCGAGCTCACGCACGATGTCGAGCTGGGTCTCGGTCTCGACGCCCTCGGCCACGACCCGGAAGCCGATCCCGTTCGCGACGTTCACCGCGGCGCGCACGAGAAGGGTGTCCGTGCGGTCTGCTCCCAGCCCGGCGACGAAGGAGCGGTCGATCTTGAGGACGTCGGCCGGGAGGTGCTTGAGGTAGGCGAGGGAGGAGTACCCGGCCCCGAAGTCGTCGATGGCGATCTCGACCCCTGCGTCGTGGAGGTCCTCGAGGACCCCGAGAGCCCTGTCGTCGCCGTCGCCGACGACGGCCGACTCGGTCAGCTCCGCGCAGACAGCCGACAGGGCGAGCCCGGACGCGTCGCACGCCGCAGCGAATCGCTCGACGAGCCGGTCGTCGTGGAGCTGGCGCGCGGCCAGGTTCACCGCGACCATCGGTCGCCGACCCGCCCGCGCCGGCCAGCCGGCGGCCTCGCCGATCGCGTTGTCGAGGACCCAGGTGCCGATGTCGACGATCGCTCCGTCGCGCTCGGCCAGCGGCACGAAGCGGTCGGGCGTGACGAGGCCGACACCGGGTCGGTCCCAGCGCAGCAACGCCTCGCACGCCACGACGTCACCGCGTTCGAGCGAGACGATGGGTTGGTAGTGCAGGCGCAGCTGGTCGAGACGAGCGGCCGACGCGAGGGCCTGGCTCGTCTCGAAGTTCTCGACGGCGGCGCGTCGCAGCTCGACGTCGGCGAGCACGAACTGCCCGTCGCCGCGCTCGACTGCGTGGCGCATCGCCGACGTCGCGTCGGCGAGCAGGGTCGCCGCGTCGGCCGACGCCGTCGCCGAGAGCGCGACACCGACCGACGCGCGCAGCGAGAGGTGGCGTCGGGGCGCGACCGCGATCTCGCCCGCGACCGCGCGGACGACGTCGCCGGCGACGAGGAGCACCTCGTGGTCCTCGCCGGCCACGCACAGCAGTGCGAAGCGACCGGCTCCGAGGTAGGCGAGCGCGGCGCACCTCTGCGAGCAGGCACCGAGACGGCCGGCGATCTCGCGCACTGCTGCCTGGGCTGCCTGCTCGCCGGCGTTCTCGCGCACCGCGTCCAGCTCGTCGAGACCGACGACGACGACGCCGAGGCGCGCACCGTCACCTCGGCTCCTCGCCTCGCTGACGCGGTCGACGAACAGCGCTGCGTTCGCGAGGCCGGTCGACGGGTCGTAGAGCGCGCGGCGGGCAAGCTCGAGCTCGAGCCTGCGGACCTCGGTGACGTCGTGGACGACGACGAGGGCGGCGATCCGGTCCTGCCACTCGAGCACGCTCGAGGTCACCTCCACCTCGATCTCGGTCCCGTCTGCCCGGACGTGCCGCCCGGACACCACAGGCCTCGACACGAGAGGCCCGGGCACGGCAGGCCCGGCCGGCGTGGACGATGCAGCGCCACCTCGCGCGAGCCGCCCGCGCTCGGGGACCGGGCCGAGCTCGTCGGTCGTCAGGGCGAGAAAACGCGCACGCGGGTAGCCGTAGCAGGCGACGGCCGCGTCGTTGACCTCGAGGATGCGCAGCGTCTCGAGGTCGTAGATCCACGCCGGGAGCGGATGGTCCGCGAGAAGCAACGAGAAGGCCGAGCTCGGGCCGTTCCCACGCGTCACGGCCACGGTGGCGACGGCCTCAAGCGGCCACCACGAACGTGAGGCGGCGACGCGCCCGTTCGCTCGGCGCGTGCCCACTCGACGTCACGGCGCCGAGCCTATTGACCGGACTATTCGGCTTTCAAGGACCGACCGGGTCGCGACGGCGCCCCGCCCGCAATGTCCGGCGACTCCGGCGACTCCGGCCTACGGCAGGATCTCGACGAGCCCTGGTCCGTCGTTCGCGACGCTGCCGACCGAGCGCCCGACCCGGTGACGGCGAAGCGCTCCCGCGGGCGGAGGCCGGAGCAGGTCCTCGACCTCACGCGGGCTCGCGGTCGTCGGGTCGAGCCAGGCGTCGAGCATCGGTCCCTCGTCGATGACGACCGGCGTGCGGTGGTGCACGCCCGCCATGTCCGGTCCGGCCTCGGCGGTGATGATCGTGCAGGTCCTTACCGGCGCCCGCTCGGGCCCCGTGCCGCTCGGCGGCGTCCAGGCCTCCCACAGCCCCGCGAGGGCCATCGGCGCCCCGTCCGCGCGTGCGAACAGGTAGGGCTGGCCGCGCTCGTCGGCCGCCGTCGACCACTCGTAGAACGCGTCCGCGACGACGACGGCGCGGCGTGACCGGAACGCCGCCCGGAAGGTCGGCTTCGTCGCGACGGTCTCCGCACGGGCATTGAAGGTCCGCGCGCCGAACGCGAGCGTCGGCGCCCAGGACGGGACGAGCCCCCAGCGATAGAGCGCGAGCGCACGACTCGGCGCGGCGCCTTGCCGCGCGGCCGCGCGCGGGGCCGCCGTGATCGCCGGCACCGGACGCGAGGGCGCGATGTTCCAGCTCGGCCGCCAACCCGCCACCTCCTCGGGCTCGAACGACGCGGAGAACAGTCGTGCGAGCTCCGGGATGGTCGAGCTGAGCACGTAGCGGCCGCACACGGCGATCACCTCCGCAGGGCCCGGGCGGCGCAGGCGGCACGAGCCCCGACCGGGTACGCCGCACCCGAGCGTAGCTGCGGCCGCTGGCGGTCCGGCGGGAGCTCGCGCGCGACGCGGGGATGCCACAGCTGCATCCCCGCGTCCGTCGCGCTCGCACGCCCCGGCGACCCGGGGCCGGGTTCAGCTCCCCGAGAGTGCCTGCTGCATCTGCGTCACCTGGGCCTGCGGCACGGCGAGCGGGCCGCCGAGGACCTGGATCGACGTCGTCACGCCGCTGCCGAGGCCGTCCGGGGACGTGCCCGCCACCTTCAGCACCGCCGCGGTGTACTGCCCGACTCCGGCCTTCGGGCCCTCGGTCAACAGCAGCGACTCCGACCTCTTGCCCGCCAGGGCGGCCGAGCCCAGGGCGTCGGACCAGTATGCACCCTGTGCGACGAGCACCGTCGAGTCGTGCCAGCCGAGCCGCTGCCCCTCGAACAGCGCGAGGTCCGCGGCGCTCTCGGTCCCGTCGGCGCCGGCGATGCGCAGCACGGAGATCGGCTTGCCTCCGACGTTGAGCGCTTCGATCGAGTCGACGACCTGGGGCTGGAGGGCGAGCTGGCCACCGAGGGCGATGACCTGGGTGATCCCGAGCTTGGTGAGCTCGGACGTCGCCTGCGGGCCGAGCGCGTCACCGGGCGTCAAGATGACGGGGAGCTTGTACTCGTACGCCATGCCGGCTGCCGCAGTCGCGTCCTGGAAGTCGGTGTCGGCCACGACGACCGCCGTCTTCTGCGTGCCGGTCGGAGCCGAGGCCGTCTCGTTGCCGGTCGTCTGGTTGTACGTCGACTCGGTCGAGTACGCGCCGGAGATCGACGGCAGTGCGCCGGTGCCCGTGCCCGTGATGTAGCTGTCGATGGCCGCCGCGGTGTCGTCTGCCGTCTGGCCCGAGATCCCGCTGTAGACGACGATGTCCTTGCCGGTCGCCGAGGTCCCACCGCAGTCGTAGGCAGGAGTCGACCTGAGCGCGTCGATGTCCGCCTGGGAGACCGCGAGCAGGCCGCCGACGACGTAGACGCGCTGCACGCCGCCGAGCCTCAGCGCCGCGAGCGTGCTCGCGTCGAGGTGCGTCGGCGCCGTGATGAGCACGCCGGTGCCGAGCTGGGCCTCGAGGAACGCCGCCGAGAGCGCGTCGTAGGGATCCGCGGACGTCGCGACGACGGCGTTGCCGTGGTCGGAGCAGGTGGTCGACGACCCCGACCCTGTCACGAGAGCCGCGTCGAACTCCGCGGCGGCCGTCGCCGCCGGAGTCTCGCCGTAGATGGCGCCGTTCGAGGACGCGACCTCGTAGACGACCCCGCTCCCGAGCAGCGACGACGAGCTCACGGACGCGCAGCCGAGCGCGCTCGACGCCGTCCCCACGCTCGCCGTGACCGCCCCTGGGCTCGAACCGACACCGTCGACGTGGAGGTTCGCGAGGACGAACACCGGGATCGACGAGGTCGCCTGCCCGGTCACGGCAAAGCTGAGCACGTTGCCCTGGGTCGAGGACGCCCCCGGGTCGCCGGTCGTCGAGCCGAGCGCCAGCGATCCGGCGGTCACGACGGGGGTCGAGGACACGCCGGTCGTCGCCGCCCCGTTGGTCTGGCTCACGGTCGGCACGCCGCTCGCGGTGTCGAAGTTGTCCCCGGCCGGGAGGACGAGGCACACGACGTCGTTGGCGACGGTCGTCGTGGCGGCCGGCGTGATCGTCACGTTGCCGATCGCGGCGTCGCTCCCGGTGGAGGACGAGACCACGCTCGTCGGCGCGGGCACCGACACCGTCACCGTGCTCGCAGCTGTTGCGCTCGCAGCTGTTGCGCTCGGCGTCGCCGCGGACGCGGCACTCGCGCCGGCGACCGACGCCAACCCGAGCGCTGCCACCCCTGTCAGCGCTGCGACGCTCGTGCGCCGCCCTGCTCGTCGCGATCGTTGCATGGATCCTCCTCGTCGTCGGCCGGCAGCGCCAGCGGCTGAGCCTCTGGCGCGTCGGTGCCCGCCGCGCGGCGTCACGCCACCGCGGGCAACGGCTTCGTCCCCCGTTGCCTACCCGCTCGCGGCGCGGGCTAACCCTGCTCGTCGCGTGCCGTCTGGCCGGGTGGGGACGCCCGGTCACGGCAACCGGCGGCGACGGCGGGTGGCGGGACGCTCCGGGTGGGTCTTACGGGGCGGGCTGCCCGGAGGCCGCCCGCCCGTCGGCCAGCGCGGCGTCGACGGCGGCGGCGCTCAAGAGGTGCTCGAGGACGAGTCGACCGGCCCCGATGATGCCGGCGGACGCGCCCGCCTTGCTCGTCGAGATGGTCAGGCCGTCGGTCGTCATCGGCAGGCACCAGTCGTACAGGGTCGCCTGGAGCGTCGCGAGGAACGGCTCCGCCTGGCTCAGCACGCCCCCGATCGCGAGCACCTCGGGGTTGAAGAAGCTGACCATCCCGGCGAGCACCTCGCCGGTCGCCCGCCCGGCGCGTCGCAGCACCCGCGCCGCCTTCGGCTCCGACCGGTCGAGCAGCTCGAGCACCTCGGCCGCGCTCGCGACGTCCTGGCCCTCCTCGCGCACCTGGCGGACCACCGCGGCGCTGCTCGCGACGACCTCGAGGCAGCCGTTGCGCCCGCACGAGCAGGTGATGTCGGGGGCGCCGCTCGCGCGCACGTGGCTCACGTCGCCCGCCGCACCGCGACTTCCCCGGTACAAGGTGCCGGAGACGATGACCCCGCAGCCGATCCCCGATCCAAGCTTGACGAACATCATGTGCTGCACGCCAGGGCCGAGCAGCGCGTGCTCGCCCACTGCCATGAGGTTCGCGTCGTTCTCCACGACGGCGGGCACGCCGGCGAGCTCCTCGAGGGCGGCACCGACGTCGAGGCCGTTCCAGCCGGGCATGAGCGAGGGCGACATCATCCTCCCGGTCGCCGCGCTCACCGGTCCCGGCACGCCCACGCCGAGACCGAGCAGGGGGACCGCCGGACCGGAGGCCGCCGCCGCGAGGTCGCGCAGCGCACGGACGAGCCAGGGCAGGACGGCCGTCGGCCCGTCGGCGATCGACAGTGCGCGTGTCTGCTCGGCGAGCAGCGCGCCGTCGAGGCCGACGACGCCGAGGACCGCGTGGTGCGGGCCGAGGTCGGCGGTGCCGACGACGCCGGCGTCGGCTCGCACGCGCAGCGCCCGCGGCGTCCGACCGCGTCCCGGGTGCGGGTGCACCTGCTCGACCAGGTAGCCGGAGTCGAGGAGGGCCTGCACCCGGAGCAGGACCGTCGACGTCGCGAGGCCGGTCGCGCGCACGATCTCGGCCCGCGTGCCCGCCCGCCCCGACCGCACGAGCGCGAATATCTCACCCGGCGTCCAGCTCTGGCCCGACCGCCCGGCCGGCGGTGCTTGCCGCCTCACGGCCGGAGGGACGCGATCCGCTCACGCCGCCGCCTGCGCTGCTCGACCGGGTCGGGCACCGGGGCAGCGCCGACCAGGCGCCGCGTGTACTCCTCCCGTGGCTCGAACAGCACGGACCCCGGCGCGCCGGTCTCCACCACACGGCCCTGGCTCATGATGATGACCTCGCTCGCGAGCATGCTGACGACCGCAAGGTCGTGCGTGATGAATAGACAAGCAAAGCCGATCTCGCGCTGGAGGTCCAGGAACACCTCGAGCACGGACGCCTGCACGGACACGTCGAGGGCCGACGTCGGCTCGTCGGCGACGAGCAGGCGGGGCTCGAGCACGAGAGCACGCGCGATGCTCGCGCGCTGCAGCTGACCACCCGAGAGCTCGTGCGGGTAGCGGCCCGCGAAGCCAGCCCCGAGCCGCACCATGTCGAGGACCTCCGCGACCCGGCGCTCCCGGCTCGATCGCCGGCCCACGCCGTTGATCGCCATCGGCTCGGCGATCGACTGGCGCAGGGTCATGCGCGGGTCGAGGGACGAGGCGGGATCCTGGAGCACGAGCGCACAGCTGCGACGCAGCCTCTGCAGCTCGCGTCGCGAGAGCCGTGCGAGGTCATGACCGAGCACCGAGATGGACCCTGCGGCCGGCGGGTACAGACCGACGGCCGCCCGGCCGACCGTCGACTTGCCGGAGCCCGACTCGCCGACGAGCCCGACGACCTGGCCGGCCGCGATCTGCAGCGACACGCCGTCGACGGCTCGGAACCGCCGGCCGCGCGGCCCGAACTCGACGGCGAGGTCGCGGATCTCGAGGACCGCCGGACGGCCCTCGGCACGGACCGGCTCGGCGGGGGTCGCGCGAGGACGGGAGAGCCGGGGCACCGCGGACAGGAGCTCACGCGTGTACGCGTGCTCGGGCTGCGCGAAGAGCGCCTCGACCGGTGCCTGCTCGACCACCTCGCCCGCGCGCATCACGACCACCCGGTCGGCCACGTCGGCGACGACGCCCATGTTGTGGGTGATCACGACCAGCGCCATCCCGGTCCGCTCCCGCAGCTCGCGGAAGAGCTCGAGGATCTCGGCCTGGACGGTGACGTCGAGCGCCGTCGTGGCCTCGTCGGCGATGACCAGCTCCGGCTCGTTCGCCACCGCCATCGCGATCATCACGCGCTGGCGCAGGCCACCGGACAGCTCGTGGGGGTACTGCTCGAGGCGTCGTCGAGGCTCCGGGATGCCCGCCCGCTCGAGCACGTCGAGCACGCCCGCCGTCCGCTCGGCACGCGACAGTCCGGGCTGGTGGAGCCGGATCGTCTCGGCGACCTGCCAGCCGACGGTGAAGACCGGGTTGAGGGCCCGCATGGGGTCCTGGAACACCATGCCGATGCGGGACCCCCGGATCGAGCGGATGTCCGGCGCGCCGCTCGCTGCCAGGTCGACCTCGCCCAGCCGGATGCTCCCCGAGACACGAGCGGTCGGCGGCAGGAGCCGCATCGCGGCCATCGCCGTCACGCTCTTCCCGGAGCCCGACTCGCCGACGAGGGCGAGGATCTCGCCGCGCTCGACGGCGATCGACACCGAGCGGACGGCGTGGGTCACCTGGCCGCGACCGACGAAGTCGACGCTCAGCCCTGCGATATCGAGGACCGGCAGCCTCTCGCTCCCCGCGCGAGGACCGCCCACCTCACGCGCCCCGCCGGTCATCGACCTTCGAGCCGGAGCTCGAACGCGTCCCGCAGCGCGTCGCCGATCACGTTGAACGCGAAGACCACGAGGATGATCGCCACGCCCGGCGGGACGATCATCCACCAGTAGCCGTCGTAGGTGTAGGAGATCCCGTTGCTCAGCATCCCGCCCCAGTCCGTGCCCGGGAAGGGCACCCCGAGCCCGAGGAAGCTCACGTAGGCCACGAGAAGGATGGCGTCTGCGACCTGGAACGTCGCGTTGACGACGACCGTGCCGATGGCGTTCGGCACGATGTGGCGGCCGATCGCACGCGTGCTGCCGCCTCCGAGCGCCTTCATCGTGAGCACGTACTCGCGGTTGGCAAGGGTGAGGGACTCCGCGCGCACGAGCCGCGCCGGGACGAGCCAGGAGACGACGCCGATGACGACGATCAGCACCCCGACCGTCGGGCGCACGATCGTGCCGGCGACGAGGAGCAGGAACAGCGCCGGGATCGCGATCCCGGTGTCGACGATCCGCATCATGACCGCGTCCAGCCACCCGCCGGCATAGCCCGCAACCGCCCCCCAGATCGTCCCGATCCCCGTCGCGAGCAGACCGGCCGCGAGCCCGATCTCGAGCGACGAGCGCCCGCCGACCATGAGCCGGCCGAGCTCGTCGAAGCCGACGTCGGTGGTGCCGAGCGGGTGTCCCTGGACACCGGGGGCCAGGTTGGCCGCGAGGATGTTCGTCTCCACCTGGTTGGTGTGGTAGAAGACCGGACCGAGGAAGCAGAAGGCGAAGAGCAGGACGATGACGGCGAGACCGGCGACACCGAGCCGGTGCCGCAGGAAGCGGCGGTAGACGGAGTCGGTCGCCGTGCTCACCTGAGTGCTCCCCGCACTGTGCTCACCTGAGTGCTCCCCGCACTCGAGGGTCGATCGCCGCCTGGGCGAGGTCGGCGGCGAGCGAGCCGACGACGGTCGCGACGGAGATGACGAGCACGACGCCGAGCAAGACCGGGTAGTCCGACTGCTGCGCGGCGTTCCAGAAGAGCAGGCCCACTCCGGGATAGTTGTAGATCGACTCCACGACGACGGCACCGCCGAACAGCACGGGGAGGTAGTAGCCGAGCAGCGCGACGAGCGACGTCAAGGAGTTGCGCAGGACGTGGATCCAGACGACCCGCCTCTCGCTCACGCCTTTGGCACGCGCCGTGCGCACGTAGTCCTCCGCGAGATTGTCCAGCACGGATGACCGGACGTAGCGGCTGAACGCGGCGAGCGTCGTGACCGCACCCGTCACGATCGGCAGCACGAGCCCCGAGAAGTGCGCGAGCAGCGAGGAGATCGAGGTCCCCTGCGGCGCCTCGGGGGGGAGCAGGGGCCACTTCTCCGCGAAGACGATCACGAGGACGAGAGCGAGGAAGAACGTCGGGGTGGCGTAGCCGATGAGGGCGAGGCTCGACGTGACGTGGTCCCCGACACGGTGGCGGTGCAGGGCCTGCCAGACCCCGAGCGGGACGGCGACGAACAGCGCGACGGCCGTCGACATCGCGGTCAACAGCAGCGTCTTCGGCACCCGCTCGACGAGGAGCGAGGAGACGCTCTGGTTGAGCTTGTACGACGTGCCGAGGTTGCCGTGGAGCAGCCGCACCAGGTAGCTCCAGTACTGCTGCGGCAGCGACTCGTCGAACCCGTTCGCCTTGTCGAACTGCTCGATCTGGATGCGGGTCGCCTTGAGGCCGAGGATGCCGCGCGCCGGGCCACCGGGAAGCGCGTGCAGGAGGAGGAACGTGACGACCGTGACGAGCACGACGACGACGGCTGCTTGGGCTGCCCGGTGAACGACGAAGCGTCCCATCTGTGCTCTCTGGTCGAGGGATCGGGCGACCTCCCCGGCGTCGGAAGGGAGACGCCGGGGAGGTCGGGGGTCACGTCAGCCGTTGGCCAGGTACCAGCGCTGGATCGTCTGGCCGGCCAGCGGGTCCTGGCTGACGCCTTTGAGGTTGTCCTTGATCGCCGACACCTGGTAGGCGGGAAGCGGCAGCCACATCGCAGGCAGCTGGACCGCGAGGTAGGCGCTCCAGGCACGCAGCGCGGCGGGGTTCGACGACGTCGTGGCGGCGACGGCGAGCTTGTCGGCCACCGGGCTGTCGTAGCTCCCGAAGTTCGCGGAGCCGGTGCTCGCGAACAGCGGGTCCCCGTTCGGCGAGGGGCTGAAGTACCAGCTGCCCTGCGTCCCGAAGAAGGACATCTGCCAGCTGCACGACGCCTGTGTGGGCTTGCACTGCGCCGTCTCGGACAGGACCGTGTTGAGCGGGGCGTAGCTCGCCTGGAAGCCGACACCGATGGACGCCAGCTCGGACTGCATGACCTCCATCTGGTTCGTCGTCTGCGTGCTGCCGCTCTCGGACAGCATGTGGAGGTCGAGCACCGTGCCGGCCTTCACGCCGGCCCCACACTGGCTCGCGCCCGTCCCTGCGGACTTGCAGGTCATGAGCCCGTTCGTGCCGATCTTCCAGCCGTGGGACTCGAGCAGCCTCTTCGCCTTGGACGGGTTGAACGGGTACGGGTTCGCCTTCTGCGTGGCGGACAGGTACGGCGACGGCGGGCTCTGGGGCACCGGGCCGTAGACAGGCGCGGCCTCACCCTGCCAGACGGCCTTCGAGATCGCGGGCTGGTCGATCGCCATCTGGAGCGCCTGTCGGACGTAGAGCTGCTTGAGGGTCGACCCGAGCACGGGGTTGTTGAAGTTGTACGGCGAGTAGTTGATCGCCCAGCCGTTCCACGGCTTGATCGTGTAGCCCTTGCTCTCGAGGAACTTCGACTGCGAGAGGTCCGAGGTCGGGACGTAGCCGTAGTCGAGCCCCCCGGATCGCAGGACGTTGAACTCCGCGTCGGCCGAGGTGAACGGCAGGAGCTGGACCGAGGACAGGTGCGCAGCGTCGGGACCGTCGTAGGTCGAGCTCTTCTCGAGCGTGACCGCGCCACCCGTCGTCCACGACCCGAGCGTGAACGGTCCGTCCGTGACCTTCCAGAGCTTGTTCGTCCCGAACGTCGCGAGGTGGTTGTCCTGGCCGTTCAGGTAGTCGAAGACGGCCTTGGCTCCCGAGGTCGTCAGGTCGTAGTTGCCGACCTTGCCGCTCGCGGACTCGACGTCCCACGCCTGCTGCGGGAGGGGCGTCACGAGCGAGAGCTCGTTCCCGCTGAACCAGAGGGGGTTGACGGACGTGGTCAGCCGGAGGCGGAAGGTCGACGGGTTCACGATCGTGAACGTCGCGACGTTGTCCGGGAACTGCCCGGCGACGTAGTTGGCCCACTTGTCCTTGTTGGCCTTGACAAGGTTGAAGAAGAACTGCACGTCCCTGCTCGTGACCGGCGTGCCGTCGGACCACTTGAGCTTCTCGAGCGTGACCGTCACGGTCTTGTCGCCGTCGGAGTAGACGATGCTCTTCGCGACGCTCGCCCGCTGGTCGAAGGCGAGCTTGCCGCTCGTGGCGTCGTAGAAGGTGAGCGGCACGTACAGCTCGGCCTGGATCGCGGAGTTGTACGCAGCGGTGTTGCCGGCTGTCGCGATCGGGAAGATCGCGTTCGGCGTGGCGTCCGGCGGCTCGGCGAAGGTCACCGTCGCGCCGCGCGACGCGTGCGCCGCTCGTGCCGCGGTCGCGCTCCCGGCGCCGAGCCCGCCGAGCAGGAGCGCTCCGGTCCCGAGTGCTGCAGCCAGCTGTGCCGTCGAGGGCCGCCGGCGACGCTCGGCGCGTCGCGGCACTCCGCCTGCGGGTGCGGTCGTTCTCATGCCTCTCCCCTGTCTGCTCGGTGCTCTCGATGCGACTCGACGTCACTCGAATCGACTCGACCTGACTCGAATCAACTAAAATTAACTCGATACACGACTTAACAACGCGTGACACCACATCGAAACATCCACGGAGAAGGATGTCAAGCTACTCCGGACGCGAACATGCGCATGTAGAACCACGCCAGGTGAGCGTTGCAGGACGTCGTATGGGCGCATAGAGCGTCTATCATCCGTGATGTCCGCGGTATTAATTCTGAATTCGATGTAAATCGAACCCCCGCGCCTGCAAGAACTCGGTCGACGTAGCGAAGGAGCTGTCGTGAGCACTCACCCCGAGGACGACCACAGCGCCCCCGCGCACCGCGGACCGGCACGGGCGCGCACGCCGGACGAGCCACCGCGCTGGCGCGTCGGCATCGCCGGCATCGCGATCGAGGCGAGCACGTTCAGCCCGCACCGCAGCGACCTCTCGGCGTTCACCTGCCTGCGAGGCCTGGACCTGCTCGCGCGCTACCCCTGGGTCGACGCGTCGAGCCCGGGCGGGGGCGCGAACGGCGCGCGGACGTGGTGCCAGGGCGTCGAGTGGGTGCCCCTGCTCCACGCCCGGGCCCTCCCCGGCGGCCCGGTCCCCGAGGAGACCTACCGCGTGCTCGCCGACGAGATCCTCGCCCGCTGCCGCGCCGAGGCGCCGTTCGACGCGCTGCTGCTCGACATCCACGGCGCGATGAGCGTCGTCGGGATGCGCGACGCCGAGGCCGACCTCGCCGCCGCCGTGCGCGGCGCGATCGGCCCCGATGCGCTGATCAGCGCCACCATGGACCTGCACGGCAACATGAGCCGCGACCTCGCCCGCCTCTGCGACCTCGTCACGTGCTACCGGATGGCGCCGCACGAAGACGTCGCGGAGACCAGGGAGCGAGCTGCCCGCAACCTCGTCAGGCGGCTCCGGCACGGTGGGCGGCCGGTCAAGGCCTGGGTCCAGGTCCCCGTCCTGCTCCCCGGCGAGCGGACGAGCACCCGCCTCGAGCCGGCTCGGGGCATCTACGGCCGCATCCCCGACATCGAGGCACGCCCGGGACTGCTCGACGCGGCGCTGTTCGTCGGTTACGCCTGGGGTGACGAGCCGAGGAGCCGCGCGGCGGTCGTCGTCACCGGCGACGACGCGCCGGCCGTCACAGCGGCCGCGCACGAGCTCGCGACCGCCTACTGGGACGCCCGCCGCGACTTCTCCTTCGTCGCGCCGGCGGCGGACTTGCCGACCTGCCTCGCCGAGGCTCTCGCGAGCGACCGCCGCCCCTTCGTGATCAGCGACTCGGGAGACAACCCGACGGCAGGCGGCGCCGGCGACGTCACGTACGGCCTCGAGCAGCTGCTCGCCAGCGAGGAGATCGTCTCCGGGAGGCTGACGGCCTGCTACGCGGCCATCTACGACCCCGAGGCGACCCGCGCCGGCGAGGCCGCCGGGATCGGGTCGACGGTCTCGCTCGTCGTCGGCGGGCGCCTCGACACGGTCTCGCCACCGGTGCCGATGACGGCGGAGGTGGCCGGGATCGCGCGCGACGACGTCGGCGCGGCCAACGTCATCGCCCTGCGTACCGGAGGCCTGACCGTCCTCGTCACGGCGCAGCGCAAGCAGTTCGACCTCGTCAGCTCCTGGACCGCCGCTGGCGTCGACCCGAGGCGGGCCGACGTCGTCGTCGTCAAGCTCGGCTACCTCGAGCCCGAGATCTATGCCCTCGCCGCGGACTGGCGCCTCGCGCTCACGCCGGGCGGCGTGGACCAGGACCTCGTGCGCCTCGGCCACGAGCACCTCGAGCGCCCCGTCTACCCGTTCGACCCCGACATGGCGGACCCGCAGCTCGCGCCCGAGCTCTTGTGAGCGTCACGCCGAGCTCCGCGCCGGTGGGCGGAGAACGGGCCGGCTCGGGGGCCGCGCGCGGCACGAGCCCTGCCGGCGAGCTGCCGCATTGCGCGGTCGAGCTCTGCGTCGACGACGTCGCGGGCGCGCTGCTCGCCGAGCGCGCGGGGCTCGAGCGGATCGAGCTCTGCTCGGCGCTGAGCGAGGGCGGCCTCACCCCGAGCATCGGGACGGTCGGGCGCACGCTCGAGCGCGTCGAGCGCGTCGGGGTCCAAGTCCTCGTCCGCGCCCGACCGGGGCACTTCGTCTACGACGAGGACGAGATCGCGGCGATGGAGCGGGACATCGGTGCGTGCGCGCGCCTCGACCACGCGGACGGTGTCGTCGTCGGGTTCGTCCTCGGCGCCCTCACGCCGGCGGCGACGCTCGACACCCCGGTCGTGCGCCGGCTCTGCGAGGCGTGCGGGCCCGCTCCGGTGACCTTCCACCGGGCATTCGACCTCGTCGCCGAGCCCGACAGCACCCTTGCCGAGCTCGCGGCGCTGGGCATCTCCCGGGTCCTCACCTCCGGCGGCGCACCGACGGCAGCCGACGGCGCAGCGGCGCTCGCCCGCCTCGTGGCCACGGCGCGCGCCCTCGAGCCCGCGCCCGGTCCGGGCGGGCAGGCTCGGGTCGGCGACGCGCCCCCCGGCTTCTCGGTCATCGCGGCAGGAGGCGTGCGCTCCGGCAACGTCGTCGAGCTCGTCACCCGCACCGGCGTGTCCGACGTCCACGTCTCGGCGCGCACGACCGTCCCGCTCGCAGGCGGGTCACGACCGGCGCTGTCGCTCACCTCGATCCCGGTGCCGACTGCCTCGGCGTCCCGACCCGACCCCCTCGAGCTCGACGCGCTGCGAGCGGCGCTCGCGCCCTGGCGCAGCGCCGCCACCTCGTCCGGGGACCGGGCGTGAGCAGCCGGGAGGTCGTGCTCGGCATCGACGTCGGCGGCACGACGGTCAAAGGGGGCGTCGTCGGCACCGACGGCAGCACCGTGGCGAGCGGTTCGCTCGCGTCGCCGAGCGCGGGCGGGGCGGCCCTGCTCGCGTCGGTCCGCGACCTCGTCGCCGACCTCGAGGCCGAGGCACGCGCACACGGCTGCACGCCGGTCGGAGCCGGCGTCATCGTGCCCGGCATCGTCGACGAGAGCACCGGCCGCGTCGTCTACGCGGCGAACCTGTCCTGGGAGGACCTCGACCTCGCGACCGAGCTCGGGTCGAGCACGGGGCTGCCGGTCGCCGTCGGCCACGACGTCCGCGGCGCGAGCCTCGCCGAACGCCGGGTCGGCGGCGCGCGGGGGCTCGCCGACTTCGTGCTCGTCACCCTCGGCACGGGGATCTCCTGCGCGATCACGACGGACGGCACGACCCGGGTCGGCGCGAGCGGGGCGGCCGGCGAGATCGGCCACACGACCGTCTACCCCGGTGGCGAGACGTGCTCGTGCGGCAAGCGCGGGTGCCTCGAGGTGTACGCGTCGGCCGGCGGCATCGCCCGCCGCTACCGTGCCGCGGGAGGCGAGCCGGGATCGAGCGCTGCGACCGTCAGCGGGCGTGTCGGCTCCGAGGAGCTCGCGGCGCGGATCTGGCAGGACGCGACGGACGCGCTCGCGCTCGCGCTCGCGACGCTCGTCCTGCTCGTCGACCCGGCACTCGTCCTGCTCGGGGGCGGCCTATCGCGTGCCGGGGACGCGCTCGTCGTCCCGACCCTGGCGCGTCTCGGCGAGGAGCTGAGCTGGCGCGCGCCTCCGCCGATGCGCGTCTCCCCCCTCGGCGCCGGGGCCGGGCGCATCGGCGCGGCGATCCTCGCCATGGACGCGCTCGGCAAGGGCGACCTCGTCGACCGGTGGCAGACCGGGCGCACCGGCTGATCCGGCATCCGGCATCCGGGGCCAGGCCGCCTCACGGCGGACCCGGCGCGCGTGTGGCTACGCTGCGTGCACCGCCGACCGAGGGGGACGTGCGTGCGGATCACGGCTGTCGACCCGATCTTCGTCGATCGCTACCTCTTCGTCGAAGTCCGTACCGACGCGGGCATCACCGGCCTCGGCGAGTCGGGCGCCTGGGGCTACCTCGAGGCCTCCGAGCGCGTCGTCGCCAAGTTCGCGGGGTACCTCGTCGGCGAGGACCCCCTGCGCATCGAGCACCACTGGCAGTACCTCTACCGCTGGTCGCACTTTCGCGGGGCAGCGATCATGGGCGCGCTCAGCGCGATCGACATCGCCCTGTGGGACATCGCCGGCAAGCACTTCGGGGTGCCTGTCCACCAGCTGCTCGGCGGGGCATGCCGCTCCAAGGCCCGCGCGTACCTCCATGTCTTCGGCGAGACGACCGAGGAGCTGGTGCGCGGCTGCCGGGACGCCAAGGCGCAGGGCTTCACGGCCGTCGGCCACCTCACCCCGTTCCTCGACGAGCCACCGGACCGGCCGTACTTCGAGACCCACGCCGAGAAGATGCGCCGGGCGATCGACAGGGTCCGCGCCTACCGGGAGGCCGTCGGCGACTCGGTGGACCTCTGCATCGAGATCCACCGCCGCCTCTCCCCCGCCGAGGCCGTCGTCTTGGGGCGCGGGATCGAGCAGTACCACCCCCTGTTCTACGAAGACCCGATCCGCCCCGACAACCTCGACTCGATGGCCCTCGTGGCCAGCCAGGTCCCGATCCCGATCGCGACGGGCGAACGCCTCCACACGATCGAGGAGTTCGCGATGCTGCTCGCACGTGGTGCCGTGCAGTACGTCCGGCCCGACGTCTGCCTCGCGGGCGGCCTGAGCCACGCGAAGAAGATCGCCGCGATCGCCGAGGCCTTCGGGGTCGGAGTCGTCCCGCACAACCCGCTGAGCCCCGTGAGCACCGCTGCCTGCCTCCAGCTCGCAGCGTGCATCCCCAACTTCACCCTCCAGGAGTACCCGCTCGGCGAGAGCGGCAGCGACAAGGCCGACATCGTCGACGCCGTCCCGGTCGTCGAGGACGGCTTCCTCCTGATCCCCGAGGGTCCCGGGATCGGGATCGCGCTCGCACCCGGCGCGGCGGAGCGCCACCCCTACCGCCCGCGCTCGCCGACGACGCGCCTGCACGTCGACGGCTCGGTCGTCGACCAGTGACGGACGCGTCGCCGGTCGCCCGGGTGCCGAGACGACGTGACCGGCACGCCGACGACCCCCCGGCCCGGGGGCCGAGGGGTCGCCGCAAGCTCGCCGGGCGACCGGCTCAGCCGGCGTCGACGGCGAAGCTCGTGATCCGGCCCGGCAGCACCGTGCGCGCCGACGAGCCGTAGAAGCGGGCGTCCCCGAGGTTGAAGACGTTGCCCTTCGAGGTCACGAGGTAGTAGCCCGCCCCGCTCGGCGTCGCCGCGAACGCGGTGACCGGGGCCGGCAGCACACGTCGGGCGAGCGAGCCGTGGAAGGCTGCGTCGCCGTAGTTGAACACGTTGCCCCGGGCGGTCGCGATCCAGTAGCCGTTGCCGGTCGCCGTCGGCTCGATCGCGACGACCGGCATGGTCGCCGGGTCGACGCGCAGGTCCGACATCGAGCGCGCGTTGCCGTAGGCGTAGACGGTTCCCGCCCTCGTGACGACCCAGTAGCCCTGGTCGCCCGGGGCGACCGCGATCGCAGCCGCGGCCGCCGTCATCCGGGTCCCGGCCGGAGAGCCGAAGTAGCGCGCCCCGCCGAAGCTGTAGACCTCGCCGTTCGCGGCGAGCAGGTAGTAGCCCGTGCTCCCGGTCGCGAGCGCGAAGCCCACGATCGGGCTCGCGATGTGCGTCCGGGCGAGCGAGCCGTAGAACGGCGCGTCGCCGTAGTTGTAGACGCCGCCGAAGGAGCTCACGAGGTAGTAGCCGCTGCCGGTCGCGGACGCCGCCATCGCGACGACCTGACGCGGCCCCTGGCGGGACGCCGTCGGGTAGAGCACGGCAGCGCCCTGGTGGATGACCTGGCCCGTCGACTCCGCGTACCAGTACCCGAGCGCATGGCCGCTGGCCGGGGGCGCGGTCGCACCGGCCGGGACGACGGTGATGTGGAGGGTCTGGGTGGCAGAGCCCGACGGGTTCGCCGCGGTGATCGTGAGGGCGTAGCGACCGGTCGCCGACACGTCCGGCGCGCCGTAGAGGATCGCCGTCCCGTTCTCCCGGGGTGCGAGGTGGACGCCGAGCGGGAGCGTCCCGGTGGCGGTCAGCTGCATCGGGACGGCGCCGGTCAGGGTCACGACGAACCGCACGTGGGTGCGCGTCTGCAGCTGCAGCGCCGACGTGCTCGTAAAGGCCGGTGGGGCCGGGTGGACGACGGCGATGTGGAGGACCTGGCGTGCGGCCGGCCCGACCCCGTTCGCGGCCGAGAGCGTCACGACGTAGGTCGCCGCGTCGGACGCACGCGCCGTCCCGGCGAGCAGGCCGACCCCGCTGCCGAGGTCCGTGAAGCTCGTCCCGGGCGGGAGCGTCCCGGACTCGGTGACCGTCGCGGCCGGCGAGGCGGTCGTCGTCACGTAGAACCGGAACGGCACACCGGGCCGCAGCGCGATCGACGAGCGGCTCGTAAAGGCGGTGCCGGCCGCGTGGACGACCGTGATCGTGAGCGTCTGGGTGGCGGGCGAGCCGACGCCGTTGGTCGCGACGACGGTCACCGGGAAGGTCCCGAGCGCCGTCGGGGTGCCCGAGATCGTCGCAGTGCCACCGGGTCCCGGGCTGAACACGAGGCCGGGCGGCAGGGCCCCGGACTCGGTGAGCGTCGCCGCCGGGGTGCCGTGGGAGGTCACGGTGACGTGCGAGGCGACGCCGAGCGGCAGCTCGACGACCGCCGGGCTCGTGATCGAGGTGCCCGACGCGAGCCCGACCGTGATGTGCAAGGTCTGGGTCGCGGGCGAGCCGACGCCGTTGGTCGCGACGATCGCGACCGTGTAGCTGCCCGTGCCCGTCGGGGTTCCCGAGATCGTCGCCGTGCCGTTCGTGCCGGCGGTGAAGCTCACGCCCGGCGGCAAGGCCCCGGACTCGGTGAGCGTCGGCAGCGGGACCCCGGTCGCGCTGACCGTGAAGGTGTTCGCCGACCCGGCGACGAGCTCGATGCTCGACGCGCTCGTGATGGCCGGCGCGGCCGACGCCGCGACGGAGATCACGAGGGTCTGGCTCGCCGACCCCTCGGCGTTCGACGCGGTGAGCGTGAGGTCGTAGGTCCCCGCCGTCCCTGCCGCCGCGGTGCCGGAGATCGTCGCCGTCCCGTTCGTGTTCGCGTCGAACGCGAGGCCGTTCGGGAGGGTGCCGACCGCGCTGACCACCGGAGCGGGGGTGCCCGACGTCGTGACGGTGAAGCTCGAGTACGTCCCGATCGCGACCGCCAGCGTCGCCGGGCTCGTAAAGGCCGGTCCCGCGCTCGCGGTGTAGAGCTCGGCGTCGCCGGTCACCGAGCTCGACGAGGTGGACCCGCCCGCGACGAGCACGTTGCCGCTGCCGAGGCGCACCGCCACGGCGCCGGAGCGTGCGACGAGGAGCGAGCCCGTTGCCGACCAGGTACCGGTCGCAGGGGCGTAGAGGGCTGCGGCGCTCGTCGGGGTGCCGGAGCCGTCGATCTCGCCGCCCGCGACGAGCACCTGTCCGGTGGCGAGCACGGTGGCCGTCGCGCCGTACGAGGCCGTCGGCAGGTAGCCCGTGGTCGACCAGCCGCCGGTCGCGGGATCGAAGAGCTGCGCCGCGTTCGTCGCGGTGCCCGACGGCGAGGTCTCGCCCCCGGCGACGAGGACGTCGCCGGTCGAGAGCAGGCTCGCCGTCGCGTCCGCGACGGGGGCCGGCATGGCGGCGCGCGCCGCCCAGGTGCCGCTCGACGGCGTGTAGACCTCGGACGTTCCCGTGACGCTCGCCGCGCCACCCGAGACCTTCGTGAGCCCTCCGGCGAGCAGGACGCCACCGCCGTTCTCGCTGAACGCGGCCACCTGCGCGTCGGCCACGCCGAGCGGCAGGGCGCCGGTCGCGGTCCAGCTCTGCGTGCTCGGGTCGTAGAGCTCGGCGTCGGCCGTCGTCGAGGCGGACGACCCGGTGCCGACCATCCCCCCGGCGAGGAGGACCTCGCCGCCGGGGAGCAGGGCCGCAGACGCCCCGGACACCGCCAGGCCACCGGGGAGCGCCCCGGTCGCCGACCACGCGTTGGTGCTCGGGTCGTAGAGCTCCGCGGCTCCGGTCGGGCTGAGCGACGTGCCCGTTCCCGTCGAGCCGCCCGCGAGCAGGACGTCGCCGTTGCCGAGCAGGACCGCCGACGCCCCGGCGACGGCGACGGGCATCGTGCCGGTGAACGACCACGACCCGTTGGCGGGATCGTAGAGCTCGGCGTCGGCGCTCGGCGAGCCGTTGGCCGCCGTCTCGCCTCCGGCGACGAGGACGTCGCCGTTGCCGAGCAGGACCGCCGACGCGTCGGTGAGCCCGAGCGGCATCGCCTGGGTGGCGCTGAAGGTCGCCGGCGTCGCGGCGTCGGCCGGGCTCGCCGTGACGACACCCACGGCTGCAAGGCCGCTCAACCCCGCGAGCAGCGCGGTCGAGGCGACGGCGGCGCGGCTGCGGCGCAGGCGGCGCAGTGGCCGGTCCGGTGCAGATCCCCCGGACCCGGTGGTAGCGGAATTGGACGTCATGCGCACCTCGCGATTCCCTCCTCGTAGCTCCACGGTCCGAGCTCCCAACGTCGGTCTCTCAACGTCGGGGGGCTCTCAACGTCGGGCCGTCTGCCGACCGACGACCATCGGCGCGCCGGCGGTCGGGGTCGTCTCGCCACGCCGTCGTGCGCGGTCCTGAGCGGTCCTGAGCGGTCATGGCTATGTCCTACCCCGATGTCGTGCGGAGTACGTGTGCGGCTCGTGAGGAAATGATGAGCACGGGACGGGCACGCAGGCCGGCCGGGCACGCAGGCCGGGCGCGGACTGGGCGCGCCCGGGGGGCGGTGGCTGCGGCTAGGCCTCCGGCGCCGCGCGTCGCGCGCCGCCGACCGGCGCCCCGGCGCCAAAGAGCTCCTCGACGGCGTCGGACGGGATCGGACGGGAGTAGTAGAAGCCCTGGCCGTGGTCGCACTGCTCGCGCTGGAGCTCGGCGAGCTGGGCGGCATCCTCGACCCCCTCGGCGACGGTGCGCAGCCCGAGGGTCTTGCCGAGCTGGACGAGCATGTGGATGAGCGTGCGCGCCTCGTCGGACCGGGCGATGCCCGCGATGAACGACCGGTCGATCTTCAGCGCGTCGACGGGGAACTGCCGGAGGTAGGCGAGCGAGGAGTAGCCCGTCCCGAAGTCGTCGATGGCGATCTGGACGCCGAGCCGCTTGAGGTCCGCGAGCCGCCGCTTCGTCGAGTCGGCGTCGCGCATGAGGACGGTCTCGGTGAGCTCGAGGGTGAGCATCGCCGGATCGAGTCCGCTCGAGCCGAGCGCACCCGCGACGTCGGCGGCGAGCTGGTCCGACTCGAGCTGGCGACCGGAGACGTTCACCGACACCGGGATGGACCTGCCGCGCGCCTGCCAGGCCGCGGCCTGGTCACAGCTCGTCGTGAGCACGAGCCTGCCGATCGCTCCGATGAGCCCGCTCTGCTCCGCCACCGGGACGAACGCGTCCGGCGCGACGAGGCCTCTCGTCGGGTGGCGCCAGCGCACCAGTGCCTCGACGCCGGTCATGGCGAGGTCCTGGAGGTCGAAGGTCGGCTGGTACTCGACGAAGAGCTGCCCGGACTCGACCGCCGAACGCAGGTCCATCTCGAGTGCGAGCCGGTCCTGGACGGCGAGCTGCATCTCGGGGTGGAAGAGCACGTAGCGACCTCCGCCTGCCTGCTTGGCCTGGTAGAGGGCGACGTCTGCGTCTCGCAGCAGCTCGTCGGCGCTCGCGCGCGCGCCGACTGCGAGCCCGATGCTCGCCCGCACAGAGAGCTCGACGCCGCCGAGGCCCGGCAGCGAGAACGGCTCGCACAGCACCTCGAGGACGCGCTCGGCGACGAGCTCGGGGCCGGCGTCGAGCGAGCTCCCGCCGACGAGCACGACGAACTCGTCGCCGCCGAGCCGCCCGACGCTGTCGCTCGGCCGCAGCGCGCCGCGCAGGCGGGCCGCGACGGCGCGGAGCAGCTCGTCGCCCTGGTGGTGGCCGAAGCTGTCGTTGATGTCCTTGAAGTCGTCGAGGTCGACGAAGAGCACGCCGATCGCCAGCGGCTCGCGCCTTGCACGAGCGATCGCCTGCTCGACACGGTCGACGATCAGCGCCCGGTTGGGCAGACCGGTCAGCGCGTCGTGCAGCGCCTGGTGGCGCAGCTCGCCCGTGCGCTCGTCGACGAGGCGGAGCGCGCGCTCGCGCGAGCGTGCGAGGAGCTGCAGGAGCAGGAACGTCACGACGACCAGTGCTGCGACGAGCAGCCCCAGCGCGGCGGCCTGCACGGCGACCGGCGTCGCCGTCCCACCGGTCACGACGATCCGCCACCGCCCGCCACCGCCCGCCGGAGCGGTGCGCACGAGCCCGTGGACCCTGCGGGCGGTGCCGACGGACGCGACCGTGACGGCGGGACCGTGCCCGGGCAGGTAGACGAGTCGCACGGCCATCTCCCTGAGCTCGCCGAGCGCGTGCTCGAGCGTCACGGGACCGTCGAAGGCACCGACAGCCCAGCCAGCTATGTCCGCACGGCGTGCCGTCGCCGTCGCGGGGACCGGACCCGCCCGGTAGACCGGGGCGACGATGAAGAAGGTCGTCGGATCGGACGGACCCGGTGGCGCCACGGTCGCCGCGCCGGTCGAGGCCGCGCGCTCGAGGGCGGCCGCCACGCCGGCGAGCGGGCCGGACCGAGCGCAGAGGTCGACGCTCGCAGCTCGTGTGCCGCCGATCGCGCCGCCGACGATCCCGGACCCGACGCCGAGGCGTGCACGGCAGGACACGCTCGTGCGCACGGCAGGGTCCGGACCGGCCCCGGGCGGACGGCGGAGGGACCCGTTGGCGAGCAGGTCGGGCCGTCCCGGTGCCGCGGCGCGACGCAGGCCGGTGGCGGTCGCCACCTCGACGTCGGAGAAGCCGAGGCCGCCTGCGTCGCGCGTCGCGGCGCCGAGCTCGTCGTACCAGTGCCGGTACTCGCTCTCGGCGAGGTGGGGAAACGTCGCGAACAAACCCTGCTGGGCGGCCACGAGATCCGCGTCGCGCGCGATGGCCGCCACGACGGCCGTGGTGACCGACCGTGCTCCGGCCCGGAACGTCTGGCGCGCTCGGCCCCGAGCTGCGTCGTAGAAGAGGGTGGAACCGACGAGGGCGACGAGGATCCCGGCGACGAGGATCGCCCAGGCCGCTGCGATCCACGGGCGCGGGCGCTCCCGACGGTACGACGGTGCGCCCTCGTCGTGCTCGTCCACCAGACCACCCTCTCGACTCTCCGGCACGGCGCGCGCCGTCGGCACCTGCGCAGCGATGCACGATTGGACATAACGACAGCAGGACCTCCTGGCCTTAGCGCAGGGTCCGGCGGCCCCGCGGCCGGTCCACCCGCGCCGCGCCGCCATCCGGCAGACTGGGACCGTGAACCTGGTCCGTGGTCGTCGGGTCCCTGTCGCCGCGCGCCCACGCACCGCCGCCTGATGGGTACGAAGAACCGCGAGCGGCGGCGAGCCAAGCAGGCGCGCCAGGCCAAGCGGCACCAGGAGCAGGACCCGCGAGGCCGGGCACGCGAGGGCACCGCTGGCAGCGGCAGCGAGGGCGACGGACGCCAGGTCGACCGGCTCATCGCCGCCGCGGCGCACGCGCGCTGCGACGGCCGCGACGACGAGGCGGAGCTGATCGCCGAGCTCGCAGGCGGCTGCGGACGACGGGGCGGCCGCCAGCTCGTCGCGGACCGGCTCCGCCTGTTCGTGACAAGCCAGGCCACTGCCGTGCTCGCGCGGGGCTGGACGCTCGACGAGGCGTGCCGCGTCGTCCGCCGCAAGGCGACGGCCTCCGCCGCCGACCTGCTCGCGGCGGCCGTCGGTGCCGCATCGGCCGCAGCGGGTCCGACCGGTCGACCCGGCGAGCAGCGGATCTTCGACGACGACGCGGTGCAGCGTCCGCGCGACCTCGACCCGGGCTCGGCCGGCTTCGCAGCCGACGTCGCCGCGGCGGTGGCCGCCATCGGGGTTCTCGCGCACCTTCCCCGGCTGGCCGACCTCGGTGGGGACCGGGGAGCAGGTGACGGGGCGTCTCGAGCCCCGGGCGCCTCCGGCGACGACCCCGTCCTCGCGCGCGTCCGGGCGCTGCTCGCCAAGGCCGAGTCGACCGAGTTCGCCGAAGAGGCCGACGCCTTCATGGCAAAGGCCCAGGAGCTGATGACCCGCCACAGCCTGGACCGCGCCCTGCTCGAGCAGGACCCGGCGACGGCACCGGTGGTCGTCGCGCACCGGATCTGGCTCGACGATCCCTATGTCCAGGCCAAGTCGCTGCTCGTGTCGGTCGTCGCGGAGTCGAGCCGCTGCCGCGCGGTGGCGCAGGCCGAGCTCGGCGTCGTGACCGTCGTCGGTCATCCCGACGACTGCGAGATCGTCGAGCTGCTCGTGACGTCGCTGCTCGTCCAGGCGACGCGCCACATCGCCGCGCTCGCGCGCCGGGGCGTCGCGGCGGGAGCCCCTGCCGGCGCGCGATCGCCCTCGTTCCGGCGCTCGTTCCTCGTCGCCTTCGCGTCGCGGATCGGGACCCGCCTCGAGCAGGCAAGCCGTGCAGCCACGCAGGACGCAGCCGCCGAGCTCGGCGCGGCGCTGCTCCCCGTCCTCGCGCGCCGCGAAGACGCCGTCGACGACGCGGTCGGCAAGCTCTTCCCCGGCACGGTCCGCAGCAGCCTCGCCGCGACCAACCAGGCCGGCTGGATCGCGGGCCGGGCTGCGGCAGACCTGGCCGACCTCGCAGTCGGCCCCTCCCTCCGCGCCACGTGAGCGCCGCAGCTCGCGCCGCCGCGGCGCCCGACCCCGACGGCTCCGACGGCTCCGACGGCTCCGACGGCACGGCCGACCTCGACGGCTGGCCTGACGGGCACGGCGCGGGCCGTGGCCGGCGCGACGACGTCACGAGCCTGCTCGCAGCCGGGTGCGACGTCGTGTTCGTGCCCGGCGATCCGGCCCGTCTCGGCCAGTTCGCCCTGTACGCGCGCCCCGAGGCGGTCTCGTCCGGAAGCGACGGGCCCGCGGGCATCGCCGGCGAGGTCGAGGTCGTCCTGCCCCGCGGCATGGTCGTCCGCCGGCAGAGCCGTCCCGCGCGGCTGCTCCCGATCGACGACGCGCTCTCGAGCCTGCGCGACCTCGACCCGTCGAGTGTCCGTCCGTCGGCGCTCGCCTGGTCGACCGTGCTCACGGCCGGTCTCGGCCTCGTCGCCGCCGGCCGCCTGCTCCCGGCGGTCAGCGCCGCGGGCTTCGACGTCTGGCAGGTCGGCCCGCTCGGCCCCGCCGAGCTCCGGATGCTCTCCTCGCTCGCCGACGCCCTGCCGCCGGCTGGACACGCCCTCGCGTGGGGGAGCGGGTCGCCCCTCCGGGTCGCGTCCGCGGAAGTGCTCGTCCGGGCGGCGTGGGACGCGATCGCCGACTCGCTCGTGCGCTCGGCGGCCGCACCGGTCGTCGCCGGCGGCGCGCGCTACGCCGCTCGAGCGCCGCAGGACGCCACGGAGCTGCGACCGTGGCTCGCCGACGCGTCCCGCGGGATCCAGGGCGGCGCGGCGATCGCGCTCCGGGTCGAGCTCGGCGACGAGGAGCCGTGCGCCGTGCTCCAGCTCACGAGCAGGGCCGAGGCAAGCCTCGTCGTCGACGCGACCGAGCTGTTCGGAGCCCCTGCGAGCGTGCTGGGCCGCTTCGGCGAGGACGCGGAGACAGACCTGCTCCTCGCGCTGCGGCGTGGCGCGCGCGCCTGGCCGCCGCTCGACGCGCTGCTGCACGAGCGCGTCCCGGGACGCCTCCCCCTCGACGACGACATGCTCGCGGACCTCCTCGCCGACGGCGCGACCGTGCTCCAAGGCACGGGGATCGACGTCCTCTGGCCAGCCGAGCTGCTCCACGACAAGGTCGAGCTGCGCGCGGCGATCGTCTCGGCACCCGGCAAGGTCGACGAGGCCGGCTTCGACCTCGGCAGCCTCCTCGCCTTCCGGTGGCAGGCGACCCTCGGCGGCGACGTCCTCGACGAGGAGGAGATCGGCCAGCTCGCTGAAGCCAAGCGTGGCCTGGTCCGCCTGCGCGGACGCTTCGTCGCGGCCGACCCCGCGCTGCTCGCCCGCCTCACGGCCCGCCGGCTCGGGCGCCTCGGTGCCGCGGAGGCGCTGGGCGCCCTGCTGGCAGGTAGCCTCGTCGTCGACGGCGAGACGGTCCCGGTCGTCGCAGACGGCCCGCTCGCGCGGCTCGCCGAGCGCCTCGCGGCGCTCGCGGACGGCTCGCTCCCGGAGCTCGGGACGCCTGACGGCCTGCTCGCCGAGCTCCGGCCCTACCAGTCACGCGGCGTCGCCTGGCTCCACGAGATGGCCGCGACCGGCCTCGGCGGCTGCCTCGCGGACGACATGGGCCTCGGCAAGACGCTGCAGGTGATCGCGCTCCACCTGCACCGCAGCGCCGGCGGCTGCGGTCCGACACTCGTCGTCTGCCCGACCTCGCTCCTCGGCAACTGGGAGAGGGAGGTACGCCGCTTCGCGCCCTCGGTCACGGTCCGGCGCTACCACGGCAGCAACCGCTCGCTCGAGGAGATCGGCAGGGGCGAGATCGTCGTCACGAGCTACGGCGTGGCACGCGCCGACCACGAGAGGCTCGCGGCCGCGGGCTTCTCCCTCGTCGTCGCGGACGAGGCGCAGCACGCGAAGAACCCACGGTCCGCGACCGCCCGGGCCCTACGCGCGCTCGGCGCGCCGGCGCGCATCGCCCTCACGGGCACACCCGTCGAGAACCGCCTGAGCGAGCTGTGGTCGATCCTCGACTGGACGACGCCGGGCCTGCTCGGACCCCTCGACCGCTTCGTCCGCACCGTCGCCGTGCCGATCGAGCGCTACCGCGACCCGGGCGCGACCGAGCGCCTCGCGCGCTCGGTCCAGCCCTTCGTCCTGCGTCGTCGCAAGACCGATCCCGCCATCGCCCCGGACCTGCCCGAGCGGATCGTCACCGACGTCGCAGTGCCCCTCAGCCCGGAGCAGACGACCCTCTACGAGGCCGAGGTCCGCGAGGCGCTCGCGGTGATCGCCGAGAAGGAGGGCTTCGCGCGCCAGGGCCTCGTGCTCCGCCTGCTCACCGTGCTCAAGCAGATCTGCAACCACCCTGCGCACTACCTGCACCAGGCTGGTCCGCTCGCCGGGCGCTCGGGCAAGCTCGACGCGCTCGAGGAGCTCCTCGGCGTCATCCTCGCCGAGGACGACTCCGTCCTCGTCTTCAGCCAGTTCGTCGAGTGCTGCGAGCTCATCGAGGCCCGGCTCGCCGAGCTCGGCATCCCGACGCTCATGCTCCACGGTGGCCTCGGCGCACGCCAGCGCACGGCCATGGTCGACGCGTTCCAAGCGGGCGAGGTTCGCGTCTTCCTGCTGTCGCTGAAAGCCGGAGGTGTCGGCTTGAACCTCACGCGGGCGAACCACGTCGTCCACTTCGACCGCTGGTGGAACCCCGCCGTCGAGGACCAGGCGACGGACCGCGCGCACCGCATCGGCCAGCAGCGCGCCGTGCAGGTGCACCGCCTCGTCGCCGAGGGAACGCTCGAGGACCGCATCGCGGAGCTGATCGAGAAGAAGCGCTCCCTCGCCGAGGCCGTCGTCGGTGGCGGCGAGGCCTGGATCGCGCAGATGAGCGACGACGAGCTCGCGGCGCTCGTCCAGCTGGGGAGCGGCTCGTGAGCGGGCGCGAGACGCGGTGGCCGGCCCCGAGACCGCGCCGGCCCGGACCGGGGGCGCCGCGCGCCCGGGGCAAGGCGTCCTTCGGCCAGACCTGGTGGGGGGCGGCATGGGTCGAGGCGCTCGAAGGCCGCGCCCGCCTCGACCCGAACCGCCTCCCTCGGGGCCGGGCCTATGCGCGCACGGGAGCCGTCGGGGCGCTCGACGCGCGCCCCGGCGAGATCACCGCAGCGGTCCAGGGCTCGCGCCGCACGCCGTACCAGGTGCGCGTCCGCGTCCGGACGTTCTCGCCCGAGGAGTGGGAGACGGTCCTCGACGCCTTGTGCTCCGAGATCGGCCACACGGCCGCCCTCCTCGACGGCGAGATCGCTCCCGGCGTCGCCGACGACGCACGCGCCGTCGGGCTCGACCTGCTCCCCGGACCTGGAGAGCTCCAGCCGCGCTGCACGTGCCCGGACTGGGCCGACCCCTGCAAGCACGCGGCTGCCGTGTGCTACCTGTTCGCCGACGTTCTCGACGAGGATCCCTTCGCGCTCTTCACGCTCCGGGGTCGCGGCCGTGACGAGGTGCTCGCGGGGCTGCGCGCACGGCGGTCGGCCGGCATCGGCTCGAGCCCTGGTGGGCCGGCGGGCGCCGGCGGGCTGCCGAGCGCAGATCCGGGCGTGGTCGCGCGCGACGCGTGGGCGCGCACCGTCGCGGACCTGCCTGTCCCGCCACTGCCGCCGCGCACGCCGGGCCGGCCGACCGTGCTCGGCGTCGACCCGCCACGCGAGTCCGGCGTCGACACCGTGCGCCTGCGCGAGCTCGCCCTCGACGCAGCGGCGCGGGCTCTCGACCTCGCGCTCGGCGGCGAGTCGACAGGCGTCGAGCTCTCCCTCGACGAGGACCTCGCCCGGCGGGCAGCGCTGACGCTCGACGACCCGGTCGCCGGAGGCGGCGCGGGGCGCATCGATCTCGCGACACTCGCGAGCGCGGCCGGGCTCCCCGCGCGCGAGCTCCGGCGCCGCGCGCTCGCCTGGCAGGCGGCCGGCCGGGAGGGTCTCGCCGTCTTGCGCGACCCGTGGGACCCGCCACCAGGCGCTCTCGAGGGTGCGCGCCGGCTCCTCGGCAAGGGCGCCGCCGCGCGGCGCAACCGCGTCACCCTCGGCGAGCGCCAGCTCCGGCTCGGCCGCGACGGCAGGCTGCATCCCTACCGGCGCGGCGTCGGGCGCGAGTGGGAGCCCGACGGCCCACCGCTCGTCGAGGACCCAGCGCCCGACGCGTGACGACGACCGGCGCCCGGGCCGAGCACAGCCTCCGTGCGCGCTGTGCTGCCGAGGCGGTCGGTACCGCACTGCTCCTCGCGATCGGGCTGTCGGTCGTCATCTTCGACCTCGGGCGGTCGAGCCCGCTCGCGACGCTGCTCCCCTCGCTTGCTGGCCGTCGCGCGCTCACCGGGCTGCTCTTCGGCGCGACCGGCATGGCGATCGCCCTCTCCGCCGTCGGACGGACGAGCGGTGCGCACATCAACCCCGTCGTGACGCTCGCCTTCTGGCTCGAGGGCACGATGACGCCCGCAGAGGCCGGCGCCTACGTGGCGAGCCAGCTCGTCGGCGCCGTTGCCGGAGCGGTGCCACTGCTCGCGTGGGGCGCCGACGGGCGCGCCCTTGGCTACGCGGCCACCGAGCCCGGTCCGCAGGGGATCGGCCTCGCGTTCGCCGGCGAGGTCGCGACGACCTTCGTCATGGTCACGTGCCTGCTCGCCTTCGTCGGCAGCCGCCGGCTCCGGCGCTATACCCCGGGCATCTTCCCCGTCCTGTACTGCGTCATGGTCTGGCTCGAAGCACCATGGTCGGGGACGAGCACCAACCCCGCACGCAGCCTCGGGCCGGACGTCGTCGGCCTCGACGTCCACAGCTACTGGCTCTACGTCGCAGCGCCCGTGCTCGGCAGCCTCGCGGCCCTCGGCGCTCGGCGCGTCGCGCCCGTCCTGCGCACGCTCGACGTCGACGTCGCGCGCGTGTCCCACTTCGCACTCGCCGAGATCCGCGAGGTCGAGGACCGGCACGGGCCGGGCGAACCGGCGAACGGCAGCGGCGGCGCGCACGACGGCGCGCACGACGGCGCGCACGCAAACTTGCCAGGTCCGTGACAGTCCGGCCACAGCCCGTGCCAAGACCGGGACGCTTACATGGCTGCAGCGGCGGGACGAATCGCCGCACCCGGCTTTGGGTCGGGCACGACACAGGAGACAGACCATGAACCTACGACCGAAACTTCTCGCCACCGGCATCGTCGCCGGCTCGCTCGGCCTCGGCCTCGGCACGGCGGCCGTCGCGAGCGCAGCCACCCACTCGTCGACGAGCCCGACCACGACAGCGAGCACGACTGCTGCCGTGTCCGCGGCGGCGGCACCGTCGACGACGAGCCCGTGCCCCGACCACTCCACGGGAAGCACGGGCAGCACGGGCACGGGCAGCACGGGCACGAGCGCGACGTGATCCCGGTGCCCCGCCGCCCCGGAGCGCTCCGGGGCGGCGGGCGGTCACCGGCGACCGGTGCGCGCTGACCGCCGACCGGTGCTCCGAGAGCGGGCTCGGCTACCCTCGGCTGTGCTCCTGCTCGGTGTGCTCGTCGCCGTCGCCGTCGAGGTCGCCGCGTTCGTCGCCGTGGCGAGCCAGATCGGCGTCCTCCTCGCAGTCGTGCTCCTCCTGGTTGCCTCCGCCCTCGGACCGATGGCCGTCCGGCGAGCCGGCCTCGGTGTCCTCGCGCACACCCGCGAGCGGCTGCTCCGTGGCGAGGTGCCGACCAGGGAGCTCCTCGACGGGCTCGTCGTCCTCGCCGGCGGGGTGCTGATCTGCGTGCCGGGCTTCGTCGGCGACCTGCTCGGCCTGCTCCTCATGGTCGGTCCGGTCCGCCACCTCGTCATCCGGACGTCCGGTGACCACCTCGCACGCCGCGTGCGCACGATGCGCCGCGTCCGCTGGATGGCGGCAGACGTCCCGAGCCGCCCGGCGCCCGGCGCCGTCCCGCTGCCACCACGCTCGGGCGCGCTCGACCGGCGAGACGGCCTCGGCGACCTGCCCGGCGACCCGCGCCGCGCCGACGACCCGCGCCGGGACGGGCACGGCTAGAGCTCAGCGGGTGAGCGCGCTCGGCCCGGCCCCTGCGTAGAGCTCGCAGGCCCGCCAGCAGTACCACGCCGCGATGGACCGGTAGGGCGCGAACGCGTCCCCGAGAGGGCCGAGCTCCCGCTCGCTCGGCATCGCCGTCCCGAAGGCGAGCCCGTACCCTCGCCGGACGCCGAGGTCCCCAGCAGGCCAGACGTCGAGCCGGCGGAGCTGGAACATGAGGAACATCTGGGCTGTCCAGCGACCGATGCCGCGCACGCCGGACAGGCGCTCGATGACCTCCTCGTCGCGCGCGCGGCCGAGCCGGCGCGGATCGAGCACGACGGTGCGGTCGAGGACCTTCGCCGAGAGGTCCCGGAGCGAGGCGACCTTGCTCGCCGACAGCCCGGCCGCGCGCATCTGCTCGGGATCGAGCGCGAGGAGCGCCGCCGGCTCGACCTGGCCGTCGAGAGCGGCGACGAGGCGGCCGTGGATCGCTGCCGCGGCCACCCCTGCGAGCTGCTGGTACACGACGGACCGGACGAGAGCGGCGAAGTGGCTGTCGTGGGGCCGGCCAAGGCGTGGCGGCCCGACCTCGGCGACGAGGCGCGCGAGCACGGCGTCGCGGTGCGCGAGCTCGAGCGCCGCCGTGCGCTGGCTGACCCGGCCGGCCGGCGCCGGCTGGCCCGTGCGGCCCG
>DAHWHN010000035.1 GCA_027335685.1 Acidimicrobiaceae bacterium
CGGGCCCGAAGTGGTCCTCTGGTTGGCCCAATGTCTCTCCTCGGCCGCTCTGGGCGACCGTTCTGTGCTCCTGGTGCAGCCCGCGGCTCTGGACGTTGCAATCCAGAGCCGTCGTTATCTGGCGTGCTCGGGTGCCGATCCCGATGTGCTGCTCGCTCGCTCGGATGAAGCATTCTGGACCGCTTGCTGGAGCAGCGACACCCCAGCACCGTTGCCGATATCGAACCCCAAGCCGGCGGTCGGGGCGGCCCGCAACCCGCAGGGATCCCGGGCGGTAGGGAATGGGGCCGCAGCCTAGGTGACCGGTGACCAGTGATTAGGTCGAGTGGAGACGGTGGTGGAGTTTCGCACTTTTTACCCTGGCGTTGGCTCATCAGCGTGTGGCCTTGCGAGCCGGCGGTCGGGGTGCTGACGCCGCGGTAGCGGCGCGTTTGCGGTCGGCGCGCAGTCCGCGTGGGTCCTCGTCGACGACGCTCACGCTGAGTTCGTAGAGCTCAGCAACGAGCTCCTTGAGCCGGCGGGCGTTGTCGAGCCACTGTCGGTAGTCCTCGAGCTGAGCCTGGGTGAGGACCCGGGTCTTGGTGGTCGATCCGACCTTGCGGGTCCAGTAGGCGTAGGGCCCGTGGCGTGCCGCAGGGTCGCTCTTGCACCTGCAGTTCGCCTTGCCACACGCGTAGGCCCGGACCGTGAGCGTGCCGGGGAGCGCGTAGCCGATCGTCGAGAGCTCGTTGGCGATCCGGCGCACAGCGGCGTCCCGGTCGGCCTCCTTCTTTGACTTGGCCATCGACCATCCACTCTATGACGCAATATCCGAAGTAGAAAGGACTAGGACATGATTGGAAGGAGTGGCCTGTGGACGTGGCAGCGGACAAGGGCGCCTGGCGGCGATTGCTGGACTCGACGAAGACGGTGTTCAGCGCGCCGAGCTTCGAGGTGTTCGTGACGCTCATGTGTGGGTGGGTGCTCGCACCCGGACGCCGCACGATCACCGCGATGATCGGTGCCGGCGACCTCGAGGGTCGTCGGGCTCACGACGCCTATCACCGCTTCTTCCGCTGCGCGAGCTGGACGACCGCCTCGCTCTGGCAGGTGCTCGTCGTCCAGGCGGTGAAGGTGCTCTGCCCGAGCGGTTCACTCGTGGTTGACTGCGACGACACGCTGTACAAGAAATCTGGCCGCAAGATCGACGGGGCTGGGACCTTCCGAGACGCCGTGCGCTCGACACGGAGCAAGGTCGTCTACGCGACCGGCCTCAACCTCGTCGTCGTGACGCTCCGGGTGTCTGCGCCATGGGGCGGCATGCCGATCGGTGTGCCGCTCGGCGTCCGCCTGCACCGAAAGGGCGGCCCCACCACGACCGAGCTGGCGGTCGAGATCATGGTCGAGCTTTTGAGCTGGCTGCCCGAGCGATCCTTCTCACTGTGCTGCGACGGGGCATACGCGACGCTTGCCGGCAAGGGGCTCCCACGAACGACCGTCACCTCCCGGATGCGACGAGACGCCGCCATCTACGAGCAGGCGCCACCACGGAGCGGGAAGCGGGGGCGGCCACGGACCAAAGGGGCCAGGCTTGCGACCCCTGCCCAACTGGCGGCGGGGCTCGCCGACGACGCCTTCTGCCAGGTAAGCGTCTCTTGGCGGGGGCGGACCAAGGATCTCCTGGTCTGGAGTCGTCCAATCCTGTGGTACTCGGTCGACAAGAAGAACCTCGTACTGCTCGTCGTCGTGCGCGACCCCGCCGGCATCATGCACGACGACTTCTTTTTCACGACCGACCTCGACGCTGCTCCTGGCGCCGTCGCCTCCAACTACGCCGGCCGCTGGTCGATCGAGTGTGTGAACCGGGAGGTGAAGCAGTGCCTTGGCGCCGAGGACCCGCAGTCCTGGAAGGGAGAGGGACCAGAGCGAGCCGCCTCGGTGTCGCTGTGGCTCTACGCGGCGATCTGGACCTGGTACATCCCGACAGTCGGCACCGCCCGAAGCTGGATCCCCCGGCCGTGGTATCCGAAGAAGGCAACCCCAAGCTTCCTCGACGCGCTCGCCACCCTGCGTCGGGTGCTGTGGACCGAGCGAATTACGCCAGTGTCGTCCTCGCAGCTGCTCCCACCAAAAATCCTCGACGGCCTGCTCGACGCGCTCGCCACGGCTGCGTAGAGCTGGGACAGGACGGGCACTACCGACCAAGCAGGACCCAATGAGAACAGCGAAACTCCACTGACGGCTGACAAGCAATGCCTCAAACGGCCAACGCGCCGGCGAAAGGAAGCGACGCACCCTCACAGATCACCGGCTCGGCCCCGGGCAGCAGCCCGCCGCGTGCGAGGGCACGCTCGGCCTCTCGTGGCTCGGGTCGTGCCAGCGGCTCGAGCTTCGTGCCGGCCGGTGCTCGTGCAGGCACAGCCGGAGCGGCTCCGGGCAGTCCACGGCGCACCGTCGAGGGATCGAGCTCGAGCGCGCGGGCGATCGCCCGAAGCCCGAGACCCTGTCTGTGCAGTTCGGCGATCTCGGTCTTTTTCTCCTCGGTCAGCTTGCTCGCACGTCGAGGCCCACGCCTTTGCGGCACGAGACCTTCGGTGCCGTTGGCGGCGTAGGCTTTGCGCCAGCGACGCAGCGTCTCGAAGTCGACGCCGAAGGCTGCAGCGACCTGACTCGGCGTCGCCGCTTTCGTCTCGACGAGCTGCACCGCCGCCAGGCGCCGGCCGGTAACGTCGTCTGGCTCGAAGCACCAGGTGGCGATGCCGAAGATGAACACAGCGCCGCCCTGCTCGGTCTCGAGCAGGGATGCAGCCTTGTTGATCTCGACCGAACCGGTCGGGACGAGCGGAAGGGGGCGTCCGAGCATCACGGGACCCATCCCAGCATGCCGGAGCAGCCCAGCGACTGACACGCAGATATTGTCCCACGATCAGCTAGAAAACGCGAATCCTTGCCCAGATTTATAAAGCAAGATGTCGCGCTATGTCAGGAGTCCTGGATTCGAGCGCGTCGAGGTCGGCGAGCTTGGCATCGCGCTCTGCGTCGAGCTGCCTCGGGCGGTCGGGGTCGACGACGCGCTGGGCGAGCAACCCCGCGATGCCGTCGAGCAGCGCGTCCTCGAGCGGCGCGTCCGCGCGCACGAGCACGCTCGCCGGTGCCCGGGGAGCCGCTCGACAACCAGGCGCGCGCCCTTGTGCGAGCCCGTGCGTGGCCCGGCGACAGCCGCAGCGGCTCGGCCGCGGGGATCAGGCCCTGCCGTGGATCCGCTCGACCCGGACGGTGTTCGTCGTCCCGGGACGACCCGGAGGCGTGCCCGCGACGATGACGACCTGGTCGCCGGCGAACGCACGACCAGAGCCGACGAGCGCCTCCTCGACCTGGACGACCATCTCGTCGGTGGTGGCGACCGTCGGCACGACGAAGCTCTCGACGCCCCAGCTGAGGGCGAGCTGGCGGCGGACGTTCTCGAGGGGGGTGAACGCGACGATCGGCGCCGTCGGCCGGTGGCACGCGATACGTCGGGCCGTCGCTCCGGTCTGGGTGAAGGCGGCGAGCGCGCAGGCCGCGACGTTGCCGGACGCGTCGACGGCAGCTTGGACGAGCGCGGCGCCCCCGGTGTCGAGGGCGGGCGCGATCGGCGGCGCGTGGCCTGCGGCCTCTGCTTCTGCCGCTTCGATGATCCGGCTCATCACGAGGACCGACTCGCGCGGGTGCGACCCGACGCTCGTCTCCGCGGAGAGCATCATCGCGTCGGCCCCGTCGAAGACCGCCGTGGCGACGTCGGAGACCTCGGCGCGCGTGGGACGCGGGTTCGTCACCATCGACTCGAGCATCTGGGTCGCGACGATCGTGGGCTTGCCGGCCTGTCGGGCGAGGCGGATCGCGCGCTTTTGCACGAGTGGAACCTGCTCGAGCGGGATCTCGACGCCGAGGTCGCCGCGCGCCACCATGATGCCGTCGAAGGCCTGGACGATCTCCGCGAGGTCCGACACCGCCTGGGGTTTCTCGATCTTCGCGATGACCAACGCCTCGGAGCGGTGGTCGGCGAGGATCTTGCGGATCGTCCGGACGTCGTCGGCGTGCTGGACGAACGATAGCGCCACGATGTCGACCCCGAGCCCGAGGGCGAACCGCAGGTCGTCCTCGTCCTTGTCCGTGAGGGCGGGGAGGTCCACCTCGAGCCCGGGGAGGGAGAGGCCCTTGTGGTCGCTCACGGCCCCGCCGTCGAGGACCCGGCAGCGCACCTCCGACGCGGTGGTCCCGAGGACCTCGAGCGTCAGGTTGCCGTCGTCGACGAGGAGGCGGTCGCCGGCGCGCACGGTGGCCGGCAGGCCCGCGAAGTCCGTCGAGACGAGCTGCGCCGTGCCCGGGACGTCGTCGACCGTCACGACGACCTCGTCCCCGACCGCCCAGAGCACGGGTCCGGTCGCGAACGTCCCGAGGCGGATCTTCGGCCCCTGGAGGTCGGCCAGCACGGCGATCGCCCGTCCGGTCGCCTCGCCGGCCTGGCGGACCCACGCGCAGCTGTTCGCGTGGTCCTCGCGGCTGCCGTGGGAGAAGTTCAGGCGCGCCACGTCCATGCCCGCCTCTGCGAGTGCGAGGATGGCCTCGGCGTCGCCTGTCGCCGGACCGAGCGTGCAGACGATCTTCGCGTTCCGGCTCATCGGCGCCCGATCCTAGGCTCGGTCGCGGACGGCCGACCGGGCAGCGGTGCGCGGCTCACCACGTCTCGACGACGAAGCTCGGGTCCGCCTCGTCGAGGTGCTCGCGCAGGTCGTGCTCGTGGAGAAGCCCGGCCTGCGAGCCGAGCTCGTGACCGACGCTCATGACGTTGACCGGCGGCCAGCGCAGCGCCTCGCGCAGCGGCATGCCCTGCACGACTGCAGCAAGGAGCGTCGCGGAGAAGGCGTCGCCCGTGCCGGTGCGGTCGAGCGGCGCGCTCGAGTCGGGGAAGGGGGGGACGGCGAGGTGCTCGTGCCCGTCGCTCGCGACCGCGCCACCCGACTCGTCGTAGAGCACGACGGTGGACGGCCCGAGCGCGTGGAGCGCGTCGACGAGGGCACCTTTGTCGTCGGCCGGCACGCCGGCGATCGTCGAGGCGTCCGCGAAGCTCGCGAGCAGGATCTCGGTCCGCGCGTAGACGCGGGCGAGGCGCTCGACGCCGGCCTCGACCTGGAACGTGCCGGGCTGGAAGGCCAGCCGGACGCGTGTGTTCTCCGTTAGCCAGTCTGCTATCTGGTCCTGGAAGCCGAGGGCTCCCGGTCCGAGCGACGTGAGGTACAGCCACGCGGGGATCTCGCTCGGGCGCAGGTGGGGCCAGTGGTAGTCGAACTCCTCGTGGTGGACGAGGATGGTCCGGTGCCCGTGGTAGGAGAGGACGAAGTTCCGGTTGGTGTGCGCCGGCTCGTCGAGGTGGACGAGGCGCGTGTCGACGTGCTCGCCGTGCAGGGCGCCGAGCAGGTCGAAGCCGATCGAGTCGTGCGCGAGGAACGTCGCGAGCGCGACGCGGACGTTGAGGCGTGCGAGCGCGACGGCGACGTTCGACGCGCTCCCTCCGGCTGCCACGGTGGTGCCGCGGTCGAAGGGGACCTTCGCGCCGAGCGGGATCTCGAGCCACCGGCCCCGCTCGTCGACGCGCTCCTCGACGGCGCCCTCGGACAGCCGGACGAAGACGTCGGTGGCAACGTCGCCGACGCAGACTGCGTCGAACCGCTGTGCCGTGGTGAAGTAGCCCATCGTCGTCTCCTTTGGTCCGGGGCGACCCCGGTGCTCCGAGCTCGCGCTGTCCTGGCCCTGGCTCACCAGGGCCCGTAGATGTTGGCGTTCGCGGCCTGCATCGCGGCGACGTAGCCGGCCCGCTCCGCCGATGCCTCGTCGACGCCGTAGGGAACGGCGAGCTTGCCGCGTAGCTCGCCGAGGTCGGCGAACCCGCGTCGCAGCATCCAGGCTTCGAGGCCGTCGAGCAGCGTGGCGGCGTGCGCGGGACCGTGGCGCAGCAGCGACGACGTCGTCATGACGACGTCGGCACCCGCGAGGAGGTACTTCGCGACGTCCTCGGGGCCTTCGACGCCCGTCGAGCCTGCGAGGCAGGCGTGCAGGCGCCCGTGGAGCAGCGCGATCCAGGTGCGCGCGAGGCGCGCGTCCGCGGCCCGAGAGAGCCCGAGCCCGGGCGCCACGGCCAGGGTCTCGGGGTCGATGTCGAGGTGCGCGAACCGGTTGAACAGCACGAGCGCGTCGGCACCGGCACGGTCGAGCCGGAGGGCGACCTCGCCGACCGAGCTGAAGTACGGGTTGAGCTTGACGGCGACGGGGACCGTCACCGCGGACTTCACCCCCCCGAGGACGTCGAGGTGCCGCTGCTCGATCTCGCTGCCCGCGACGGTGGGGTCGCTCGGGGGGTAGTAGATGTTCAGCTCGATGGCGACGGCACCGGCGTCTTGCATCGCGCGTGCGTAGCCCGTCCACCCGCCGGGGGTCACGCCGTTCAGGCTCGCGATGACCGGGACCTCGACCGCTTCGGCGGCGCGCTCGAGAAGGCTCAGGTACCGGCGCGGCCCGGGCTCCTCGGCGGCTGTCGACGGGAAGTACGAGAGCGACTCGGCCACGCTCTCGCTGCCCGCGTCGGCGAGGCGTGCCTGCCGTTCGGCCTCTGCGGCGAGCTCCTCTTCGAACAGCGAGTAGAGCACGACCGCGCCGACGCCGCCGTCGGCGAGGCGACGGACCCCGTCGAGGGTGTGCGACAGCGGGGACGCCGAGGCGACGAGCGGGTTCCGCAGCTGCAGACCCATGTAGGTCGTGTCGAGGTTCATCGGTGCTCCTTGCGCGCGTCGGCGGCGAAGCGTCCCGCCGGGCGGGTCGCCATCTCCTCGTAGGTGTCCCACCGCTGCGTCACGGCGGCCTGGGCGAGCGTGCCGAGCCGCTCCGCCTCGGCCGGGTCGGAGCTCTCGAGCATCGAGTAGCGCAGCTCGCGATGCGTGTAGTCCGACAGCGAGAGCCGCGGACGCGGCGAGTCGAGCAGGAAGGGGTTGTCGCCGCCCGCGCGGAGCATGGGGTCGTAGCGGATGAGGGGCCAGTACCCGCTCGCAACCGCCCGGTACTGCTGGTAGAGGCCGTCGCGCATGTCGATGCCGTGCGCGATGCAGTGGCTGTAGGCGATGATGAGGGACGGGCCGTCGTAGGCCTCGGCCTCGCGAAAGGCACGCAGGGTCTGCTGGGGGTCGGCTCCCATCGCGACGCGCGCGACGTAGACGGTCCCGTAGGCGATGGCCTGGAGGGCGAGGTCCTTCTTCTCGACGGTCTTGCCCGCCGACGCGAACTTCGCGACGGCGCCGAGCGGTGTCGCCTTCGACATCTGGCCCCCGGTGTTCGAGTAGACCTCGGTGTCGAGCACGAGGACGTTGACGTCGCGGCCGCTCGCGAGGACGTGGTCGAGGCCGCCGGAGCCGATGTCGTAGGCCCAGCCGTCCCCTCCGATGATCCAGACGCTGCGCCGGATGAGCAGGTCGATCACGCTCCGGAGATCGCGTGCCGCGTCGTTGTCGAGGCCGGCGAGGCGCCGGCCGAGCTCGGCCACCCGCTCGCGCTGGGCGCGCAGCTCGGACTCGCTCAGTTGGCGGGCGTCGAGGATCGCGTCGACGAGGTCGGCTCCCACCTCGTCGCGCAGCTCGAGCAGCCGGCGCCGGGCGACCCGGGACTGGCTGTCTGCCGCGAGTCGCAGTCCCAGGCCAAACTCGGCGTTGTCCTCGAACAGCGAGTTCGACCACGCCGGTCCGCGACCGTCGGCGTTCGTCGTCCACGGGGTCGTGGGGAGGTTGCCGCCGTAGATCGACGAGCAGCCCGTCGCGTTGGCGATGACCGCCCGGTCGCCGAAGAGCTGCGAGACGAGCTTGATGTACGGCGTCTCGCCGCACCCTGCGCAGGCGCCGGAGAACTCGAACAGCGGCTGGAGGAACTGGGTCCCGCGCACCGTGCCGAAGTCGACCCGGGAGCGCTCGGCGACGGGCAGCGTCTCGAAGAACGCGACGTCCCGGCGCGCCGCGTCGACGATCGGCAGCCGCTCGGTGAGGTTGATCGCCTTGCGCGTCGCGTCGCCGGGCGACGAGACGGGGCAGGCCTCGACGCACAGTGCGCAGCCGGTGCAGTCCTCGGCGTAGATCTGCAACGTGTAGCTCGTCTGCGGGAGCCCGCGCTCGCGAAGTGGAGCGGACTTGAAGCCGCTCGGGGCCCCTGCCAGGCGTGAGGCGTCGTAGTAGGAGGAGCGGATGACCGCGTGGGGGCAGACGAAGCTGCAGTTGCCACACTGGATGCATAGATCGGGATCCCACTCGGCGACCAGGTCCGAGATGTTGCGCTTTTCGTAGGCAGCCGTGCCGCTCGGCCACGTCCCGTCGGCGGGTAGGGCGCTGACCGGCAGCTCGTCGCCGCGCCCGGACATCATCGTCGCCGTCACGCGACGGACGAACTCCGGAGCGCCGTCGGGCACGACGGGCGCGAGTGCGCTCGTCGAGCTCGCGGCCGCCGGGAGCTCGACGCGGCTCAGCGCGTCGAGGGAGCGGTCGACGGCGAGGAGGTTCGCCTCGACGACCCGGGCGCCGCGTCGACCGTAGGTCGTCTCGATCGAGTGCCGGACGCGTGCGATCGCCTCGTCGCGCTCGAGGACCCCGGAGATGGCGAAGAAGCAGATCTGCAGGACCGTGTTGACGCGCCCGCCGAGTCCGGCCTCTCGCGCGATGCGCGCCGCGTCGATGACGTAGAGCTGGAGCGACTTGTCGAGGATCTGCTGCTGGATCGGACGGGCGAGGTGCGCCCAGACCTCGTCTGCGGGGTACGGGCAGTTGAGGAGAAGCGTCGCCCCGTCGGCGGCGCGGCCGAGGACCTCGGGACGTTCGAGCAGCCCGAACTGGTGGCAGCCGACGAAGCGCGCCGCGTCGACCAGGTACGGCGCGTCGATCGGCTCGGGGCCGAAGCGGAGGTGCGAGACCGTCTGCGAGCCGGACTTCTTCGAGTCGTAGACGAAGTAGCCCTGGGTGTACAGGCCTGCCTCGGAGCCGAGGATCTTGATCGTGTTCTTGTTCGCGCCGACCGTCCCGTCGGAGCCGAGGCCGAAGAACACGGCCCGGAAGGTGCCCTCCGGCTCGATGTCGAGCGTCGCGTCGTACTCGACGCTCGTTCCCGAGACGTCGTCGTCGATGCCGACCGTGACGTGGCGGCGCGGGGCGTCGCGCGCGAGCTCGGCGAACACCCCGGCGACCATGCCCGGCGTCAGCTCCTTCGAGGACAGCCCGTACCGGCCACCGATGACGACAGGCAGCGTCGCGCCCGCCGACTGGTCGCGGTGCTCGGCGATCGCCGCGAGGACGTCGAGGAAGAGCGGCTCGCCGAGCGAGCCGGGCTCCTTGGTCCGGTCGAGCACCGCGATGCGCGTCGCGCTCGGGGGCAGGGCCGCGAGGAGCGCGCGGGCGGGGAAGGGCCGGTAGAGCCGGACGGTCGCGACGCCGACCCGCTCGCCGCGCCGGACGAGGTGCTCGGCGGTCGCCCGCGCGGTCACCGATGCGGAGCCCATGACCACGACGACCCGGTCCGCCTCGGGGTGGCCGGCGTAGTCGACGAGGTGGTAGTGGCGTCCGGTGCGGTCGCCGAGACGTGCCATGACGTCCTCGACGACGTCGGGCGTGCGCGCGTAGAACGGGTTGACGGTCTCCCGGGCCTGGAAGTAGACGTCCGGGTTCTGCGAGGTCCCGCGGATGAACGGGCGCTCGGGCGAGAGCGCGCGCAGGCGGTGGGCGCGGACGAGCTCCTCGGGCACGAGCGCGGCGAGGTCGTCGTCGCTGAGCAGCTCGACGGTGTTCAGCTCGTGCGAGGTCCGGAAGCCGTCGAAGAAGTGCAGGAACGGCACGCGGGTCTCGAGCGTCGCGGCCTGGGCGACGAGGGCGAAGTCGTGTGCCTCCTGGACCGAGGACGACGCGAGCAGGGCGAAGCCGGTCTGGCGGACCGCCATGACGTCGGAGTGGTCGCCGAAGATCGAGAGCCCCTGGGCTGCGAGCGAGCGCGCCGCGACGTGGAAGACGGTCGACGTCAGCTCGCCGGCGATCTTGTACATGTTCGGGATCATGAGCAAAAGGCCCTGGGACGCGGTGAACGTCGTCGTGAGCGCGCCGCCCTGGAGAGCGCCGTGGAGGGCCCCTGCGGCGCCGCCCTCGCTCTGCATCTCGACCACGCTCGGGACGTTGCCCCACAGGTTGGGACGGTGCGCGCCCGACCACTCGTCGGCGAGCTCGGCCATGGGCGAGGACGGCGTGATCGGGAAGATGCAGCAGACCTCGTTCAGGCGGTACGCGACCGTCACCGCCGCTTCGTTGCCGTCGAGCGTCGCGCGCATCAGCTCTCCTCCGGGACCATCTCGATCGCATGGACCGGGCACTGCTCGTAGCAGACGGCACAGCCCGTGCAGCGGTCGTAGTCGAACCGGTAGCGCAAGCCCGCGCCGAGCTTGACGACCGCGTCTTCCGGGCAGGCTCCGAGGCAGCCGTCGCACTCGAAGCAGTTGCCGCACGACAGGCACCGGGCTGCCTCGAACCCGGCCTCGTCGACGCTCAGGCCGCCGAGGACCTCCGTGAAGCTCGCGACGCGCTCGTCGGGCGCAGACTCCGGCTGCTGGCGCCGGGCGGCGTCGCCGAAGTACCACAGGTGCAGGGCGTCGAAGTCGACGACGGGGTGCTTCGGCGGGACCGTCGAGGTCGCGCCGCGTAGCCATGCGTCGATGTGGCGTGCCGCCTTCTTGCCGTGGCCGACGCCGACGGTCACGGTCCTCTCCGCGGGCACCATGTCACCACCCGCGAACACGCCGGGGCAACCCGTCATCATCGAGCTCGACACCGCCACCGTCCCGTCCGCAGCGAGCTGCACGCCCGGCACGGCCTCGAGGAAGCCCGTGTCGGCGTCCTGGCCGAGCGCGAGGATGACGGTGTCAGCCGCGAGCTGCTCGAACTTGCCGGTCGGTCGAGGGAAGCCCGTCTCGTCGAGCTCCATGGTCTCGACGGTGAGCTCCGGGCCGTCGAAGGCCGTGATCGTGCGCAGCCAGTTCATGCGCACCCCCTCGCGCTCCGCGTCCTCGGCCTCCTCCTCGTGGGCGGGCATCTGGGCGCGGGTCCGCCGGTAGACGACGATCGTGTCGTCGGCTCCGAGCCGCCGCGCCGTGCGGGCCGCGTCCATCGCGGCATTCCCTCCCCCGTAGACCGCGACGCGCCGTCCGATCGTCGGGTGCTCCCCGGACGCCACGCTGCGCAGGAAGGAGACCGCGTCGACGATCCGTCCGGCGTCGCGCGCCGGGATGTCGACACGCTTCGACAGGTGGGCCCCGACCGCGACGAAGACCGCGTCGAAGTGCCCGCCGTCGCGCTCGGCGACGAGGTCCTCGACGCGGTGGTGCGCGACGACGCGCACGCCGAGGGCGAGGATCCGGTCGATCTCCGCGTCGAGCACGTCGCGCGGCAGCCGGTAGGCAGGGATGCCGTAGCGCATCATCCCCCCCGGCTGGTCGCCGGAGTCGTGGATCTCGACCTCGTGGCCCCGTCGGGCGAGGTGGTAGGCGGCTGAGAGCCCGCTCGGCCCCGCGCCGACGACGAGCACCCGCTTGCCCGTCCGTACCGCCGGTGCCGGCAGCGGCCATCCCCGCTCGATCGCGAGGTCTCCGAGGAACCGCTCGACTGCGTGGATCGACACGGCGCTGTCGAGCTGGGCCCGGTTGCAGCTCGACTCGCACGGGTGGTAGCAGACCCGGCCGTGCACGGCGGGGAGAGGGTTGTCGACGACGAGCTCGCGCCAGGCTTGCTCGTACCGCCCGGCCTCGACATGGGCGAGCCAGGCCTGGATGTTCTCGCCTGCCGGGCAGCCGGCGTTGCACGGCGGGAGGAGGTCGACGTAGACGGGACGGCGCGTGCGAACGGGCCCGGCTTCGGCTCCGATGCTGGCCAGATCGGGTAGCGGGGTGACGTCTCGGGGTGCCATGGCGGGGTCGTCTCGCCTCACGGCTCGACGACGAGCTGGTCGTCGACGTCGGTGATCCCCGGCGCGGACATCGCCGCGCGGCGTGCGAGGCGCTCCTCCTCGAGGGAGTGCACGCGGCCCGTCAAGGTCGCGACCGAGCCGGTGACCGACACCTCGATCCGGCGGGCGTCGAGTGCTGCCCGGCGCGTCAGCGCGTCGGCGATGCTCTTTTGCACGTCGGTGATGCGGGCCCGCTGGCGCAAGGCGATGAGGTTGGTGACCGACCGCACGCCGACGAGCCGCTTGACGAGCCTCTCGGCCTCTTCGACCTGGAAGTCCCAGTCGACGGTGCCCGTCAAGGTGACGTCGCCGCCGTCGACCCTTGCCTGGAGGTCCTCGGCCGCGAGCGCCGAGTGCCAGGACAGCAGATGGGCGACCGACTCTGCGAGGTCGGTGTCGTCGCGGACGTCGGCGTCCGGCAGGCGCACCTCGATCTCGTCCGCCACCGCCTTCACGCCGTTGACGCGCTCGGTGACGGCCACGGCTCGCGTCTTGTCGAAGTAGGACGGCACGTGGCCGGCGAGGGTCACGGCCCCGTCGTTGACCGAGACCGCGATGTGGCCGGCCTCGAGATCAGGCTCCCATTCGAGCTCTTCTTGCACGTCGGCGAGAAGCTCGCTGTTGGTCTTGGCCACGGCTTCCTCCCTCGGGCCTGGGGCTCGCCCACGAGCCGACATCCATCCTGCGCCGGCCGCCGGTGAGATGCCAGGGCCGAAGGTCCCGGTCCGACGCTCGGCCCGCTCGGCCGGGCCAGTCGCTCGGCTCGGTCGCTCGGCTCGGTCGCTCGGGCCGGTCGCTCGGCTCGGTCGGGACCTTCGGCCCTATGCGGCGGCCCCGCGGGGGAGGACCCTTGAACCAGTCCCGGTCGCGCGGTGCTGTGCTGGGGGACGGGAGGTTGCGGCGTGTGGACCATCGAGTCGCTGTCGGCGATCGAGATCCTCGACTCGCGTGCACGCCCCACGCTCGCCGTCACCGTCTCGCTCGTCGGCGGGCCACCGGTGCGCGCAGGCGTCCCGTCGGGCGCGTCGACGGGCTCGCGGGAGGCCCGCGAGCTGCGTGACGGCGACGCCGGCCGCTTCGGCGGCCAGGGCGTTCAGCGCGCGGTCGCGCACGTCACCGGGGAGATCGCCGACGCGCTGTGCGGTCGGTCGTTCGGCGGCCTCGACGAGGTCGACGCCGCGCTCGTCGAGCTCGACGGGACGCGGGACAAGTCCCGGCTCGGGGCGAACGCGATCGTCGGCGTCTCGATCGCGCTCGCGCGTGCCGTGGCCGTCGCGTCGGGCGAGGCCCTCTGGCGCTCGCTCGCGCCGGCCGGCGTCGAGCCGCGGATGCCGGTCCCGCACTTCAACGTCGTCAACGGTGGCGTGCACGCCCGCAACGGCCTCGACTTCCAGGAGTTCATGCTCGCGCCTCTCGGCGCGCCGAGCCTCGCCGAGGCCGTGCGCGCCGGCGCGGAGATCTACGGAGCGCTGCGTGCCGAGCTCACCGCGCGCGGCCTCAGCACCGGCGTCGGCGACGAGGGGGGGTTCGCACCCGAGATCGCCGAGCCGGAGCAGGTGCTGTCGCTCCTCGTCGGCGCCATCACGGCGGCCGGCTACACGCCCGGGCGCGAGGGTGTCGCGCTGGCGATGGACCCTGCCTCGAGCGAGTTCTACCGCGACGGCCGCTACCACGTCGCGGGAGAGGCCCTGACGAGCGACGAGATGATCGATCGCTACGCGGAGATGATCGAGCGGTTCCCGGTCTGGCTGATCGAGGACGGCCTCGCCGAGGCCGACTGGGACGGCTGGGTGCGGCTCACGTCCCGTCTCGGCGACCGGGTCCGGCTCGTCGGCGACGACATCTTGTGCACGAACCCGGCGATCATCCGCGACGCGATCGCGCGCAAGGTCGGCACGGCCGCGCTCATCAAGCTCAACCAGATCGGCACGGTGAGCGAGACCCTCGAGGCGATGCGCATCTGCCGTGAGGCGGGCTGGCCGCAGGTCGTTTCCCACCGGTCCGGCGAGACCGAGGACAGCTTCATCGCGGACCTCGCGGTCGGCACCGGCTGCGGCGCGATCAAGAGCGGTGCGCCTGCTCGCGGCGAGCGCGTCGCGAAGTACAACCGCCTCGTCGAGATCGAGGCGGAGAGCCACCTTGGCTACGGGCCTGCGTGAGGCGGTGTTGCCATGGCGACCATCGGCTCCGTGGACACGGTCGGGCGGGCAGGCCGGCCGGTCGGGATCGACCGGGAGTCGGCCGGTCGCTACGTCCTCGGGCGCCGCACACCCGAGGGTGGCTTCTCCTTCTACCGCACGCCGTCGTGGGGGATCGAGGAGCCGAACGCACCGGACACCCTGGCGGCGCTCGAGTCGCTCCGGCTCCTCGCGCTCGAGGCTCCTGCGCCGCGTGAGACCGTCGGCTGGCTGCGCTCCCTCCAAGAAGGCGACGGCAGCTTCGCGACGCTGACGATCGGCTGGGCGGTGCTGCGTGCCCTCGACGTCCTCGGTGCCGCACCCCGCAGGCCGGCGGAGCGGTGGCTGGGGGAGACCATCGGCCGTGTCGCGCGGCCCGACGTCGACAGGTCGTGGCGGGGCGCGCTCACCGACGCCCTCCGCCTGGCGGAGCTCGGCGAGCTCACCGGGACCGCGGTCCCGGCGGTCGGCGCATTCGCCGCGCGCCTCCTCGACGACGCCGCCGATCCCGCGGGGGGCTGGGCGCGGCCGGGGGCGGACCTCGAGACCGTCGCCGTCGCCGCGCACCTCGCCCGGCTCGCCGGGCTCGACCGCGGCGAGCAGGAGACGGCGGCACGCTATGCGCGGGCGTGCGAGGACCCGGGGTTCGGCTTCAGGCTGAGCGTGAGCGCGGCGGCCACGTCGGTCGGGGCGCTACGCGGCGGCCTGGCGTTGCTGCGCGCCGCCGGCCTCGACGGGCGGCACCTCGACGCGGCCGGTCGCCAGCTCGTGATGCTGCAGGGGCTCGACGGGGGCTTCGCCGCGCGCCACCGCGGTCTGTCGAACCTGCAGGACACCTGGCGGGGGCTCGACGCCGCCCGTCTGCTCGACGAGCTACAGGAGGCATGATGGCAAAAACGATGCAGTACATTCGCTACTTCGACGAGATCGGCATCGAGGACGTCCCGACGGTCGGCGGGAAGAACGCGTCGCTCGGGGAGATGTACCGCAAGCTCTCGGCCGAGGGCGTGCTCGTCCCCGACGGTTTCGCGATCACCGCGGACGGCTACCGTCACATGCTCGAGGCGAGCGGGGCCTGGAAAGAGCTCCACGAGGCTCTCGACGACCTCGACACGAGCGACCTCGCAGACCTCGCCCGGCGCGCGAAGAGGGCGCGCGAGATCGTCTACGGAGCCGGCCTGCCAGCGGACCTCGCGTCCGAGATCATCACGGGCTACCGGCACCTGCAGGACGAGTACGGGGAGAACGTGAGCCTCGCGGTGCGCAGCTCCGCGACGGCCGAGGACCTCCCGACGGCGAGCTTCGCCGGCCAGCAGGACACCTACCTCAACATCCGGGGCGACGAGAGCCTGCTCGACGGGTGCCGTCGCTGCTTTGCCAGCTTGTTCACGGACCGGGCGATCCACTACCGCGTGGACCAGGGCTTCGACCACTTCAAGGTCGCGCTCTCGATCGGCGTGATGAAGATGGTGCGCTCCGACCTCGCAGCCTCGGGCGTCATGTTCTCGCTCGACACCGAGTCCGGCTTCCGCGACGTCGTCCTCGTCACGGGCGCCTACGGACTCGGCGAGAACGTCGTCCAGGGTGCGGTCGACCCGGACGAGTTCTACGTCCACAAGCCGACCTACGAGAGCGGGCACCGCGCCGTCCTGCGCCGGCTGCTCGGCGACAAGGCAGTGAAGATGGTCTTCGTCGAGGGCGAGACGAAGCACACGACGCGCAACATCCCCGCGCCGAGGTCGGACAGGGAGCGGTACTGCATCACCGACGAGGACGTGCTCGAGCTCGCGGGCTACGCGATCGCGATCGAGCGCCACTACGGGCACCCGATGGACATGGAGTGGGCAAAGGACGGCATCGACGGCAAGCTGTACCTCGTCCAGGCCCGCCCCGAGACCGTCGCGTCGCAGCGCCGGCCGACGATGCTCGAGAGCTACTCGCTCGACGGGACCGGCGAGATCTTGGCCGAGGGCCGGTCGGTCGGGGAGAAGATCGCCGCAGGCAAGGCCCGAGTCGTCGAGAACGCGATGCATCTCGGGGAGTTCCAGCCCGGCGAGGTCCTCATCTCGGACATCACGACGCCCGACTGGGAGCCGGTGATGAAGATCGCCTCCGCGATCGTGACGAACCGTGGCGGGCGGACCTGCCACGCGGCCATCATCGCCCGCGAGCTCGGGATCCCGGCCGTGGTCGGCGCAGGCGACGCGACGACGTCGGTGCCGAACGGCGAGACCGTGACGGTCTCCTGCGCCGCAGGCGACACCGGGCGGGTGTACCGCGGCGAAGTGCCCTTCCACGTCGAGCGGATCGAGGTCGCCGACATCGCACGCCCGAAGACGGAGGTGATGGTCAACATCGGCAATCCCGAGATGGCCTTCAAGACGTCGTTCCTGCCGAACGACGGCGTCGGCCTCGCCCGCATGGAGTTCGTCGTCAGCGAGTCCATCAAGGCGCATCCCCTGGCCCTCCTCCATCCCGAAATGGTGCGCGACCCAGAGGCGCGCCGCGCAATAGATCGCCTCGTCGGTGGCTACCCGGATGGTGGAGCCTTCTTCGTC
>DAHWHN010000057.1 GCA_027335685.1 Acidimicrobiaceae bacterium
GTGCTCGGGGCGCTCGCGTGGCGCACGGGGCGCCTCGGGCCCGGCACCGTCGCGCACATCGCGTTCAACACGGCTGCGTTCGTCAGCGTCGCGCGCGCCCACTGAACGCGCCGGACGCCGTCGGCACACGCCGGCAGCCGCCGATCCTGCACGCCTGCCCGCTCGGACCGACCGACCGGCCAGCTGACGGGCCAGCGGGCCGGCCAGCCGGCCAGCCAGGGAGCGCGATTAGGCTCGGCCCCACCATGGCTGCCCATCGATCCCTTGCCCCCATCTTCAAGGCCTACGACGTGCGCGGCGTCGTGCCGGACGAGCTGGACGCCCGGAGCGCGTACGCGATCGGCGCCGCGTTCGCCGCCTTCGCGCTCGCCGAGAGCGGCGCGCACCGCGTCCTGGTCGCGCACGACATGCGCACGACAGGCGAGGAGCTCTCGCGCGCCTTCATCGCAGGGGCGTCGTCGACGGGGGCCGGCGTCGTCGACCTCGGTCTCGCGTCGACGGACATGTCCTACTTCGCCTCCGGCAAGCTCGACGCCCCGGCCGCGATGCTGACGGCGTCGCACAACCCGGCGCGGTACAACGGCGTCAAGATGTCGCTCGCCGGCGCCCGACCGATCGGGCGCGACACGGGCCTGGCCGAGATCTGCCGTCTCGCCGACGAGGGGCTCGAGGCCGCGCCCGGCGACGGGGCGGTCGCGTCGGTGGCGTCGGACCCCCACGTCGAGCGGCTCGACCTGCTCGGGGAGTTCGCCGAGCACGTCCGCTCCTTCGTCGAGCTGTCGGCGCTCGCGCCCTTGCGGATCGTCGCGGACACCGCGAACGGCATGGGTGGCCTCGTGGCCCCCGCAGTGTTCGCCGGGCTGCCCTTCGACGTCGAGCTGCTCTTCGGCGAGCTGGACGGGACGTTCCCGAACCACCCGGCCGATCCGATCCAGGTGGAGAACCTCGCGGACCTCCGGGCGAGGATCCTCTCGTCGGGCGCGGACGTCGGGCTCGCGTTCGACGGCGACGCGGACAGGGTCTTCCTCGTCGACGAGCGGGGCGAGCCGGTGTCGGGCTCGACGACGACGGCGATCGTCGCGCACGCGATCCTCGCGAAGAACCCCGGGGCGACGATCCTCTACAACCTGATCTGCTCGCACACCGTGCCCGAGGTCGTGGCCGAGAGCGGCGGCGTCGCGATCAGGACCCAGGTGGGCCACTCCTTCATCAAGAAGGTCATGGCCGACACCGGCGCCGTCTTCGGGGGCGAGCACTCCGGCCACTACTACTTCCGCGACAACTACCGGGCCGACTCGGGCATCATCGCGGCGCTGATCGTGCTCGAGGTGCTGTCGAGGTCCGGCCAGAGCCTCTCGGAGCTGCGCAAGCCGTTCGAGCGCTACGCCGACTCCGGCGAGATCAACACCGAGGTCGCGAGGCCCCAGGAGGTCGTGGACGCGATCGCCGCGCGCTACGGGGCGCTCGGCGCGACCCTCGACAGGCTGGACGGGCTGACGGCCGATCTCGGGCAGTGGTGGTTCAACCTCCGGCCGTCGAACACCGAGCCGCTGCTCCGGCTGAACGTCGAGGCGCCCGACGCGGCGGCGCTCGCGGCGCACCTCGACGAGGTGCGCCGGGAGATCGCGTCTGCTGCGGAGGCGGTCCGCTGACGATGGCGCTCGACCCGCTGCTGCTCGAGATCCTCGTCTGCCCCGAGGACAAGCAACCGCTGTGGTACCTGCCGGAGGAGGAGTCCCTCCTCAACCTCCGGCTCGGTTGCCGCTACCCCGTGCGGGACGGCATACCGGTCCTCCTCGTCGACGAGCGCGAGGAGCTCGACGAGGTGGAGAGGGCGAGGCTCGCCGCAGAGGTCGAGCGGTCCGGCGTCCTCACGGGCCGTCCCGCGGACCGGAGCTGAGCCGGGCCTAGCGTTCTTCGGCGAGCAGGCTCGTGAGCAGGCTCCACGCCTGCACGTGGCGAGGCGTCGCCGACCCGCTCGCGGCGGCTGCATGCAGGTCACGGTGGGCGCGTGTCGCGGCAGCCTTCTGGTCGTGGTCCGCGAGGTAGCGGGCGAGGCCGCAGGGCTCGTCGAGAGCCCGGTCGAGCAGCGCGGGCGACGAGCCGAGCACCGTGAGGCGGCTCTCCCAGGCCAGGTGCGCGGCCAACGCACCGAGGCGCGTGCGTGGCGTCTCGCGGTCGATGGCGAGAGAGAAGCCGGCCGCCCAGCCCGCCACGGCGTCGGGCGCCATGGGTCGCGCGATCGCGTAGCCCTGCCCGTGGTCGGCACCGAGGAACACGGCCGCCTCGACGAGCCCGTCGGTCTCGAGACCCTCGACGGTCACGGTGAGCCCGAGGGCGTGCGCGAGGGACGTGAGCGGCTGGACGAACGTCAGCGCCGCCCGCGGCGAGCGCTCCGCGTCGCGCACGATGCCCTGGTCGATCTTCACCTCGTCGAACTCGAGCGTGCGGAGCCGGAGCAGCGAGCTGTAGCCCGAGCCGAGGTCGTCCTGCGCGAGGCGGACGCCGGTCGCACGGAGCCGGTCGAGCCCGGTGCTCCGCCAACTCGGCGCCCCGTCGAGGGCGGCGGTCTCGAGCAGCTCGAGCGTGAGCAGGGCGGGCTTGACGTCGTGCGCGGCGAGCGCAGCGCCGACTGCGTCGACGTAGCGGTCGTCGGAGGACGAGCTCGGCGGGAGATTGAGCGCGACGCCCGCCTCGACGCCACGCGCCCGCCAGGCGACCAACGCGGCGAGCGCCTGGTCGATGCCGATCTCGAAGAGCCGGTAGAGCTCGGCGTCGCCGAAGGCGGGGAGGAACTCCGCAGGCGGTACGAGCGCACCGGGGGCGCCGCCGCGCGTCGAGCCGTCGGCCGGGCCCGCGCGCAGGCGGGCGAGGGCCTCGAACTTGACGACTCGGCCTGATCGGAGGTCGACGACAGGCTGGTAGACCATGGCGACCGCGCCGCGGTCGAGCCGTTCGAGGTGCGCCTTGCGGTCGGCGAACACGAGGATGGCCGACGCCGGTCCGGGCCGCACCTCGAGGCGCGTGAGGGCCTGCTCGACCGCGAGGCGGAGCAGGCCGAGGAAGGACACCCGCCCCGAGTACGCGAAGTAGCCTGGCCAGCGCGCGTAGAGCGAGAGCAGCGCGCGCGGTGCGCCGTGCGCGTCGAGTAGGGGGATGGCGGCGCTCGACCGCCAGTGGACGCGCCGGCCGAGCGCGTGCCAGGGCGCCGTCGTCGGGTCGAGCAGGTAGGCGTCGGATCTCTCCATGGTCCGGTTGCGCCAGGCGCGCCCGGCCGGGCCCTGTCCGGTCAGGTCGGTGGCCGACGTCGTGATCGGCTCGACGTCGTGACGGGCCGCGTCGGCGAGGAACGACGCCGCTCCCGGCCCGACGGCGACCTCGAACTGGAAGTTCCCCCGGCGGTCCGGTCGGCCGAAGAAGGCGTCGGCGAGCCCGTCGAGCTCGGCGAGCGCGTCGAGGACGCCGCGCGCGAGGTCGGCGACGGTCTCGACCTGCGTCGCGAGGACGTTGACGCGTTCGAGGACGCGTGCCTGCTCGGCGTCGACCTCGCGGTAGCCGAGGAGGGCGCCCTGGAGGTCGAGCACGAGCCGGTGCCCGAGGAGGGACCGGACGACCGGGAGCGCGCCCGGCGGCGCGATCTCGGCGAGCGCGTCCGCGACCGCCCCGTCGAGCACCTGCTGGTAGACAAGGACAGCGCGCGCGTACCAGTCCGTCTCGACGCCGACCATCGCGTGGATGTGGCCGACGACGGTCGCCGAGGCGAGCACGTCGGCGTCGGCGAGGTCGGGTTCGAGCAGCGACCGCAGGCGCGCGGCCTGCCGGCTCTTCAGGTGGGCGAGCTCCGACTCGCCGAGGTGGGCGAGCACGGGTCCCGCGTCGGGGTCGGTGCCGAGCTGCGCGTAGAACCGCTCGACGTGGTCGGCGATGCGCGGCTCGATCTCGCGCGCGAGCTCGCGCAGCAGCGTCGGGTCGACGCGTGGGCCTGCTGTGGCAGGTGATGCCGACTCGTCGAACAGAGACATCTCGTCACTCCACGTCCACCGTGCGAACGTCGTCGGACGCGCTCCGCACCTCCGGACCCTCCGGACCCTCCGGACCCTCCGGCGGGCAGGACGGCATGCCGCCGCTCGACCAGTAGGGTAGCAACGGGTGAGCCGCGAGCGGGTCTGTGGTTGAAAGTCGAGGCCAGCCGCAGGCGAAGCGACCCACGTAAGGCAACCCGTGGTTGCCGATCATGGTGCGGCTTAGAGGTAAGACCCGCCCGACCCGTCGCCGACTCGCGGTCCGGGCCGGAGAAGGGGTCAAGCGTGCCGGTCACGACCGTGCCGAGCCGGGGCGACCCGGCTGCCAGGGTCGGGTGCGTGAGCCCCTCTGCGGGCGAGTGTGGGGTAAAAGACCAGGTCAGCTGCTCCGGCTCACCCACCTGGCCGAGCACGGGCGCAGACGGACCACCCGGTCGGGTGCAAGGATCGTCGGCGATGCCGAGCCCGACCCGTGTGGCGATCGTCGGTGCGACGGCGACGGGAAAGACCGACCTCGCCGTCGCGGTCGCGCGCCGCCGCCCGGGCGTCGAGCTCGTGTCGGTCGACGCGATGGCCGTCTACCGCGGCCTCGACGTCGGGACCGCGAAGCCGACGGCCGAGCAGCGCACGGGGGTCACCTGGCACCTGCTCGACGTCGTGGATCCCTCGTGCGACTTCTCGGTCGCCGCATTCCAGGCGGCGGGGCGTGCGGCGCTGCGCGCG
>DAHWHN010000046.1 GCA_027335685.1 Acidimicrobiaceae bacterium
GCGCCTCGGCGAGATGGGCACGAGGCTCGTGCTCGAGCTCTTGGCGCGCGGCCCGTACGGGCTCAAAGGTGCCGTCGCGCAGCGGGGCGAGGCCACCTATGCGTCCAAGCTCGCGGCATCCGAGCTCCAGCTCGACTGGTCGGCCAGCGCGCAGCACTGCCACCGGGTCGTCCGGGTCGGACGAGCCTGGACGACCTTTCGCGGCAGGCGTCTCGTCGTCCGGCGCGCAGCGATGGCCCCACGGGCCGACGGCGGTCCTGACGGCACCGGGACCGCAGTGCCCGGGAGCCTCCATGGCCGTCTGGTGACGACGGGTGACGGGCTTCTCGAGCTCCGAGAGGTCCAACCGGAGGGCCGAGCCCCGCTCGCTTTCGAGAGCTGGGCCCTCGGGGCGCGGCCCGTGCCCGGGGAGCTACTCGGCCCGGTGCGCAGCGGCGGGGCCGGGCACGGGTAGCCTCCCCGCATGCCCGCTCCACGCGAGGTGACGATCGCCCCCTCGATTCTTGCTGCCGACTTCGGGAACCTCGCCTCGGCGGCCGGCGAGGTGGCTTCCGCGACGAGCTGGCTGCACGTCGACGTGATGGACGGCCACTTCGTGCCGAACATCTCGATCGGGCCACCCGTCATCGCGTCGTTGCGCCGCCACAGCGGGGCGTTCTTCGACTGCCATCTCATGATCTCCGAGCCGCTCCGCTACATCGAGGCGTTTGCCCGCGCCGGGGCGAGCTCGGTGACTGCGCACGTGGAAGTGGGCCGGACGGCCGAGGTGATTGCGGCAGCCCGTTCCCTCGGGGTCGGTGTCGGGCTCGCCTGCAATCCCGACACGGCCTTCGGCGAGGTCGAGCCGTTCCTTGCCGACATCGACCTGCTGCTCGTGATGTCGGTCTTCCCTGGCTTCGGCGGGCAGTCCTTCATGGCGGAGGTTCTCCCGAAGCTCGCTGCGGCCCGGGCGGCGATCGACAGGCTCGCGCTCGACGTCGCGCTCGAAGTCGACGGCGGCATCGACGAGCGGACCGCGCCGCTCGCTGCGCGCGCGGGAGCGCGCGTCCTCGTCGCGGGGAGCGCGGTGTTCGGCGACCCCCGGCCGTGGGACGCGGTCGAGCGCATCCGCAGGGCGGCCGAGGGCGGGCTGCCGGCAGGCTCGCCGGGTGCAGCAGGCTCGTCTGGCGCAGACGGGGCCGCTGGGCCACGATAGGGGATGCTCCGACTCGTCCTTCCGAAAGGCTCGCTCGAGCGTCCGACGCTCGAGCTGTTCGCCGCAGCCGACCTCGCCGTCCAACGGGGGTCCGACGTCGACTACCGCGCGTCGGTCGACGACCCCCGCCTCGACGAGGTGCGGATCCTGCGCCCGCAGGAGATCCCCGTCTACGTCGCCGAAGGGATCTTCGACATCGGCGTGACGGGACGCGACTGGATCGAGGAGACGGGTGCCGACGTCGTCTCGCTCGGCGTGCTGCCGTACTCGAAGGCGACGACGCGTCCGATCAAGGTCGTGCTTGCGGTCGACGACACGTCGCCGTGGAGCTCGCCGGCGGACCTCCCGGCGGGCGTGCGCGTCTCGACCGAGTACCCGAACCTGACGGCCCGCTACCTCGCCGGGCACGGCGTGCAGGCCGACGTCCGGCTCTCCCACGGGGCGACCGAGGCGAAGATCCCCGACATCGCCGACGCCGTCGTCGAGATCACCGAGACCGGCCGGGCGATCCGTGCGGCCGGCCTGCGGATCGTCGCGACGATCCTCGAGTCCTACACCGAGCTCGTCGCGAACCGTGACGCCGTCGCCGATCCCGCGAAGGCGCACGCGATGCGCCAGATCATGAAGCTGCTCCAGGGGGCTCTCGAGGCGCGCGGCAACGTGCTCGTCAAGCTCAACGTCGCCGACGCGGACCTCGAGAAGGTCATCGACGTCCTGCCCTCGATGCGCTCGCCGACGGTCGCGAAGCTCTTCGGCGACGGCGGCTACGCCGTCGAGACGGTCGTGGCGAAGTCGACGATCAACGTCTTGATCCCCGAGCTGAAAGACCGCGGAGCGACCGACATCCTCGAGATCGCGCTGCAGAAGATCGTCCACTGATGGCGCGCGACGACGGCGCGGGGCCCGCGGATCCCGCCGGCCGGGCAGGGCTCGCCGGGCCAGCGCGAGCCGGCAGTGGCCCGTCCGGTCCGGCGAGGCTCGGACGTCTCGGCGGTCCCTGGTCCGGCCGCGTGGCCTGCTTCGACGACGCCGCGGGCCGCGGCATCGTCGAGGTGGCGAGCGGCGAGCGGTTTGGCTTCCACTGCACGTCCCTCGCCGACGGGAGCCGCCACGCCGAGCCGGGCGCGCAGGTCGTGTTCGGCTTGTGGCCCGGCAGCGGCGGCGAGATCGAGGCGGTCCGGATCGTGGACGCGCCCGCTGGGGCCTCCGGGGCGCAGCCCTAGCTCTCGGCGCCCTCGCCCGTGTCGCCGGCACGGGCGACCCCGGCGATCTGGACGAACGCGAGCCGGATCTGGGCGAGCCCGTCGCGAAGCGCCGCCGCCGACTCCCCGAGGCGGTCGCCGAGCGTCTCGACGACAGCGCCGAGGGCGTCGATGGCCAGGCGGGCGTCGTCGAGACGCGGCGGGGACTGCCCGAGATGGAGCGCGCCGAGCTGGAACAGCCCGTAGCAGTGGTTCGCCACGACGTCGCGAGCCGGCGCGCTGGCGAGCTCCTTCTCGATCGCCGCGATCTCCTCGGCGAGCGCCTCGCGGTCCGGCGCGGCGCCCGGCTCGTCCGGGGGCGGAGCCGACACCGGCGGGCCGGTCGGCTCGGCTGGGCGGCGCGCGTGCGGCTCGGCGGCACCGCCCGGTGCAGCGACGCCGTCGCCTCGCGGCACGCGGTGCTCGCCCTCGGGTGTCCAAAGGCTGCTCACGGCTGATATCCTACGGCCAAAACGAATAGGGGAAAGCGGAGACGCGTCGTGGTGCGACTCCCACCCGGTCGCCTCGAGAGCTGCGCAAGGTCGCAGCGGGCAGAGCGCGCACCGGGTACTCGGTGGTCGAGCCGTGAGGCGTCGCGTTCCCGTGCAGGCTGGCAAGGCGCTCGCCGGCGCGGTTCCCACCGAGAGGAGTGATGCCAGATCTCCACCGCCCCAACGCTCAACGAGCCCCGGATGAACGACCGGATCCGAGCTCGTGAGGTTCGCCTCGTCGACCCCGACGGCAACCAGCTCGGGATCAAGCTGCTTCCCGAGGCGTTGTCGATCGCACGCCAGATGGACCTCGATCTTGTCGAGGTGGCGCCGCTCGCGTCGCCTCCCGTCTGCCGGATCATGGACTACGGCAAGTTCAAGTTCGACGAGGCGCAGCGGGCCAAGGAGTCACGCCGGAAGGCGAGCAACGTCGGCATCAAGGAGATGAAGTACCGGCCGAAGATCGGCCAGGGAGACTTCGACACCAAGCCGCGCCAGGTGGCCCGGTTCCTCGGCGAGGGTCACAAGGTGAAGGTGACGATCATGTTCCGGGGCCGGGAGGTCTTCCACCCCGAGCTCGGCAAGAAGATCCTCGACCGTATCGCCGAGCAGGTCGACGGGACGGCAAAGGTGGAGTCGGAGCCCCGGCTCGACGGTCGCAACATGGTGATGGTGCTCGCGCCCGACAAGCGCGCCCGCCAGTCGCAGGCGGCCCGCGTGGCGCCCGGCGACGAGCACGGCGCGCCCGGTGCGGCGAGCGCCGCGAACGGCGAGACGCCGGCTCCAGGTGGAGCCGGGCAGGATGGCGGCGCGCACGGCGCGCCCGATGAGTCGGACACGACGAAGGAAGGCTGAGACGATGCCGAAGATGAAGACGGACCGCGGTGCCGCCGCGCGGTTCCGGGTGACCGGGAGCGGGAAGATCATGCGCCGCCAGGCGAACCGCGGCCACCTGCTCGAGAAGAAGTCCTCGGTGCGCACGCGCCGGCTCGGTCGGTCGGTCGAGGTGTCGAGCGGCGACCGCCGCCAGGTCAAGCGCCTGCTCGGCATCTAGCTCGCAGCGACAGCGGCCACCCGCGGGTGGCCGCTCGGCGCCGGCTCGATCCCGGCGCCCTGCCAGGTGGCGCGAGCCCCTGGCGCGCAGCCACGTCAGACCACGTCGAAAGGAGCACCCATGGCCAGGGTCAAGCGCGCCGTCCATGGCAAGAAGCATCGTCGGGCAGTACTCGAACGTGCCAAGGGCTACTACGGGAACAAGTCCCGCTCGTACCGGGCGGCCAACGAGCAGGTCATGCACTCGCTCCAGTACGCCTACCGTGACAGGCGGGCGCGCAAGGGCGACTTCCGCAAGCTGTGGATCCAGCGGATCAACGCCGCGGCGCGCCTCGAGGGGATGAGCTACTCGCGGCTCATCGCGGGCCTGCACCGTGCCGGGGTGACCGTCGACCGCAAGAACCTCGCCGACATCGCCGTGCGTGACCCGCAGTCCTTCGGGCGCATCGTCGCGATCGCACGCGACGCGCTCGGTGACGACGTCGCAGGTGACGACGAGGTCGCGGCGGCCGAGGCGGCTGCGGACGCGGCCGACGACGCCGTCGTCGTCGAGGAGAGCGACGAGTCGGCGGAGGTCGCCTCCTGACCGACGAGGCCCTCGGACCGCGGCACCAGCGGGTGCAGCGGCTCCGCAGGCTGCTGCGCCAGCGCAGCGCGCGGCGGGCGGACGGTGCCTTCGTCGTCGAGGGCGTGAAGGTCCTCGCCGCAGCGCTCGACGCGGGGGCTCCGGTCGAGGCCGTCTACTACGGACCCGAGGCGCTGCGCGCCGCGGTCGCCGTGGCGTTCCTCGAGCGGGCCCGCGCGTCGGGCCTGCGGGTGTTCGCCCTCCAGGCCGGCGTCGTCGAGCGGGTCGCGGACACGACGACGCCCCAGCCTGTGCTCGCCGTCGTCGGCAGGGTCGACGTCGAGCTCGAGCCGCTCCTCGATCCAGCCCCGGCCGACTACCCGGCGCCCGTCGTCGTCTGTGTCGACGTCCGGGACCCGGGCAACCTCGGCTCGATCGTCCGCAGCGCGGACGCCTCGGGTGCGGCGGCCGTCGTCTGTTGCGACGGCAGCGCGGACCTCTACAACCCGAAGACCGTGCGCGCCTCGGCCGGGTCGCTGTTCCACGTCCCGCTCGTGGCCGAGCGCACCGCCGCGGAGGTCCTCACGGCCCTCGGGCGCGCGCGCTATCTCCGTGTCGGCACGGCAGCGCGCGACGGTGCCGACTACGCCGCCGCCGAGCTCGGCGGGCGGGTCGCGCTCGTGCTCGGGAACGAAGGGCACGGTCTCGACGACGCCCTGACGCCGTCGATCGACGCGTTCGTCTCGATCCCGATGGCCGGCCGGGCCGAGTCGCTCAACGTCGCGATGGCGGCGACGGTCCTGTGCTTCGAGCTGGCCCGCCGCCGGCGCCTCCGCGGCACCGATACGGCGCCCCGCGTGCCGCTCGCGGACCTGCGCCTACGATGAGCGCGATGGAGCACGTCGCAGCCCCGGACCCGTCTCAGGTCGAGGCGTTCGCCCTGGAGGCGGAGCGTCGCGTTGTGGCGGCAGCGGACCTCGAGTCGCTCGAGTCCGTCGCGGCAGAGCTGTCGGGCAAGCGCTCGCCGTTCGTGGCCTGGAAGCGCTCGCTCGCCACCGTCGACCACGAGGGTCGCCGCGCGCTCGGCCAGGTGCTGAACGGCGCCCTCGCCCGCGTCTCGGCGGCCGTCGAGAGCCGGCGGGCGATCCTCGAGCGAGCCGCGCGCGACGAGCTCGTCGCGGCCGACCGCCTCGACCTGACCGAGGTCGTGCCGGCCCCGGGAGCGGGCCACCTCCACCTCGTCACCCAGGTGAGCGAGGAGCTCGAGGACGTCTTCGTCGGGATGGGCTACGAGATCGCGGACGGTCCCGAGGCCGAGACCGAGTGGTACAACTTCACGGCCCTCAACGTGCCTCGCGACCATCCGGCGCGCAGCATGCAGGACAGCTTCTACCTCGCCGCGGGCGACCGGGAGTCGTACCTGCTGCGGACCCAGACGTCGCCGGTCCAGGTCCGCCTCCTCGAGCGAGGCGTGCTGCCGCTCTACGCGGTCGCCCCCGGGCGCGTCTACCGGCGCGACACCGCGGACGCGCGCCACCTCCCCGTGTTCCACCAGATCGAGGGGATCGTCGTCGACCGCAACGTGACCTTCGGCGACCTCGCGGGCACGATCGACACCTTCGTCACGGCCATCTTCGGCACCGGGATCGAGTCCCGCCTGCGCCCGGCCTACTTCCCGTTCACCGAGCCGTCCGCGGAGTTCGAGGTCACCTGCACGATCTGCCGGGGTGCCGGCTGCCGCACGTGCAGCCAGACGGGTTGGATCGAGCTCGGGGGCTGCGGGCTCGTGCACCCTGCGGTGCTCGAGGCGAGCGGCGTCGACCCCGAGCAGTGGAGCGGCTTCGCGTTCGGCTTCGGCATCGACCGGTTGGCGATCATGCGGCACGAGATCGAGGACATCCGCAGCTTCGTCGAGAACGACGTCCGCTTCCTCGCGCAGTTCTGAGCGTCGTCTGTCGGTCCCGCTGACGGTCGGCCAGCCGGCCTCCACATCTACAAGGAAGGGGTGACGTGCGCGTCCCGCTGTCGTGGTTGCAGGATTTCGTACCGGTCCCGACGTCGCCGCGGGACGCCGACGCCGTGCGGGAGCTCGGTCGGGTCCTCGACTCGCTCGGCCTCGTCGTCGAGTCCGTCGAGCACGTCGGGGGTGGCCTCGACGGCGTCGTGCTCGCCCGTGTGCTCGAGATCCGCCCGATCCCCGGTGCCGAGCGCATCCGCCAGGTCGTCGTCGACGCCGGGGGAGCCGACCCGCAGGAGATCGTCTGCGGTGCGACGAACTTCGCGGTCGGCGACGTCGTGCCGCTCGCCCGCGTCGGCGCGGAGCTGCCCGGCGGGTTCGTCATCTCCCGGCGCACGCTGCGCGGGGTCGTGTCCGACGGCATGCTCTGCTCGGCGCGCGAGCTCGGCCTCGGCGGCGACGGCGCGGGCCTTCTCGTGCTCGCCGCGACGGGCTCGCCGGAGGGGCCCCTGCCCGCCGGCGTCGAGACCGGGATGGCTCTCGCGGACCACCTCGGGATCGTGCCCGACGCGGTGTTCGACATCGCCGTCGAGCCGAACCGGCCCGACTGCCTGAGCGTTGCCGGGATCGCCCGGGACCTCGCCGCGCGCCTGCGCCTGCCGTTCGCCGTTGAGGTGCCGGCAGTCGCGCGCTCCGGGCAGGGCGCAGGCGAGCTCGCGTCGGTGAGGATTGGCGCGCCAGAGGCCTGCCAGCACCTTCTCGGCCGGGTCGTGAGCGGGCTCGTGCCGATGTCGTCGCCGCCCGAGGTCGCACGCCGGCTCTTGCTCGCCGGGATGCGCCCGATCGGCGCGGTCGTCGACGCGTCGAACTACGTGATGCTCGAGCTCGGCCAGCCGAGCCATCCCTACGACCTCGACGCGCTCGGCGCGCACGGGCTCTCGGTCCGCTTCGCGCGCCCGGGCGAGCAGCTCGTCACCCTCGACGGCACGGCGAGGGTGCTCGGGCGCCACACGGACGTGCTCGGACGGACGGCGGACGTGGACGACCTGGTCGTCTGCGACGCGACCGACGCCGTCGTCGGCCTCGCAGGCATCATGGGCGGAGCCGTGACCGAGGTCGGCGAGGCGACGACGAGGGTCTTGCTCGAGGTCGCCCAGTTCGACCCGGTCGTCGTCGCCCGGACGGCGAAGCGCCAGGGGCTGCGGACCGAGGCCTCCGCGCGCTTCGAGCGCGGCGTGGACCCGGACGGGTTGGCCCGGGCCGCGGACCGCGTCTGCGCCCTCGTCGCCGAGGCGGCCCGGCTCCAGGGCGCGCCGTCCCCGGTCGTGGCGCCCGACGACGTCGACGACCACCCGGTGCTCACGCCACGGCGCCACGTGCGCGTCCGCGTCGGGCGCGTGAACGCCCTGCTCGGTACGTCGCTCTCGACCGGCGACGTCGTCGGCCTGCTCGCGCCGATCGGCTTCGTCGCCACTGCCGAGCCCGACGCGGGCGGCGGGAACCCGGCCGGCGACGGCGCGGCCGGCGTGCTCGACGTCGTCGTCCCGTCCTACCGACCTGACACCCTTCGTGAAGTCGACGTCGTCGAGGAGGTGGCCCGCCACGTCGGCTACGAGACGATCACGCCGACGACGCGCCGGTCGCCGTTCGTCGGCAGGCTCGGCGCGCGCAGCACGAGCAGGCGGCGGCTCCGGCGCGTCCTCGCGGGCCTCGGAGCCCACGAGGCGTGGACGAGCTCGATCGTCGACCCGTCGTCGCTCGCGCGCGCCGGGACCGCGCATCCGGTGGTCGAGATCGCGAACCCGATGGTCCGCGAGGAGTCCGTGCTGCGCGCCCACCTGCTTCCCGGGCTGCTCGGCTCGCTGCGCCACAACGTCGCGCACCGCAACCCGGCCGTGCGGATGTTCGAGATCGGGCATGTCTTCTCGCCGTCGGCCGACGACGGCCTGCCCGTCGAGAGGGAGCACGCGGGCGTGCTCTTCGCTGGCCCGGGAGACGACGCGGCCAGCGCCGTGCACGGGTTCGAGGTCGTCGTCGAGCAGATGGGCAAGGCGCGCGGCGCCCTCGTGCTCGACCAGCACGTCGGGGCTTCCGAGCCGGTGCTCGCCCTCGGGACGCACCCGAGCCGGCGCGCCCTTCTGCGTGCGAGCGCCGACCGGGCGGGAGCCGTCGGCTCGTCCCTCGTCGACGTGGCGACAGCCGGCACCACCGGCACGGTCGTCGGCGTCGTCGGCGAGGTCGACCCGCGCGTGCTCGAGGCCTACGGGATCCCGGGCGACCGCCGGGTCGGCTGGCTCGTGCTCGACCTCGACGCGTTCGACGACCTGCCGGAGCTCGATCGCCGTGCTCGGCCGGTGAGTCGGTTCCCCTCGAGCGACGTCGACCTGTCGTTCCTGCTCGACGCCGCGGTCGCCGCGTCCGAGCTCGAAGAGGTGCTGCGCGCGAGCGGAGGGGCGCTGCTCGAGTCCGTGCGGCTCCTCGAGGCGTACCGCGGGCCGGGCATTGGCGCGGACCGCAGGAGCCTCACCTACCGGCTCCGCTTCTGCGCGCTCGACCGGACGCTCACCGACGCCGACCTCGCCGATCTACGCGCCAGGTGCATCGCGGCGGCACAGGCGGCACTGCCCGCCACGCTGCGCGCCTGACCTACGGGGCGCCGCGCCCCGCAGCCGTCCCCTCGTCCTCGTCCTCGTCCTCGTCCTCGTCCTCGAGGGCGTCCTGCTCGAGCAGCAGCGCGAGGCGCTCGGTTGCCGGGCCGCAGTAGGGCAGCGCCCGGTCGTAGGCGCCTGGGCCGAGCTCGTCGAGGAAGCCGTACGCGACAGTCGTCACGACGTCGGCGCCTGGGGTCGTCGCCACCGCCTCGACAGCGGCGAAGATCCGCTCGAGAAGCTCCTCGTCCTGCATGTCGGTCGGCGCACGCTCGAGGATCTGGCTCGCGACGGCGGCGATCTCGGCGAAGACGCTGTGCGCGCTCAGGCCGTCGTCGAAGTCCTCGGCGAGACCGGCGACGGTCGCTGCGGCTTCGGGGAGCTCGTCGAGCAGGACGCGGACCGCACGCGCCGACGCGCGTCCGACCTCGTCCTGCTCGGTCCACGCCCCGCCGATCCACGCCCCGCCGATCCACGCGCCGCGGGCCCCTGCGACCCTGCCGGCCTCCGCTGCCTCGCCTGCTCCGGCTCCCCGGTCCGCCGCTGCTCGTCCTGCATGCTTCGCGCTGGTCGGCGTCTCGTCCATCGGCCCTCCGTCGCCTCGTGACCGGCACCCGGGCCGGTCCTGCGGTCTCGGGAGCGCTCCGTCCGGCGCGTCGCGCTCCGATCCGCCGCGGAACCTAGGGCGACGGCCTACCGCGGGAGCACCCGGCGTGCTACTGGCCGACGAGGCGCGCGAAGGTGCGGGCGATGACGGTGTAGCCGGCGTCGTCGGGGTGGATGTCGGCCGGGCGCGCGGAGCCCGACGGCGGGCACATCCACGTCCAACGGCAGATGTACGCGACGTCGGCGGGCAGGACGTGGCCGTCGTAGGTCAGTGCCGGTGCCACCTGGCCGGTGTGGAACGCGCCGGCGACGTCCGCCATCGGCACGCCGGCGTGGTGGTAGACGCCGGCGAGGAGCGTGTTGAAGCCGTCGGCGAGCAGGACCGAGAGCGCCGCGTCGGCGTCGCCCTTCACGCCACCGGGCTGGTAGGCGACGGCGAGCAACGGGTCGTAGTAGTTCATCGCGACGACGTGCGCGCCGGGGTCGTCGACGGCGAGAGCGCTGCGGAGCGCGCCGAGGATGCGCGGGAGCTCGGTCGACACCGCCGTGCGCGCGCGGCCGAGGCAGGCGAGGTCGACGTGCGCGAGCGAGAGGCAGCCGTCGACGTCGTTCGCCCCGATGTCGATCGTGACGAGGCGCACGAGGCCGCGGTGGCGAGCGAGGTAGGCGCGTGCCGCCTCGAGCTGCGAGGTCGCGCCGAGCTCGGCCCGGTAGGTCGCCGCGCAGGCAGGCTGCGCGGGAGTCGCGCTCATCGAGGTGATCGTCTCGCCGGGGCACGCGAGGTCGACGAGGCCGAGGCCGAGCGTGTGGGCGAGGTCGGCGGGGTAGCTGTGCGGATAGCCCTGGTCCCGGAAGCCGGTGGCGGGGTCGACCGGAGGCGGCGTCGTCCCGTCCGCCGGCTGGTAGCCGGACGCGAGGGAGTCGCCGAGGGCGAGCAGGACGCGTGCCGGTGCCGCCGCGGACGCCGGCCGGTCGGCCGGGCTCTTGGTCGCGAGACCGCCGGTGGCGCGACCTCTGGCACCAGGGCCACGGGCTGGTCCGGCCGCGGCCGTCGTCGTGACGGCGAGGCTCGCGCCGAGGACGGCGAGCACGCCGAGGACGCGGCGCCAGGCGGCGTGGCGAGGCGGGTGGGCAGTCGGCATGGCGCCGATGCTCGCACGGCGGGCCCGCGCCGTCACGTCGCTCCCGGGGCCCGGCCGTGGCGTTCGGCCTCGAACTTGCGGCGGAGCAGAGCGCGCCGCTCCTGGATCTCGCGGTAGGAGAGTCGGTCGGTCTCGGGCGCGACGCCGAGCGACGAGCGCACCGAGTCGAGGTCGGTGGGCCGCTCGCGCGGGTCGATGCCGATCTCGGACGCGATGCGGCCCCCGTGTCGGCTCGCGAAGTAGGCGGAGATCGAGGCGACCTCGCCGAGCAGGTCGATGTCCGGTGCGAGCGTCGCGACCGCGCCGTCGAGGAACAAGATGTCCTTCACGAACAGCATCAGCTCCTTCGGCATCTTCGCGCCGTAGCCGAGGAGCTGCTTGGTCAGGTCGCGGAGCTGCCTGGTGAGCTCCTCCGCGCTCATCTCGACGACGTCCTGCGGCGGCGCGTCGAGGCCGAGGTCGGCGATGACCTGCTCGATGTCGGCATGGGGGTCGAGGGCGCCCAGGTCGCGCAGCGCCTGGACCTGGGCGCGGACGTCGTTGAGCGTCCCGCCCATGACGAGACGGAGGAACGCGACCCGGCGCTCCTCGACGAGCCGCCCGGTGATCCCGAAGTCGAGCAGCGCGACACGCCCGTCGGGCTGGACGAGCAGGTTCCCGCCGTGCAGGTCGCCGTGGAAGACGCCGTAGAGCATCGCGCCCTCGAGGAAGGAGACCACCCCGGCGCGCAGCACCTCCTCGGTCTTGATGCCCGCCGCCCGCATCCCCGCGACGTCGTCCCAGGCAAAGCCGTCGAGCCGCTCCATGACGAGGATGCGCGGGGTGACGAGGCGGGGATGCGGGCGGGGGACGACGATCGCCCGCTGGTCGCTCGCCGCCAGCACGCTCGCGATGTCGAGCATGTTCTCCGCCTCGAGCCGGAAGTCGAGCTCCTCGACGATCGTCTCGGCGAACAGCTCGATCAGCGCCGGCGGGTTCGCGAGCACGGCGATCGGGATGCGTCCGACGAGGAACGGGGCGAGGTAGCTCATGATCGCGAGGTCCCTGCGTACGAGGGTGGCGATGTCGGGCCGCTGGACCTTGACGACCACGGGCTCGCCCGTGACGAGCTCGGCGCGGTGGACCTGCGCGATCGACGCGGCGGCGAGCGGCTCGGTCGCGAACTCCCGGAAGACCTCCGCGAGCGGCCGGCCGAGGTCCGACTCGACGATCTCGCGCACGACGCCGAACGGCTCGGGGGGCACCTTGTCGCGCAGCTGGCGGAACTCCCCGACGAGCTCGGGCGGGAAGATGCCCTCGCCCGAGGAGACGATCTGGCCGAGCTTGATGTAGGTCGGCCCGAGCTCTTGGAACGCGACCCGCAGGCGGTGCGCGAGGCCGGCTCGCGAGGCCGGCCCGCCGCGACGGCGCTCCCGCACGTACCACATCCCGAGCGCCCACCCGAGCGTGGCGGCGACCTTGACGATGCGCCGCCCGGGCGGGATGCGCCGACGGCGCGTGAGCAGCGGGACCGCGGCATGCGTCCGCTCCCGGACGAGGTCGAGGCCGAGCTTCCAGGGCACGTCGTCGAGCTCGACGATCCAGGGCGGATCGTCGCTGAACGCGCCGACGGCGAGGTCAGCAGGACCACTCGCGAGGTCGTCGCTGGTCGGGGGGGTCCCCGACGCAGCCGTGTCGTCGGAGATCGCGCAGCCTCGGCTCTCGGTCGGTGGAGCCGGCTCAGCCGCGCGCGGCCGCGTCGGCGACGGGCGCGATGACCAGGCAGCCGTTGTGGCCACCGAAGCCGAAGCTGTTCGACAGCACCGGCCCGGGCACGAGTCGGCGCGGGGCACCCGTCACGACGTCGAGGTGGATCGCGGGCTCGAGGTCCTCGAGCCCCGCGGTCGGCGGGATGACGCCCCGCTCGATCGTCAACGCGACGGCGACGGCCTCGAGGGCTCCCGCCGCGGCGAGCGCGTGGCCGGTCACGCCCTTGATCGAGGTGACCGGAGGTCCGAGGGAGCCGAAGACCTTCTCGATCGCCTGCGCCTCGGCGAGGTCGCCGACCGGCGTCGAGGTCCCGTGCGCGTTGATGTGGGTGACGTCTGCCGGCGAGATGCCGGCATCGTCGAGGGCGAGCTCCATGCACGAGCGCGCGCCCGCTCCCTCGGGTGCCGGCGCGGTGATGTGGTAGGCATCCGCTGTCGAGGCTGCGCCGAGAAGCTCGCCGTAGACGTGGGCGCCGCGAGCGCGCGCTCTGTCGAGCTCTTCGAGCACGAGGGCCGCACCGCCTTCGGCCAGGATGAACCCGTCCCGTCGGACGTCGAAGGGGCGGGACACCCCCGAGCTCGACAGGGCTGTCATGTTGCCGAACGCGACCGCACCGATGGCTGGCCGCTCGCCGACCGGCTCCATCGCGGCCTCGGCCCCCCCGGTGATCACCGCGTCGCAACGGCCGTAGGCGACGAGCCGGTAGGCGTTGCCGATCGACTGGGTGCCGGCGGCGCACGCCGTGACGATCGTCTCGCACGGCCCGCGCCAGCCGAAGCGCATCGAGATCGCCGCGGCACCCGCGTTGCCCATGATCATCGGCACGAGGAACGGCGAGACGCGGCGCGGGCCGCGCTCGACGAGCACGGTGATCTGCTCCTGCAGGGTCGAGAGCCCCCCGACGCCGGTGCCGAAGACGACGCCTGCCCGATCGGGGTCCACGGCGATCTCGCCAGCGTCCTCGACCGCCATCGACGCGCTCGCGAGCGTGAGCTGCGCGAAGCGGTCCGTGCGCCGGGCCTCCTTGGCCTCGAACCAGTTGCCGGGGTCGAAGCCCACCACCCGGCGCTCGCGCTCGGGCGCGGGACCGCAGATCCCGTCGAAGAACGCGTCGGCTCCGATCCCGACGCACGACGCGACGCCGATCCCGGTGATCGCCACCCGGCGCTTGGCCAGACCAGCCGGCATCAGAGCTTGGCGGTCACGAGCTCGTAGGCCTGCGCCACGGTCTCCACCCCCTCGAGCTCGGACTCCTCGACGGTGATGTCGAAGGACTCCTCGAGCGCCATCACGAACTCGACGAGGTCGAGGCTGTCCGCGTCGAGGTCGTCGCCGAAGCGTGCCTCGGGCACGACCTTCTCCGCTGGCACCTGGAGGACCTCAACAGCGCAGGCCCGGAACTTCTCGAAGGTCGCGTCGTCTGCCACGTCCCTGCCTCCTCGGTATCGGCCGGGCGGTCCCGGTCCAAGCTGGTTGTCTTAGCGTGCCGGACGGCCCGGCGCCACACGAGGCCCGACGGAGCGACGTGGCTGCCCGCCGTCGTGGGCCTCCCTCCGCCTCAGTAGCCCATGCCGAGCCCGCCGTCGACGGCGAGCACGGCGCCGGTCACGTAGGCCGCCTCGGGTGACACGAGGAACTCTACGGCGGCTGCGACCTCGTCGGGGTCCCCGACCCGGCCGAGGGGGACACGCTCGGCCATCGCGCCGGTCCGCTCCTCGCCGAGCGCGGCGAGCATGTCCGTCGCGACGAGCCCGGGGCTCACGACGTTGACCGTGACGGTGCGGCTCGCCACCTCCCGGGCGAGCGATCGCGCGAAGCCGACGAGGCCTGCCTTGGCGGCGGCGTAGTTGGTCTGCCCGGGGTTGCCGAGGAACGCGACGACGGACGAGACGAGCACGATGCGGCCCGAGTGCGCCTTGAGCATCGACGGCAGGGCGCGCTTGACCGTGCGGTAGCAGGCCGTGAGGTCCGTCTCGATGACCCGGTCCCACCGCTCCTCGCTCATGCGCAGGAGCAGGGCGTCGTCGGTGATGCCCGCCGAGCACACGAGGACCTCGACGGGTCTTCCCGTCCGCTCGATCTCGGCGAACGCGGCCTCGACCTGGTCGGGCTCGGTGACGTCGCAGCGGAGCGGACGGATGGGCACGGCTCCCTCGCCAGGTGGTGGCAGCGACGGCGTCTCGGTCCGGTACGTCACCGCGACGTCGTCGCCGCGGCGCTGCAGGCGCGTCGCGACGGCGAGGCCGATGCCCCGCGAGCCGCCGGTGACGAGCACGACGCGCCCGCTCATCGGGCGAGCCCCCTGCGTCCCCAGCGCACCACGGCGCTTGCCCAGGTCATCCCCGCGCCGAAGCCCGAGAGCAGGACCGTGTCGCCGTCATTCAGCCGGCCGGCGTCGGCCGCCTCCGCGAGGGCGAGCGGTATCGACGCGGCGGAGGTATTGCCGGTCCGGTCGAGGACGATCGCCGTCTTGTCCATCGAGAGCCCGAGGCGCTCGTTGACCGCCTCGATGATCCGGACGTTGGCCTGGTGGGGGACGAACAGGTCGACGTCGTCCGGCCCGATCCCGGCGTCGGCGAGCACCCGCTCGATCGAGGTGATCTCTGTCCGCACGGCACGGCGGAACACCTCGCGGCCTTCCATGTGGATGTGGCCGCCGTGCTCCGCGTAGAGCAGCGAGGTCGCGGAGCCGTCGACGCCGAGGTCGTAGGCAAGGATGAGGTCGTCCGTGGCTCCCGCCTCGACGACGATCGCGGCCGCACCGTCGCCGAATAGCACGGCGGTCGAGCGGTCGTCCTGGTCGGTGACGCGCGAGAGCGTCTCGGAGCCGATGACGAGCGCACGTCGGTGACCGGCGCGCAGGAGCGCGTCGGCCGTCACGAGGGCGTAGACGAAGCCCGCGCACGCAGCGTTGAGGTCGAAGGCGCCGCCCCGGCATCCGAGGGCGTCGTGCACGGCTGCGGAGGTCGCGGGGATCGCCTGGTCCGGAGTCGTCGTCGCGAGGATGACGAGGTCGACGTCGGCGCCGACCAGGCCCGCCCGATCGAGCGCGGCGCTGCCCGCCTCGACGGCGAGCTTCGACGTCGTGCTGCCCATCCGCCGCTCGTGGATCCCCGTCCGGGCGACGATCCACTCGTCGCTCGTGTCGAGGCGCGCCGCGAACTCGTCGTTCGTCACGATCCGCTCGGGCAGCGCCTCGCCCCAGCCGGTGATCGCAGATCCCATGGAAGGCTCCTGTCCGCTGTCGGTCAACTGTGGGCTGCGCCGGGGCCCGGGCCGGGCGACGTTGCAGCCGTGCCGGCCGGGGCGGGGCCTGACCTGCGGTGGCTAGCCCGGCCCGCTCCGCGTGCCGGGCTCGTGTCCGTCGCCCGTCTCGACCCGCAACCACGCCACCGGTTGTCCCGAGACGACGCGCTCGCCGGGCAGGACGATGATGCCCTCGAGGCTGCCGGCGAACGACGAGCGTATCTCGGTCGCGCCCGCCCACCCGACGAGATCCCCGACGCGGATCTGGATCGGCGACTCCGCGTCTCCCGCGTCGCCCACCTCGCCGGACCCGCCAGCTGGAGCCGGAGCTGTGCCGTCGGCACGGGGGGCGGTGGCGGCCGGGGGGGCGGTGCCCGGGCGCGCCCGTGCGCTCTGCGCTCGTCCGGGAAGCGTCGGGACGGCCGGCAGGCACCGAGGCGCGGGCGTGAACGGGCCCGTCGCCGGCGAGACGACGAGGCGCTCGGTCATCTTGTAGCGCTCGCCGACCGCCGAGATGCCCGGCGAGGCCGCCCGGGACGGGCGGGCGAGCGACTCGACGAGCTCCTCGAGCTCGACCGGGGTCGCGACCGACGCGGTGACGGTGCCGTCGCGTGGCAGCGTCCGCTTCGCGAGGCCGGTCAGCACGCCGCCGGGTCCGAGCTCGACGAAGGTCCGCGCGCCGGCCGCGTAGAGCGTGTCGAGGCTCTGGCGCCAGCGTACAGGCCCGCAGAGCTGGGCCGACAGCAGTCCCGGCCAGTCGGCCGGTTCCATGTGGGCGCGCGCGTCGACGTTGGCGACGACGGCCGGGCTGGGCTCCCGGAAGGTCGCCGCGGCGAGCGCCTTGCGGAGCCGGTCGCGGGCCGGGGCCATGTACGGGGTGTGGAACGCCCCGCCGACGACGAGGGTGGTCACGCGCTTCGCGCCGAGGGTGCGCGCGACGGCCGCAGCCGCCTCGAGCGCCGCGGGCGAGCCGGCGATGACGACCTGACCGGGTGCGTTGTAGTTGGCGACCCAGACGTCGTCCTCGGCGCGCAGGCACGCGGCCTCGACGTCGTCGTCGCCGAGGCCGAGCACCGCCATCATCGTGCCCTGGGAGTGCTCGGCTGCGTCCCGCATCGCCGCCCCGCGCTCGGCGACGAGGTGGAGGCCGTCCTCGTAGCCGATCGCTCCGGTCGCGACCAGGGCGGTGTACTCCCCGAGGCTGTGCCCGGCGGCTGCGGCGGGCTCGAGCCCGAGCCGCTCGGTGGCGTCGAGCACGACGAGGCTCAGTACGAACGTCGCGAGCTGGGCGTTCGCTGTTCGGGTCAGCGTCGCCTGGTCGGCGTCGAGCAGGAGGTCCGCGACGTCGACGTCGACGACGTCGCTCGCGTGCTCGACCAGCTCCCACGACGGGTGGTCGACCCACGGCGCGCCCATCCCAGGTCTCTGGGATCCTTGACCTGGAAAGGTGAACGCAAGCACCCATTCGCTCCCTTCGGCCGGCTCGGGTCCTGGCCGCGCTGCACGCGCCCGGACACGGCCCCACCGCCTTTCGACTCCGCAGCGGCGTCGAGGGTTACTCTTCGGCGTGTCCAGAGACCGATCGCCCGTTGGTCGGGCAGGGTAGCCCATGGTCGGTCCTGGTCGTCGGGGGACGGGCCGGACGGCCGTGTCCCGGGCGCTCGTCGTGACGAAGGTGGTGAGCCGCAGGGTTGCCGCGACGGCGCGCGGCCGCCTCGGCGGCCGGCGCGGCGGGCTGCCGCACGAGCTGCGCGAGACGCTCGCCGAGCTCGGGCCGACCTTCGTCAAGCTCGGTCAGGTGCTGTCGACGAGGCCGGACATCGTGCCGCCGCGCTACGAGGTGGAGCTCGCGACCCTGCAGGACAGCGCGCCGCGCATCCCGGCCGATGCCGTGCGTCGGGCGCTACGCCGCGAGCTGGGCCGCGAGCCGTCCGAGCTCTACGTGCGCTTCGACGACGTCCCGATCGCCGCCGCGTCGATCGGCCAGGTCCACGGGGCGACCCTTGCCGACGGGCGCGAGGTGGTCGTCAAGCTGCGGCGCCCGGGGGTCGTCTCGACCGTCGAGGAGGACCTCGACGTCCTCGCCCTCGGCGCGGCCGCCGTCGCGCGCGTGCCTGGCCCCCTGCGCCGCGTCGACGTCGTCGGCTTCGTCGAGCAGTTCGCCGAGACGCTCCGTGGCGAGCTCGACTACGTCGCGGAGGGGCACAACGCGGACCGGGCGCGTGCGGACCTCGCTGCGCTCCCCGTGCACATCCCCTACGTGGTCTGGGAGGCGACGACCCACGGGGTGCTCACCCTCGAGCGCATCGTCGGCGTGAAGATCGACGACCTCGCCGGACTCGACGGGGCCGGCGTCGACCGGCCCGCCCTCGCGCGGACCCTCGCGTACGTCTACTTGTCCATGGTGTTCTCCCACGGCTTCTTCCACGCGGACCCGCATCCGGGCAACCTGTTCGTCGAGGCCGGCGGCCGGCTCGCGATGGTCGACTTCGGGATGGTCGGGACGGTGCCGACCCGCGTGCGGGACGCTCTCGTCGAGATCCTCCTCGCGCTCGTCACCCACGACACGCGCCGCACGGTCGCGGCGATGCGGGGGCTCGGCGTCGCACCGGACGCCGTCGACGAGGACTCGTTCGTCACCGAGCTCGACCGCCTGACCGCAGCCTCCATCGAGCAGCCTCTCGGCGAGCTCCGGCTCGCGCCGCTCGTCGCGGACCTCATGACGGTCAGCAGGCGGCACCGCCTGACGTTCCCGCGGGAGCTCGCCCTGCTCGTGAAGACGGTCGTCATGTGCGAGGGCCTCGCCGCCCAGCTCGATCCCGACTTCGCCCTGCCGGAGGTGCTCGTCGTCTTCGCAGCCGACGCGTTCGGGAGCCGGGGGGCGCACGAGACGGGCACGGACCCGGGCGCGCAGCCGCCCCCCCTCGGTTGACGGCCGATCCGCTCGGCCGGCCCCTCCGGGTCGGTCGCTCGCTCGTGCCGGCCGACGAGCTCGACTGGCGGTTCAGCGGCAGTGGCGGCCCGGGCGGCCAGCACGCCAACACGGCGAACACGCGCGTCGAGCTGCGCTTCGACGTTGCAGCCTCGCCGTCGATTGGCCCACGCCAGCGGGAGCGCCTCCTCGAGCGGCTCGGGCCGACCGTGCGCGTCGTCGCCTCGGACGAACGGTCGCAGCTGCGCAACCGGGAGATCGCCCTGCGGCGGCTCGAGGAGCGCATCGCGGACGCGCTCCGCGTCGAGGTGGAGCGCCGGGCGACGCGCCCGACCCTCGGGTCGAGGGAGCGCCGCCTGCAGGCCAAGCGCCTGCTCGCCCAGCGCAAGCGGGACCGCCGGGCCACCGACGACATCTGAGCACACGCCGCGCGGCTCGTCGCGTGCCCGGAGCGGGACTCGAACCCGCACGCCCTTTCGGACAGCGGCTTTTGAGGCCGCCGCGTCTGCCATTCCGCCATCCGGGCCGGGAGGTCCTGCCGTGCCCCGGTCGGAGCAGGTTACCGCTCCGGCGGTAGCGTCACGCAGGTGAAGGTCCTCGCCGCGGAGATCGTGCGCCTCGAGCTCGATCTCGTGCGCCCGCTCGGCACGAGCGGCGGGACCCACGACCGCCGGCCGGTCGTTCTCGTGCACCTCGAGACCGACCAAGGCCCAGGCTGGGGGGAGTGCGCGGCACTCGTCGCGCCCCACTACAGCTGCGAGTACGCCGACGGCGCCGAGCACGTGCTCCGGGAGTGGCTCCTGCCGCCGCTGCTCCGCCCCGACGCCGTCTTCGGCGCCACGTCGGACGCCCTCGTCGCGCTCGGCGGCGTGCGTGGCCACCCGATGGCGGTCGCCGCGGTGGAGATGGCACTGCTCGACGCCGAGCTCTCGAGCGCGGGCCGCTCGCTCGCGAGCTTGCTCGGCGCGACACGGCGGCGCGTGCGCGCGGGCGCCGCGATCGGCTTCGGCGATCCCGACGCCGTGGTCGCCGGCGTCGCCGCGGCCCGGTCGGAGGGGTTCAACCAGGTCAAGTGCAAGGTCGTGCCGGGTCGCAGCCTCGAGGCGGTCCGGGCGGCGCGCGCGAGCTTCCCCGACGTCGCGCTCGCGGTGGACGCGAACGGCGCGTACCGTCGGAGCGACCCGGCGGCGTGGCGCGAGCTCCGGGACCTCGACGCCTGCGGTCTCGTCGCGATCGAGCAGCCCTTCCCTGCGGACGATCTCGTCGCCCACGCCGAGCTCCGGCGCCAGCTCGTCACGCCGGTCCTGCTCGACGAGTCGATAACCGGGCTCGGGGCGCTCGACGCGGCGATCGCTCTTCGGGCGTGCGCGGGCATCTCGTTGAAGGCCGCGCGCGTCGGCGGGCTGCTGGCTGCGCGCCGGCTCCACGACCGCTGCGTCGAGTCCGGCCTGCACGTCTTTGCCGGGGGGATGCTCGAGGCCGGTCTGGGCCGGGCGTGCGCGCTCGCAGTGGCCGCCCTGCCCGGCGTCGATCTCGGGGGCGATATCGGACCGAGCAGCCGCTACTTCGACCCGGACATCACGGCGCCCCACCTCCTTCTCGGCGACCAGGTCGCGGTGCCGGACGGTCCGGGGATCGGCGCCCGGCCGCGCGCCGAGGCCCTGCGTGCAGCGATCCGCACGACGTCGCTGCGGCCCGGCTGATCCCGCAGGTCGGCTCCTTGTGGCCCGGCCTCTTGTGGCCCGGCTCGCGCCGGCCGACCCTGGGCAGGGGCTCGGGCGCCGTCGAGCTGCGGTGACCCGTCCAGGGCGGCACGGGTCATACGGCCACGGGTCATGCGGGAGGAGGCGGGCGAGAGGGGGCCGGGGTCGCCTCTACACTGATTGGGTGCGACACGGGATCTCGGACAGCCGCCAGCGCGTCGAGAGGCGCTTGTTCGACGTGCACGCCCGGCTCGAGCGGGCCCGAGCCGAGCTCGCGCTGGCCGAGGAGCAGCTGAGCGCCTTCGAGGAGACGGCTGCCGACCTGCGGACGCGGATGCTCGTCTCCGAGACGCCTCTCGCGGACAGGGAGTGGAACGAGGCGCGCCGCCACGCCGAGGTGATGCAGCGGAGCAGGGACGCGGCTCGGCAGGCCGTCGTCGAGCTCGAGCGTGCCCAAGACGAGCTGCTCTCTCGGCTCGTCGTCTGATCGGGAGCGAGGAGACCGTCGTGGCAGGCAGAGTCGTCATCGCGGAGGACGAGGCGATCGTCCGCCTCGATCTGCGCGAGATCCTCGAGGAGGAGGGCTACGAGGTCGTCGGCGAGACGGGCCGCGGCGACGAGGCGGTGGCGCTCGTCCAGGCCCACCGGCCGGACCTCGTCATCCTCGACATCAAGATGCCCGGGATGGACGGTCTCGCGGCAGCGCGTGCGATCAACGCCGAGCGGCGCTCGGCCGTCCTCATCCTCACGGCTTTCAGCCAGCGTGACCTCATCGAGCAGGCCCGCGACGCGGGCGCCCTCGCCTACCTCGTCAAGCCGTTCCAGAAAGAGGAGCTCCTCCCGGCGATCGAGGTGGCTCTCGGACGCTACGCCGAGATGCAGGCGCTCGAGGCGGAGAACCTCGCCCTGTCCGACGACAAGCGCGGCCTCGAGGACCGGCTCGAGACGCGGCGGTGGGTGGACCGCGCGAAGGGCCGGCTCATGGACGACCACGCGATGACCGAGTCCGCGGCGTTCGGCTTCATCCAGCAGACGGCGATGAACAGGCGGAGCACGATGCGCCAGGTCGCGGAGGAGATCGTCGAGGGAACGCTGGTCGTCCCCGGCAGCTGACGGCTCGACCAGCGCGGCGGCGCTGCGCACCGGTGCGGGGCTGGTCGTGTGCCGGACGTCGCAGGCCAGACGTGTGCAGCCAGACGTCGGGAGACGGGCGTGCTGGGCCGTGTCGTTCGTCAGTCGTCGGTCACGAAGATCTGCGCGCACATGGCGGTCCCGACTGCCGCGGACCGCGCCGTGTCGCCGTCGCCGAGCCTGAGCATGACCGTCCCGTCCGGCGCCCGCGCGACGACGGACGCCCGGCATCCGGGGACGAGGCCGTTCGCGTCGAGGTACGCGAGCGCCTCGCCGTCCATCTCGACCTGCTCGGTGATGCGGGTGATGCGGACGTGCTCGCCGGCGGGGACTCCGGACAGCGGGCGTTGCGGCGTGGGGTCGACCGGCGCCCCGGGGATCGGGTTGCCGTGGGGGCAGGTCGCCGGGTTGCCGAGGATCGCGACGAAGCGCGCCTCGACCTCGTCGGAGATCACGTGCTCCCACCGCCCGGCCTCGAGGTGCGCTCTCGACCAGGGGAGCCCGACGACGTCGACGAGGAAGCGCTCGGCCAGCCGGTGGCGGCGGACGACGCTCGCTGCGAGCTTCGCACCCTGGTCGGTCAGCGTCACGCCCCGTCCGGTGCGCGTGAGGTAGCCGTCGTCGGCCAATCTCCGGACCATCTCGGAGACGGCCTGGGGGCTGTGCCCGAGCCGCTCGACAAGGCGGGCCTGGATGACGTCCACACCCTCCTCGACAAGCGCGTGGATCGTCTCGAGGTATTCCTCGAGCGGCGGGTGGAATCCGTCCGCCATCACGGCCCAGCGTACCGGAGGCTCGGGCTCGGAGCGCTTAGCATCGGCCCCGTGGCCACCTACGTCGTGCTCGACGGGCACTCGCTCGCGTTCCGGGCCTGGTTCGCGCTCCAAGAGGCGGGGATGGCGACGTCGTCGGGCCAGGAGACCCAGGCCGTCTACGGCTTCGTGTCGATGACGACGAAGCTCCTCGCCGATCTCGCGCCGGACGCGATGGCCGTGGCGTTCGACCGCCCGGGTCCGACGTTTCGCGACGAGATCGCCGACGACTACAAGGCCGGCCGGCCGCCGATGCCCGAGCCCCTCGTCGAGCAGATCGAGATCATCCGCCAGCTCGTCCTCGCGCTCGGTGTGCCCGCCGTCGACGCCGAGGGCTACGAGGCCGACGACGTGATCGGCACGCTCGCGACGGTGCTGCGCGACCGGGGCGACGACGTCGTGGTCGTGACCGGCGACCGCGACGCGTTCCAGCTCGTCGAGGATCCCCACGTCAAGGTGCTCTACAACCGCCGGGGCGTCTCCGACTACGTGCTCTACGACGAGGCGGGCATCCTCGAGCGCACAGGCGTGCGGCCGGCCGCGTACCCGCTGCTCGCCGCGTTGCGGGGCGATCCGTCGGACAACCTGCCCGGTGTCCCCGGCGTCGGGGAGAAGACGGCGGCGAAGCTCGTCAACACCTACCGCGACCTCGACACGCTCTACGCGCACCTCGAGCAGTGCACGCCGAAGCTGCGGGAGTCCCTCGCGCTGCACGAAGAGCGCGTGCGCAGGAACTTCCTGCTCACTCCCATCGTGCGGGACGTGCCGCTCGACGTCGACCTCGCGTCGATGATGCTCGGCCACGCCGACAGACAGGCGCTCGACCAGCTCTTCTCCCTGCTCGAGATGCGCACGCCGCGTGACCGCCTCGTCGAGGTGCTCGACCGCTACGACGCGTCGGCGGACCCGCCGGACGCGACCGCCGCACACGCGGTGCCCGGTCCGGCGCGCGCCCGACGTGACCTCGACGACGTCGCGACCGCAGCCGAGTGGCTGGACGGCCTCGCCGCCGCAGCCGGCAACCTCGCCGTCGAGCCGTGCTGGTCCGGCGCGCCGGGGCGGTCGGCTCTCGACGGGCTCGCGATCGCCTCGGAGGCCGGCGCGGAGGTCGCGTGGCTCGGTGGGGACCTCGTCGCCGAGCCGGCCGTCGCGGACCGGCTCGGGCGCCTGCTGGCGGCCCGCGACGAGGCGCCACGAGTCGACGGCCATCGCGTGAAGGAGCTCATGCGGGCCCTGCTCGCCTCGGGCATCGACGTGACCGGCCTCGACCTCGACACGTCCGTCGCGGCGTACCTGCTCGACTCCGGCGCAGGCCAGCCGAGCCTCGAGCAGCTCGCGCAGCGCTTCGGCGTCGCCCTCGGCAGTGCCGTGGCGCGCGACGGTGGGGGCCAGCTCGGCTTCGACCTCGACGACGGCGACGACGGCGACGGCGGTGACGGCGCGCCCCGTCGCGCCGATGTGGCGGCGCAGCGGGTCGCGGCGATCGGCCAGCTCGCGCCGCGCCTGCGTGCCGAGCTCGAGCGCGCCGGCGCGCGGGCGCTCTACGAGGAGGTCGAGCGGCCGCTCGTGCGCGTGCTCGCGAAGATGGAGGTCGTCGGCATCGGCGTCGACGCCGACCGGCTGCGGGAGATCAACGCCGAGCTGACGGCGGAGGCACGCCAGCTCGAGGCCGACATCCGGCGCATCGCAGGCGAGGACCTCAACGTCAACTCGACCCCGCAGCTGCGGCGCGTCCTCTACGACAAGCTGAAGCTGAGCCCGGGTCGCAAGACCAAGACCGGGTACTCGACCGACGCTGCGGCGCTCGAGAAGCTGCGCGCGAGCGACGAGACCGGCATCGTCGAGGCACTGCTTCGCTACCGCGAGGTCGAGAAGCTCCGGTCCACCTACGGCGACGGGCTCCTCGGCGAGATCGCGCCGGACGGGCGCATCCACGCGACGTTCAACCAGACCGTCGCCCGGACCGGCCGGCTCTCCTCGGACCAGCCGAACCTGCACAACATCCCGGTGCGGACCGCGGAGGGCCGGCGCTTTCGCGAGGCCTTCGTCCCGCGGTCGGGGTCCGGGCTGCTCGTCGCGGACTACAACCAGATCGAGCTGCGCGTCATCGCCCACCTCTCGGGCGATCCGGGCCTCGTCGGGGCCTTCGCGGAGGGCCGGGACATCCACACGGCGACCGCGGTGCGGGTCTTCGGCGTGGAGCCCGGCTCGGTGACCCCGGCGCAGCGGTCGAAGGCGAAGATGATCTCCTACGGCCTCGCCTACGGCATGGAGGCCTACGGCCTCGCGCAGCGGCTGGGCGTGCCGGTCGAGGAGGCGGCGGAGATCCTCGCCCAGTACTTCGCCGCGTTCCCGAGCGTGCGCGCGTACATGGACGCGACCGTCGCCGACGCGCGCCGGCGCGGCTACACCGAGACCCTGACCGGGCGTCGCCGCTACATCCCCGAGCTCGCCTCGACGAACTTCCGGCTGCGCCAGGCGGCCGAGCGCCAGGCGATGAACGCCGGCATCCAGGGGCTCGCCGCCGACTTGTTCAAAAAGGCCCTCGTCCGCCTCGACGGCTCGCTCGAGCAGGCGGGCCTCGGCGCGCGCATCGTGCTCCAGGTCCACGACGAGGTGCTGGTCGAGGCGCCCGACGGCGAGCGCGCCGAGGTCGAGGCGCTGACGCTCGAGGCGATGCGCAACGCCGAGCAGCTCGACGTCCCGCTCGAGGTCCACTGCGCATGGGGTAGGAGCTGGGCGGACGCGAAGCAGGCGTAGAGCCGCGGTGTACGCTCTAGCGTCCACGTCCGTGGCCGGCGGCGAGGGTGAGCGTGCCGCGCTCGCACGAGCAGCCGGCCGTCCTCAGTGCTAAGGCGACCACCACTCCATGTCCGACGACATCTCCACGAACCAGCAGGACCCGGCTGCAGCAGCGGGAGCCACGATGGTGGCCAACCGGTCCGAGCCGATGGGCACCTTCGACGCCAACGGCGTCTACACCCCGCGCGCGATCGTCGAGGACGATCTCGGCTCGCTCTCGTTCGACGACGCGGTCAACCGGACGATCGTCGAGTTCGAGGACGGCGACATCGTGAAGGGCACCGTCGTCAAGGTCGACAAGGACGAGGTGCTGCTCGACATCGGCTTCAAGTCCGAGGGCGTCATCCCCTCGCGGGAGCTGTCGATCCGCCACGACGTCGACGCCCACGAGATCGTGTCCCTCGGTGACGAGGTCGAGGCGCTCGTGCTCCAGAAGGAGGACAAGGAGGGCCGCCTCGTCCTGTCGAAGAAGCGGGCGCAGTACGAGCGCGCCTGGGCGGACATCGAGAAGATCAAGGACTCGAGCGGAGTCGTGCGCGGCCCGGTCATCGAGGTCGTCAAAGGTGGCCTCATCCTCGACATCGGCCTGCGCGGCTTCCTGCCGGCGTCGCTCGTCGAGCTCCGGCGGGTCCGCGACCTCCAGCCCTACGTCGGCAAGGTCATCGAGGCCAAGATCATCGAGCTCGACAAGAACCGCAACAACGTCGTGCTGTCCCGGCGAGCCTGGCTCGAGGAGACCCAGAAGGAGCAGCGCGGCGAGTTCCTCGTGAACCTCAAGCCCGGCGAGGTCCGCAAGGGCGTCGTGTCGTCCGTCGTCAACTTCGGTGCCTTCGTCGATCTCGGGGGGATGGACGGCCTCGTCCACGTCTCGGAGCTGTCGTGGAAGCACGTCGACCACCCGTCGTCGGTGGTCGCCGTCGGCGACGAGGTCACGGTCCAGGTCCTCGACGTCGACCTCGACAAGGAGCGGATCAGCCTGTCGCTCAAGGCGACGCAGTCCGACCCCTGGCAGGAGTTCGCCGGCGCCCACCGCATCGGCGAGCTCGTCTACGGGCGGATCACCAAGCTCGTGCCCTTCGGCGCGTTCGTCCAGGTCGGGGACGGCATCGAGGGGCTCGTCCACATCTCGGAGATGGCGGCGCACCACGTCGACCTGCCCGAGCAGGTCGTCTCGCCGGGCGAGGAGCTGTGGGTGAAGATCATCGACATCGACCTCCAGCGCCGCCGTATCAGCCTGTCGATCAAGCAGGCGGCCGAGGGTGGCGAGGTCGCCGAGGAGTACCGCGAGGCCTTCGGCGAGCACGCCTACGACGCCGAGGGCAACTACATCGGCAACTTCGACTACGCGGCTGCCGAGTTCACGCCCGAGACGGAGGCCCAGGCAGCCTGGGCGGACTTCGCGGTCGAGGCGGCCGCGCCCGGCGGGCCGGCCCATGCCGACGCCGAGGCGGGCGCGTCAGCCGAGGACGCGGAGCCGGGCGCGTCTGCCGAGGCGACCGACGAGTCCTGAGCCGAGCGCGTCGCGCGCCTCCGGCGCGCCGGGGCTGGGCCGGCCCCGCTTCGTCGCGGTCGGCTGCACGGGCGGGATCGGCGCGGGTAAGTCGACGGTGTCGCGCGTCCTCGGCGACAATGGCGCGCTCGTGCTCGACGCCGACGAGATGGCCCGCGGCGCCCTCGCCCCCGGCACGCCCGGAGCACGGGCGGTCCGGGAACGCTTCGGGGACGGCGTCGTCGGCGAGGACGGAGCGCTCGACCGGGCGCGCCTCGCCGCAGCCGTGTTCGCCGACACCAGCGCCCGCAGCGCGCTCGAGGCGATCGTCCACCCGGTCGTCCACGCGTCCACGACAGCCGCGCTCGAGCGCGCGCCGCGCCGGAGGCGTCGTCGTGCTCGACTCGCCCCTGCTCGTCGAGACCGACGGGCGCAGGCGGTACGGCCTCGACGCCGTCCTCGTCGTCGACGCCCCCGACGAGCTGGTCGTCGAGCGGCTCGTGCGGCGCCGCGCGATGTCGGTCGATGAGGTCCGCGCGCGCCTCGCGGCGCAGGCGACGAGGGGCGAGCGCGTCCGCGCCGCGGACTACGTCATCGTGAACATCGGCACCTTGGACGAGCTCGTCGCAATGGCCGAGGAGGCGTGGCGGTGGATCGCACGGCTCCCGGGGGACGCGGCGCCCGGCCGCTCGCCCTGACAGCGGCGCGGCGAGGCGGCGTTGCCGTGCCGCCGTGACCGCCGGAGCCGCGCGCGCACCCTCCCGGTACGATGGGGCAGTGCCACCGTTCAAGGTCGTCTCCGAGTTCGAGCCCGCGGGCGACCAGCCGAAGGCGATCGCGACCCTGAGCGCGGGGCTCGACCGCGGCGAGCGCTACCAGACCCTGCTCGGCATCACGGGGAGCGGCAAGAGCGCGACGATCGCGTGGACGATCGAGCACGCGCAGCGCCCGACCCTCGTGCTCGCGCCCAACAAGTCCCTCGCCGCCCAGCTCGCCGGCGAGTTCCGCGAGTTCTTCCCGGACAACCGCGTCGAGTACTTCGTCTCGTACTACGACTACTACCAGCCCGAGGCGTACATCCCGACGACCGACACCTACATCGAGAAGGACTCGTCGATCAACGACGAGATCGACCGGCTGCGGCACTCGACGACCGCGAGCCTGCTGACGCGGCGGGACGTCATCGTCGTCGCGTCGGTCTCGTGCATCTACGGCCTCGGCTCCCCCGAGGAGTACCAGGGCCGGATCGTCGTCGTCCATCCCGGCGAGACCCACGACCAGCGGGCCCTGCTCCGCCAGCTCGTCGAGCTCCAGTACGAGCGGAACGACGCGAACCTCGTCCGGGGGAGGTTCCGAGTCCGGGGTGACACGATCGAGCTCCATCCCGCCTACGAGGAGACAGCCGTGCGCGTCGAGCTCTTCGGCGACGAGGTCGAGCGGATCACGCGCTTCGACGCGCTGACGGGGGAGATCATCGGCGAGCTCGAGGAGCTCGTCGTGTTCCCGGCCACCCACTACGTCGCGGGCGACGAGCGGCTCCGGCGCGCGATCGGGACGATCGAGGCCGAGCTCGGGGAGCGTCTACGCGAGCTCGAGGGCGAGGGCAAGCTCCTCGAGGCCCAGCGCCTGCGGATGCGGACCGAGCACGACCTCGAGATGCTCGCCGAGGTCGGGCACTGCTCGGGCATCGAGAACTACAGCCGTCACCTCGACGGTCGCCGTCCGGGCGAGGCGCCGTTCACCCTGCTCGACTACTTCCCGAAGGACTGGTTGCTCGTCCTCGACGAGAGCCACGTCTCGGTACCTCAGCTCCACGGCCAGTACGCGGGCGACCGCTCGCGCAAGGAGATGCTCGTCGAGCACGGCTTCCGCCTGCCCTCGGCGATGGACAACAGGCCGCTTCGCTTCGAGGAGCTCGAGGAGCGGATCAACCAGTGCATCTTCATGTCCGCGACGCCGTCGCCCTACGAGCTGTCCGTCTCGACCGTCGTCGCCGAGCAGATCGTCCGGCCGACCGGGCTCGTCGACCCCGAGGTCGTCGTGAAGCCGACCAAGCACCAGATCGACGACCTGATCGTCGAGATCGAGAAGACGACGGCGCGCAGCGAGCGCGTGCTCGTCACGACGCTCACGAAGAAGATGGCCGAGGACCTCTCGGACTACCTGCTCGAGTCGGGGCTGAAGGTCCGCTACCTCCACTCGAACGTCGACACGATCGAGCGGATCGAGATCGTGCGCGACCTGCGCCTCGGGGAGTTCGACGTGCTCGTCGGGATCAACTTGCTGCGCGAGGGGCTCGACCTGCCCGAGGTCTCGCTCGTCGCGATCCTCGACGCTGACAAGGAAGGCTTTCTCCGCTCCTCGACCTCGCTCATCCAGACGATGGGCCGGGCCGCGCGCAACGTCTCGGGGCGGGTCGTGCTCTACGCCGACACGATCACGGACTCGATGCGCGCGGCGATGTCGGTGACCGAGCGGCGTCGGGAGGTCCAGCGCGCGTACAACCTCGAGCACGGCATCGACCCGCAGACGATCCGCAAGGCCGTCACGGACCTCGTCGCCCAGTTCCGCTCGGCCGCGGGCACGGGCGACCTCGTCGGCGAGCCGGGCGCGCCGCTGCCGGCGGCTCGCTCGGACCGGTCGCGCCGCGCGGGCCGCCGAGCGGCCGAGCACGCGGGGGCCGCCCTTCCCGAGCGTCCGGGGGATCTGCCCGCCGACGAGCTCGGCCGGCTCGTCGCGACGCTCGAGGCCGAGATGCACCAGGCAGCGGCCGAGCTGCGCTTCGAGTACGCAGCTCGGCTGCGCGACGAGGTCAAGTCGTTGCGACGAGAGCTGCGGGAGGTCTCCTGAGCGCCGCCAGGGTGCCGCGGGTGTCCGGATCGATCGTCATCCGGGGCGCCCGCGAGCACAACTTGAAGGACGTCTCGATCGAGCTGCCGCGTGACCGCCTGATCGTCTTCACCGGCCTGTCGGGCTCGGGCAAGTCGTCGCTCGCCTTCGACACGATCTACGCGGAGGGGCAACGCCGCTACGTCGAGTCCCTGTCGTCCTACGCCCGGCAGTTCCTCGGCCAGATGGACAAGCCGGACGTCGACTTCATCGAAGGGCTCTCGCCGGCGATCTCGATCGACCAGAAGTCTGCGTCGCGCAACCCGCGCTCGACGGTCGGGACCGTCACGGAGGTCTACGACTACCTCCGGCTCCTCTACGCGCGCATCGGCCAGCCGCACTGCCCGAACTGTGGCCAGCCGGTCTCGCGCCAGAGCCCCCAGCAGATCGTCGACCGTGTCATGGACCTTGCGGACGGGACACGCTTCCACGTCCTCGCACCCGTCGTCCGGGGTCGCAAGGGCGAGTACGACGCCCTCCTCGAGGACCTCGCGAAGCAGGGCTTCGCGCGTGCGCGCGTCGACGGCACGGTCGTGGAGCTCGCGCAGCGAGAGGACCTCGACCTCGCGCGCTACGAGCAGCACACGATCGAGGTCGTCGTCGACCGCCTCGTCCGTCGGGACGGGATCGAGCGCCGCCTCACGGACTCGATCGAGACGGCCCTGCGTCTCGCGGAGGGTGTCGCCGCGATCCAGATGCTCGGTGACGACGAGGAGGAGATCGTCACGTTCTCCCAGCACCTCGCGTGCGCGTCGTGCGGGCTGTCCTTCGACGAGCTCGAACCGCGGAGCTTCTCGTTCAACTCCCCCTACGGGGCCTGTCCCGTCTGCGCCGGGCTGGGCACGCGCTACGAGGTCGACCCCGAGCTCGTCGTGCCGAACGAGGACCTCACGCTCGCCACCGGAGCGCTCGCCCCCTGGGCCGGGGCGCGCACGGAGTACTTCGCGCGCGTCCTCGCCGCCGTCGCGGACGCGTTCGGCTTCTCGACGGCGACCCCGTGGCGCAAGCTCACCAAGGCCCAGCGCAAAGTCGTGCTCTACGGTGCCGGTGGCACCCGGGTCCACATCCGCTACCGCAACCGCTACGGCACGACGCGCAACTACGACACCGCGTTCGAGGGCGTCGTGCCGTGGCTCGAGCGCCGGCACTCCGAGGCCGAGTCGGACTTCCAGCGCGAGCAGGTCGAGGGCTACATGCGCGAGGTGCCCTGCGGGGCGTGCGGCGGCAGCCGGCTGAAGCCGGAGTCGCTCGCCGTCACCGTCGACGGGCGCAACATCGCCGAGCTGTCCGCGGAGCCGATCGGCCGCGCGAGCGAGCTGCTCGGCGCCCTCGTGCTGTCCGACCGGGACCAGCTCATCGCCGAGCGGATATTGAAAGAGATCCGAGCCCGGTTGCAGTTCCTCCTCGACGTCGGCCTCGACTACCTCGCCCTCGACCGCTCCGCGGCGACACTTGCCGGGGGCGAGGCGCAGCGGATCCGCCTCGCGAGCCAGATCGGCAGCGGGCTCGTCGGTGTGCTCTACGTGCTCGACGAGCCGTCGATCGGCCTCCACCAGCGGGACAACCGCAAGCTGATCGACACCCTCGTCCGCCTGCGCGACATCGGCAACACCGTCATCGTCGTCGAGCACGACGAGGAGACGATCCGCGTCGCCGACCACGTCGTCGACATCGGTCCGGGCGCAGGCGAGCACGGCGGCGAGGTCGTCTGCTCGGGGACGGTGGCTGACCTGCTCGCGAGCGAGCGGTCGGTGACCGGTGGGTACCTCTCCGGGAGGCTTGCGATCGACATCCCCGCGAACCGCCGGCTTGCCGGGGCGGCCAAGCTCGTCGTGCGCGGCGCGCGCGAGCACAACCTGCGCGACATCGACGTCGAGTTCCCTCTCGGCCGCCTGGTCGTCGTGACGGGGGTCTCGGGCTCGGGAAAGTCGACGCTCGTCAACGACATCTTGCACCGGGCCCTCATGCACCACGTCTACCGCTCGAAGACCGTGCCGGGCCGGCACCGCGCGATCGAGGGGGCGGATCTGCTCGACAAGGTCATCGACATCGACCAGTCGCCGATCGGCCGGACCCCGCGCTCGAATCCCGCCACGTACACGGGGGTGTTCGACAACATCCGGCGGCTCTTCGCCGAGACCCAGGAGGCGCGCCTGCGCGGCTACCAGCCGGGCAGGTTCTCCTTCAACGTCTCGGGCGGGCGCTGCGACGCGTGCTCGGGTGACGGCACGATCAAGATCGAGATGCACTTCCTGCCCGACGTCTACGTGCCGTGCGAGGTGTGCAAGGGCGCGCGCTACAACCGCGACACCCTCGAGGTGCTCTGGAAGGGCCTGTCGATCGCGGACGTCCTGTCGCTCTCCTGCGAGGAGGCGCTCGAGCTCTTCGCCGCGCAGCCACCGATCGCCCGCCACCTGCAGACCCTCGTCGACGTCGGGCTCGGCTACGTCCGCCTCGGCCAGAGCGCGCCGACGCTCTCGGGGGGCGAGGCGCAGCGGGTGAAGCTCGCGTCGGAGCTCGCGAAGAGGTCGACGGGCCACACGCTCTACATCCTCGACGAGCCGACGACGGGCCTGCACTTCGAGGACGTCCGCAAGCTCCTCATCGTCCTCCAGCGCCTCGTCGACCAGGGCAACTCCGTCATCGTCATCGAGCACAACCTCGACGTCATCAAGTCCGCCGACTGGTTGGTCGACCTCGGGCCCGAGGGCGGCAGCGGCGGTGGCGCGCTCGTCGCGGCGGGCACGCCCGAAGCGGTGGCGAAGGTCAAGGCGAGCTACACCGGCCAGTTCTTGAAGCCGCTGCTGCGCCGGGGGTGATCCGCGGTGTCGAAGCTCCAGCTCGACCTCCACGACGTCTACAACCGCGGCCACGACATCGACCGGGCGCTGCGTGCGGTCATGGACGAGGCCGTGCGGATCCACGCGACGACGGTCGAGATCATCCCCGGCAAAGGGTCCGGTCAGTTGAAAAAGCACGTCCTGCGCTTCCTCGCGCAAGACGACATCCGCCCGCTGTACCACCGCGTCGAGAAGGACTCGCGCAACTGGGGGCGGCTCGTCGTCCACTTCCGCTGGAGGTAGCGCCGGACCCGCGCCGGCGAGCGCGCGGGTCCGACCCGGTCCGGAGACCGGGCGCAGTACCCTTTGGGTGCCGTGTTGGAGCGCCCGCAGGCCATCCCCGATGCTCCGGGGTCCTATCAGTTCAAAGATGCCGACGGCAGGATCATCTACGTCGGCAAGGCGCGCTCGTTGCGCAGCCGCCTCTCGAGCTACTTCCAGCAGCCCGGCGCGCTCCACCCGCGCACCGCCCAGATGATGGAGCGTGCGGCCTCGGTCGAGTGGATCCAGGTGCGCAGCGACGTCGAGGCGCTCATGCTCGAGTACAACCTCATCAAGACGCACCGGCCGCGGTTCAACGTCCGGCTCGTCGACGACAAGAGCTACCCCTTCCTCGCCGTGACGGTCGAGGACCCGTGGCCGCGGGCGACGGTCATGCGGGGCGCGAAGCGCAAGGGCACCCGGTACTTCGGCCCGTACGCGCACGCCTGGGCGATCCGCGAGACGCTCGACCTGCTGCTCCGGTCGTTCCCGATCCGCACCTGCTCGGACGCGAAGATGCGGCGCCACGAGCGTCTCGGCCGACCGTGCCTGCTCCACCACATCGAGCGGTGCTCGGGCCCGTGCGTCGGCGCGGTCGACGCAGAGGAGTACCGCCGGGCGGTCGAGGAGCTCATGGCCTTCCTCGACGGCGACACGGCGCCGATCGTCTCCCGGCTCGACGAGCAGATGCGGCAGGCGTCGGACGCGCTCGAGTACGAGCGGGCCGCTCGGCTTCGCGACCAGCTCGCCTCGGTGCGGCTCGCGAGCGAGCGCCAGGAGATGGTCGCCGACTCGGGCGAGGACATCGACGTCGTCGGCGTCGCGGAGAACGAGCTCGAAGCGGCCGTCCAGGTGCTCCACGTCCGCCGCGGGCGCGTCGTCGGCCGCCAGGGCTTCGTGCTCGAAAAGGTCGAGCCGCTCGAGCCGGCCGGGCTCGTCGCTCGCATCCTCGAGCAGCAGTATCTCGAGACGCCGCTCGGCTACCCGCGCGAGGTGCTCGTGCCCGCCCTGCCCGACGAGCTCGCGACTTACGAGGCCTTCCTCGCCGAGCGTCGGGGTGGGCGGGTCGCGGTGCGCGTCCCGTTGCGCGGCCGGCGCCGGGCGCTGCTCGACGTCGCACGGGCCAACGCCGCCGAGCAGCTCCAGCGGCATGCGATGCGGCGGGCGAGCGACCTCACGACACGGGCGTCTGCCCTCGAGGAGCTGAAGGGCTACCTCGGGCTGCCCGACGCGCCGCTGCGGATCGAGTGCTACGACATGAGCCATCTCCAGGGGAGCGACTATGTCGGCTCGATGGTCGTCATGGAGGACGGCCTGCCGAAGCGGACCGACTACCGGCGCTTCAAGGTGACGGCCGTGCAGGGCAACGACGACTACGGCGCGATGCACGAGGTGCTGACGCGGCGGCTGAAGCGCCTCGACGAGGCACCGAGGCCCTCGGCCGAGGGTCGCCCGACGCGCTTTGCCTACCCGCCGCAGCTGCTGCTCATCGACGGCGGCAAGGGCCAGCTCGGCGTGGGCGTCGAGGTGCTCGCCGAGCTCGGCCTGACCGGGCGCGTCGAGCTCGCCGCGCTCGCGAAGCAGTTCGAGGAGGTCTTCCGGCCGGGGCGGGAGGACCCGATCCGCATCCCGCGCGACAGCGCCGCGATCTACCTGCTCCAGCAGCTGCGGGACGAGGCGCACCGCTTCGCGATCACCTACCACCGCGAGCTGCGCCGCCGGCGCACGCACGAGGCGGCCCTCGAGGGCATCCCGGGTCTCGGCCCCGCCCGCCAGCGCCGTCTGCTCGCCGAGCTCGGCAGCGTCGCGAAGGTGCGGGCGGCGAGCCTCGCCGAGCTCGAGGCGCTGTCCTGGATGCCCGCGCCGGTCGCCTCGGCCGTCTATGCACACCTGCACCCGACGACCGCACGGTCCCCGGCGGAGCTCGCGCGGTGAGCGCCGACCCGAGGGACCCGGGGGCTGCCGAGCGGCTCGCGGTCTGGGAGCGCCACGCCGACTGGTGGCGGGAGACCTTCACCGGCGGGGCGGACCCGGAGTACGAGAACGAGATCCTGCCGAGCATCGCGGCGGAGCTCTCTCGCGCGACGCGGGTCCTCGACCTCGGCTGCGGGGAGGGCCAGGTCGCCCGCTACGTGCTCGCGTCGGGGCTCGCGGCCTGCGGGCTCGTCGGCTGCGACCGGTCGGCGGCCCAGCTCGCGAACGCCCAGCTCGCCGATGCCCAGCTCGCGGGCTCCCCGGCGCCGGTCTACGTCCGCGGGGAAGGGGAGCGCCTGCCGTTCGCGGCCGGGAGCTTCGACGCGGTGCTGTGCGCGCTCGTCATCGAGCACGCCGAGGACGTCGACGCCGTCCTCGGCGAGGTCGCCCGGGTGCTCGCGCCCGGTGGGCGCTTCGTGCTCCTCGTCAACCACCCGCTCCTGCAGGGATCGGGGAGCGGGATCGTCGACGACCGGATCCTCGGCGAGACCTACTGGCGGGTGGGGCCGTACCTCGACGAGGTCGTGACGTGGGAGGACGTCGACGCGGGCGTGAGGATCCCGTTCGCGCACCGGCCGCTGTCGCGCTATGTCAACCCGCTCGCCGAGCGCGACCTTGTCTGCACCCCCATGCTCGAGCCCGCGCCGCCCGCGGAGCTGCTCGCGGGCTCGGTCGACCCCGACCTCGAGCGGGCCATCCCCCGGCTGCTCGTCATGCGCTTCGAGCACCGGCCCGCGCTTCCGGTTGCGCCGGCGGCGAGCTGCGCGCCCGACGCGTGCGATGATCAGGAGGGGAGGTCGTCGCGTCGTGGCTGAGTACCTGATCGTCACGGGTCTGTCGGGCGCGGGCCGATCCAGTGCGGCAGCCGACCTCGAGGACCTCGGCTGGTTCGTGATCGACAACCTCCCGCCGGCGCTCGTCGGCAAGCTGTCCGAGCTGACGTCCGGTCCGGGCGCCGACCTCGACCGCTTCTGCTTCGTCGCCGGCCGGGGCGGCGCGGACACCGTCGGGGAGTGGTCGACGGCGATCGCGTCCCTGCGCGCCAGCGGCGCGCGCGTCCGGGTGCTGTTCCTCGACGCGTCCGACGACGTGCTCGTGCGCCGGTTCGAGGGGACGCGGCGGCGTCACCCCGTCGAGGCCGACGGGGTGCTCGGCGCGATCCGCAGCGAGCGTCGCCTGCTCGGGCCGATGCGCGACGACGCCGACATCGTCCTCGACACGACCGAGATGAACGTCCACGAGCTGCGGACACGGCTCGTCGAGCTCGTCGCCGGCAGCGAGGCGGCCGGTGCGATGGAGACGTCGGTCGTGTCGTTCGGCTACAAGCACGGGATCCCGCTCGACGTCGACCTGGTGCTCGACTGCCGCTTCCTGCCCAACCCGCACTGGATCCCGGACTTGCGTGAGCACACCGGGCTCGACGACGACGTGCGGCGCTACGTCCTCGACCAGCCCGAGGCGGCCGAGTTCCTCGCGCGCCTCGAGGACCTGCTCACGTTCCTGCTCCCCGCGTACGCCCGGGAGGGCAAGTCCTACCTGTCGATCGCGATCGGCTGCACGGGCGGCCACCACCGCTCGGTCGCGGTCGCCGAGGAGCTCGCGTCGCGCATCCGCCGGCACGGGTTCGACCCGGTCGTGCACCACCGGGACATCGGGCGGTGAACGACGGCGGCCCCGCCGTCGTCGCGATCGGCGGCGGGCACGGGCTCGCCGCGACCCTGACGGCGGTCCGCTGCTACGCGTCGGCGGTCACGGCGGTCGTGTCGGTTGCCGACGACGGCGGCTCGAGCGGGAGGCTCCGGCAGCTGCTCGGCATCCCCGCGCCCGGCGACCTGCGCAAGTGCCTCGGCGCGCTCGTCGCCGAGCGCTCGATCCTCGCTGACGCGCTCGAGCACCGGTTCGCGGGTGCGGGCGAGCTCGACGGGCACGCGTTCGGCAACCTACTGATCGCCGCCCTCGCGAGCACCGCAGGCAGCTTCGTCGACGCGATGCGCGAGGCGTGCCGCCTGCTCGGCACCGTGGGCCCCGTGCTCCCCGCGACGACGGTGCCGGTCGTGTTGACGGCCGAGGCGGCCGGTTGCGAGCTCGAGGGCCAGGTCCGGATCATGGCCAGCTCGGGCATCACCCGCGTCTCGCTCGTGCCGGAGGACGCCGAGGTGCCCGAGGCGGTGACCGCGGCGATCGCCTCGGCCGACCAGGTCGTCGTCGGTCCGGGCTCGCTCTACACGAGCGTGCTCGCCGCGCTCGCGCCCGCGCCGATCCGCCACGCGCTCCGATCGAGCGGCGCGCGCGTCGTCTACGTCTGCAACCTGCGCGAGCAGCCGCCCGAGACGGCGGGCTACGACGTCGGCGACCACCTGCGCGCGTTGCGCGCGCACGGCGTCGACCCGGACTGGGTCGTGGCGGACCCGGAGGCGATCGCGGTCGGCGAGCTCGCGGGCGGCCCCCGGTTGTGGACCGGTCGCCTCGCCGCGCCCGGCGGTGCCGTGCACGACCCGGTCCTGCTCTGCGGGGCGTTGCGCAGCTGCGACTGAGCCTCGGTTGGCTCTGCCCAGGCGGTCGGCCACCGCTGGCCGCCACCGCTGGCCGCCACCGCTCGGTCGGCCACAAGGTGACGCCGGGAGCCGGGAGCCGGGTTGCGTATCGCGGCCCGCGTGGGCGAGATTGTCTGGGCCGGTGCGGGGGCTGGCACGGGGCGCGTCGCGCGCCGCGTCCGACGAGATCGAGGTGGTGTCGGTATGACCGTGCGTGTCGCAGTGAACGGATTTGGCCGGATCGGACGGAACTTCCTGCGGGCCGCGCGGGGATCGGGTGCCGACGTCGAGATCGTGGCGATCAACGACCTCGTCTCGGTCGAGGCGAACGCGCACCTGCTCCGCTACGACTCGACGCACGGACGCTTCGGCGGCGAGGTCGCGGTCTCCGAGCGCGGCCTCGTGGTCGACGGCCGGGAGATCGCCGTCTACGCGGAGCGCGAGCCTGCGAAGCTGCCCTGGGGCGACTTGGGTGTCGACGTCGTGATCGAGTCGACGGGTCGCTTCACCAAGCGGGCCGCCGCCGCAGCGCACCTCGACGCCGGGGCGGTGCGTGTCATCGTGTCGGCACCGTCCGACGACTCCGACGCGACGTTCGTCGTCGGGGTGAACGACGACACCTACGACCCCGCGAAGCACGTGATCGTCTCGAACGCGTCGTGCACGACGAACTGCTTCGTCCCGATGGTCAAGGTCCTCGACGACGCCTTCACGGTGCGCCACGGACTCATGACGACCGTGCACGCCTACACCAACGACCAGGAGCTGCTCGACCTCGCGCGGGACAACCTCCGACGGGCGCGCGCCGCTGCGGTCAACATCGTGCCGACCTCGACGGGCGCGGCGCGCGCGACAGGGCTGGTCCTGCAGGCCATGCGGGGCAAGCTCGACGGGACGTCGCTGCGGGTCCCGGTGAAGGACGGCTCGATCACGGACTTCACCGCGATCGTCGGGGCGGAGGTCGACGCCGCGGCGGTCAAGGCCGCCTTCAAGGCGGCGGCGACGGCAGGACCGCTCGCGAAGGTCCTCGACTACAGCGACGAGCCGCTCGTCTCGAGCGACATCGTCGGCTCGCCGGCGTCGTGCACCTTCGACGCCGAGCTCACGATGGCCCTCCGGCTCGGCGACGGCACGACGCTCGTCAAGGCCTTCGGCTGGTACGACAACGAGTGGGGCTACGCGAGCCGGCTGGTCGACCTCGCCGTCACGATGGGCGCCTGATGGGCACCCGCCTGCCACTGCTCGAGGACCTCCCGGACGTCGCGGGCAAGAAGGTCCTGCTGCGCGCCGACTTCAACGTCCCGGTCGCAACCGCGCCGGACGGCTCGCAGACCATCACGGACGACTACCGGATCACCTCGACGCTCCCGACGATCGAGTGGCTGCGCAGCCACGGCGCGGACGTCACGGTCTGCACGCATCTCGGCCGCCCCGAGGGCCGGCCGGACCCCGCCTTCTCCCTCGACCCGGTGCGCGCGCGCCTCGAGGAGCTCGCGCCGGGGGTCCGGCTGCTCGAGAACCTGCGGTTCTCGCCAGGCGAGGAGGCCAACGACCCGGCCTTTGTCGACATGCTCGTCGAGGGCCAGGACCTGTACGTCAACGACGCGTTCGCGGTCTCGCACCGCGCGCACGCGTCGGTCGTCGGCCCGCCCGCGCGCCTGCCGTCGGCGGCGGGTCGTCTCCTCGCGCGCGAGGCCGAGGTCCTCTCGGGGCTCCTCGACGCGCCGGAGCGGCCATTCGTCGCGATCGTCGGGGGCGCGAAGATCGGCGACAAGCTCGGCGTGCTGCGCGCGCTGTCGGCCAAGGTCGACGTGCTCGTCGTCGGCGGTGGCATGAGCTACACGTTCTTCAAGGCGCTCGGTCACGAGGTCGGCGCATCGCTGCTCGACGAGCGGCACCTCGCCTCCTGCGCCGAGCTGCTCGCCGGTGACGTCGAGGTCCTGCTCCCGCTCGACGTCGTCGCCCTGGCCCCGGGGTCGCACATCCACCGCGGCCAGCCGGCGCCCGACGGCGAGCGCACGGAGGTCTACGGCCGCGACATCCCCGACGGCTGGGAGGCGGCCGACATCGGGCCGGAGACCCGCCGCCGCTACGCGGAGGTGATCGCGACGGCGCGCACCGTGCTGTGGAACGGGCCGATGGGTGCGTTCGAGGACGAGCGGCTGTCGGCCGGGACCCGCGCCGTCGCCGAGGCGGTCGCCGCGTGCCCGGGCTTCACGGTCGCCGGTGGCGGGGACTCGGTCGCCGCGATCAACAGCTACGGGCTCGCGGACCGCATCGACCACGTCTCGTCCGGGGGAGGCGCCTCACTCGAGCTGATCGAGCTCGGCGACCTCCCGGGGCTCGCGGCCCTGCGCGCCGCGTCGAACGCGCCGCGCGCGTGACGGCCGCGCGATGAGCCCCGCGGCGGTGTCCGATCCCGGCCGGACCGTGCTTGTGAGCGGTAACTGGAAGATGAACGAGAACCACTTCGAGGCTCTCCGGCTCGTCCAGGAGCTCGCCGCGATGCTGCGCGTCTCGGGCGTGCCGGACGGCCGCGAGGTGAGCATCCACCCGCCGTTCACCTCGCTCCGCACGGTGCAGACGGCCGTCGAGACCGACAAGGTGCCGGTCGCGCTCGGTGCGCAGAGCTGCCACCACGAGATGCGGGGCGCGTTCACCGGCGAGGTGAGCGCGGAGATGCTCGCGAAGCTCAACGTCGCCTACGTCATCGCCGGGCACTCCGAGCGCCGGATGCACTGCGGCGAGACCGACGCCCTCGTCCGGGCCAAGGTCGACGCGATCCTCGTCCAGGGGATGCGGCCGATCGTCTGCGTCGGCGAGGTGCTCGAGCAGCGCCAGAGCGGCCAGGCCGAGCCCCACGTCCGCCGCCAGGTGCTCGACGCGCTCTCCGGGCGTTCGGCCGAGACGATCGGCAGCGTCGTCATCGCCTACGAGCCGATCTGGGCGATCGGGACCGGCGAGACGGCGAGCGTCGAGGACGCGGAGCAGATGTGCGCGGTCATCCGCGACGAGGTCGCGAAGCTCGCCGGGCCCGGTGCCGCGGCGTCCGTGCGCATCCAGTATGGCGGGTCCGTGACGCCGGAGAGCGCGGGAGGCCTGCTCGACGCGGACAACATCGACGGCCTGCTCGTCGGCGGTGCGAGCCTCGACGCGGAGCGGTTCGTCTCGATCGTGCGGGCCACGAGGTGAGCACGCCCCGGCTCGCAGGGCGAGGACGGCGCCGGGAGCGGGGCTGCTAGCCTGCGTCGGTTGTCCGGCGCCCGGGGGGTCGACGCGCCGGCGCCGTCTCGGGAGGTGACGCCGTGTTGACCGACATCCTTGTGGGCATCGAAGTGGCTTCGTCGTTCGGGCTCGTGCTGCTGATCCTGCTCCACAGCGGTCGCGGCGGCGGGCTCTCGGACATGTTCGGGTCCTCGGTCGGCTCCGCGGCTGCGGGGTCGACCGTGGCCGAGCGCAACCTCGACCGGCTCACCGTCACCGTCGCCGTCGTGTTCGCCTTCACGTCGGTCATCATCGGCCTGCGGTGGGGCTGAGCCGCCGCCTCTTTGCCCTAGCGCTGGCCTGGGCGCTTCTTCTCGGCGGCTCCGCCGGTGTCGTCGCGCTCACGGCGTCGACGACAGCCGGCGCGGCATCGGTGTCCGCACCGCGTGGCGGACCCGGAGCCGCGTCGACGACGACGGACCCGGCTCCTCGTGGCGCGGTGGTCGGGAGTGGCAGCGTCACCTCGGGGTCCGGCAGCACGGTGACGATCGCGGTCCCGAGCATCCCGGCGAGCTTCGACGACCTGACACCGGCCGGCAGCGGGCGGGTCGCGCAGATGATCACCGAGCAGGTGCTGCCGCGCCCGTTCGTCGTCGGCCCGAGCCTCCAGCCGATCCTCGACTCGAACTTCGTCACCTCCGCGTACCTGACCTCGCTCAGCCCGCAGACCATCGTCTACACCATCGCTTCGGGGGCCCGGTGGTCCGACGGCTTGCCGGTCACCGCGTCCGACTTCTCCTACTTCTGGCACGCCCAGCTCGCTGCTGGTGCGACGCTGCCGGCGGACGACCCGGTGACGGGCTACCAGGACATCGCGTCGGTGACCGGGTCGAACGGCGGCCGGACCGTCACGGTCGTGTTCACCCAGCCGTACTCGGACTGGGAGGCGCTCTTCGCCGGCCTGTTGCCGGCGCAGGTCGCCGAGAGCAGCGGTCCAGCGGCCTTTGCGGCGTCGCGCCGGGCCGGCTATGTCTCGGCGGGGCCCTACGAGATCGCGTCGGTCGTGCCGGGCGTCGAGGTCGTGCTCGAGCGGAACCGCGCGTACTGGGGCCCACCGGCCCACGTGCAGACGATCGTGTTCCGGGTCGTGCGTGGCGACCGTGCCGTGCTCGCCGCGCTCGGGAGCGGCGCGGTCGACATCGGCCAGGTGACGCCGGGTCGGGCGGAGTCGAGCCTCGTCGGGGACGCGGCGGGGGCCCTGACGTCCGAGACGGCGCTCGGCCCGGTGCTCTGGCAGCTCGTGTTCAACCTCGCGCGCCCGGCACTCGCGCCGCCCGCCGCGCGCCGCGCGATCGGCACGGCGATCGACCGCAACGAAGTGCTCGCGGACAGTGCCGGCCTGCTGTTCGCCGACACCCCGCGCAGCGACAACCGCCTCTACGCCGCAGGCGAGGCGAACAGCGTCGGGCACGGTGCCGCGTACCGGTACGCGAACGGCTCGGAGGCCGACAGCATGCTCTCGACGCTCGGCTACACGGTCGCCACGAACGGCATGCTGCTCACGCCGGCCGGCAAGCCGTTCGTGCTCACCCTCGACGTCCCGTCGGGCAACCCGACGATCGCGACGGCCGCCGGGCTCATCCAGGCCGAGCTGCTCCAGGCGGGCATCGCCGTCGTCCTACGGCAGGTGGCGGAGTCGCAGCTGCTCGGCAGCGTCCTGCCGAGCGGCGGCTACGAGATGGCCCTCGCTCCCTACCCGGTGCTCGCCTTCCCGTCCGAGACCGAGATCCTCTACACCGACCCGGTGGGGCCGACTCCGCTCGAGTCGGCGGTCCCGGGTGCGGCGACACCGACGACCCTGCCCGGAACGCTTCCCGCGGCGACGAAGGCGGTCGATGCCGAGAGCGGCGCGGTCGTGTCGGGCACGGTGAGCCGGGACGTGCTCGGCTTCAACGACCCGGTCGTGACGGCGCTCTACGGCCGAGCCATCGCCCAGCAGGCGCCCCTGCCGGCGGCGAGCGCCTACAACGCCGTCGACGCGCGCCTGTGGTTCGACCTCCCGACCCTCCCGTTGTTCCAGATGCCGGTCACGCTCGTCTCGAGCTCCGACATCATCGGCGTCGCGAACACCGACACGCCCGTCGGTCCGCTCTGGAACGCCCAGGACTGGGTCGTCGAGACCGTGACGCCGTCGGTGACGTCGACGGCCGGGACCAGCTGACCGGTGCCGAGGTGCTGCGGCACCGCCCCGGCGCGTGGTGGCGGCGCGGGGGGACGGCGTGTCCCCGGCGGCGCGGGGCGTCCCCGGCGGCGCGCTAATCTCCGTGTGCTCGATCGGCACGACCGATGGAGCTGTCACGTCGGAGTGGCGGAATAGGCAGACGCGCTAGCTTGAGGGGCTAGTGCCCGAAAGGGCGTGGGGGTTCGAGTCCCCCCTCCGACACCAGCAATCTGCGACTGTCGTCCACCGAGCCCCACCTCGTCGAGCCGGACGTTGAGCGAGGGCACGCCGTGGATGCGAACCTCCAGGTGGTCCGGGCAGACGACGACCGCCTCGACCAGCTCCTCGACGAGGACGCGCCGCTCCGCATCGGTGGCGCCGTCCCACATCACGTCGAGGTCGAGCTCGCGTAGAAGAGCGGCGGCCTGCTCGAAGCGCTCGGCCAGCTCGTTCGCGTGGCTTGCTTCGCTCGCGACACCTGCCACCTCGGCGCGCACGGCCTCGATGCTGCGCGTGAGGGACTGCTCCTGCTCCCCGAACAGCTCGGCACTGATCCTGTCTGCGTAGTACAGCTCGAGGAGCTTGCGTCGCCGTTCCGTAAGATCGGCGAGCGCGGCCGCCGGCCGTTGTCCGGGCGAGCGACGGCCCTGGCGGTCCGTCCGCTCGCCCTGGACCAGCTGTCGACGGATCGCATCCCGTAGCTCGTCGTCACGGGAGACGAGTCGCAGCCCGAGCCGCGCAGCGCGGTGCAGCCCGATGTTCGTGCGTCTCGGCTGAGCACAGCCACGACCACGTGAGCGGCACCGGTACATGGATCGCCCGTCGCCGTTCGTCTCGATGGCCATGCGCTTGCCGCACAGGCCGCACAGCACACGACCTGACAGGAGGTCGCCGCCGCGTCGTCGACCGGGCACGTGTCCCCGGTGCGCGGCATCGAACTCCTCGGACGTGACGAGTGCCTCGTGGTGACCGGGGAACCACTCGCCGTTGAGCACGACCTCGCCGAGGTAGATGCGCGAGTCGAGGATCGCTCCGACGGTCGAGTACTTGATCCCGGTGCGCTCCTCGATGCGGCGCTGGCTCAATCCCTCGGCCCGCAACCGGAAGACCTCGCGGACGAGGGGAGCATCGCTGTTCGCGACGAGCTCGCCCTCGACGAGGTCGTAGCCGGTCTTCGGTCGGTTCAACCACTTGCCCTCGCGTACCGCCTGGTGCATGCCCATGCGAACGTTCTCGGCGAGCTGCTCCCGATAGAACTGGGCGAAGGATCCGAGGATGTTGTAGAACATCCGCCCAGTCGCTGACGAGAGGTCGATCTTCTCCGTGAACGAGTGCAGCGCGACCCCGGCCGCACCGAAGGTGTCGGCGAGCTCGATCAAGTCGCCAAGGTTGCGCGAGAGCCGGTCGAGCCGCCAAGTGAGCACGTGAGCGACGTGGCCGGCTCGGACCATGGCGAGAAGCTGCTGCAGACCCGGGCGGTCGGTGTCCTTGCCTGACCGGCCGGGATCGGCGACGACCGTGACCGGCCCGAGCTCATGGAGCTCCGCGTAGCTCCTGAGCTTGTCCGCCTGGCCCTCTATCGAGAAGCCCTCCGCCGCCTGCTCCTCGGTCGAGACCCGGCAATAGGCCACGGTCAGCATCACGGCTCTCCTTCTCCGCTCGTCCTCCGGTCAGCCGGAGCGCGATCCGCACGAGGATGTCGGCGACGCGACCGTAGTCCGGCTCGGTCACCGGATCGCGTCCTGTCGTCGACGTGCAGCCACCCGGGACGCGAAAGCCTCGCCGCGCTCTCGCTCGTAGCCCTTCAGATGCCTCGCAAGCGCACTGCATGCTGCATCGGGACTTTCGTTGCCCGTGAGCGCAGCGAAGGCGACGACGTAGCCGTTGAGCGCCGGCATGAGCTTGCGCAGCGATCCGGCGACCTTGCCCGCGTAGACGCGCTCGATCCCGGCTCGGTCCTCCGCGATGCGTG
>DAHWHN010000021.1 GCA_027335685.1 Acidimicrobiaceae bacterium
CCCGATGACGGCGCGGACGAGGTCGTCGACGTTCCTGCACTGCGCCGACCTGCATCTCGACAGCCCGATGCGCGGCCTCGCCCGTTACGACGGGGCGCCGCTCGAGGCGCTGCGCGGAGCGACCCGCCAGGCTCTCGAGAAGCTGGTCGACCTCGCGGTCGACGAGCAGGTCCGTGCGGTCGTCGTGGCCGGCGACCTCTACGACGGCAACCGCGACGACTACCAGACGGCGGTTTTCCTCCAGCGCCAGCTGCACCGCCTCCGCGAAGCGGACGTGCCCGTCGTGCTCGCCTACGGCAACCACGACGCGGAGAGCGAGATCACGCGCCGGCTCGTCGTCCCGGGCAACACGACGGTGCTCCCGGCGTCGGACCCCCGCTCGGTCGTGCTCGCCGACGTCGGGCTCGCGTTCCACGGCCAGAGCTACTCGTCACGAGTCGTCGACGACGACATCTCTGCCGGCTACCCGGCGCCGGTGCCGGGTTTTCTCAACGTCGGCGTGCTCCACACGTCCCTCGACGGCCGCCCCGGACATGCGCGCTATGCCCCGTGCACCCTCGACGGCCTCGCGCGACGCGGCTACCAGTACTGGGCGCTCGGCCACGTCCACCGTCGCGAGGAACACGTCAGGGGCGGGACGACCGTCGTGTTCCCGGGCAACATCTGCGGCCGGGATGTGCGGGAGACCGGCGCGAAGGGAGCGACGCTCGTCGAGTACGACGGCGACGTCGTCACCCGCGTCGCCCACCGCGAGCTCGCCCCGGTGCGCTGGCACCGCCTCGAGGTCGACGCTCGCGGCGTGACGTCCGTCGCCGGGCTCACCGAGGCGATGCTCGACCACGTCGCGCGCGCGCGTCGCGCCGCTCCGGACGTCTTGCACGCCGTCCGGCTCGACGTCGTCGCGGACCCACGCGCCCGCGGCGCGTGGCTGCACGATGCCGAAGGTGCCGAGGCGCAGCTACGCGCCGATGCGGCCGGTGCAGACGGCTCGGTCTGGCTCGAGCGGATCGAGGTCCGGTCTGTCGCCGAGCGCGATCGACCGGGGGTGCCCGGCGAGGCCGCGGCCGCGATCACCGCAACCCTGCGCGACCTGCGCGACGGTGAAGACGGACGACGCGTCGTCGCGACGCTCCTCGCCGGGATTCGTGCCCGCTTCGGCGCGGAGCGCGACGCGGCGATCCGGCTCGGCGCGATCGGCCTCGACGACGTGTCGCTCGACACCCTGATCGACGAGACCGGCGCCCTGCTCGCGGCCGAGCTCGAGGGGGAGGCGTGACGAGGTTCGAGCGGCTCGAGCTCGCAGCCTACGGCCACTACGTGGACACGTCGCTCGACCTGTCCTCGCCGCGTTCCGGGCTCACGGTGATCGTGGGGCCGAACGAGGCGGGCAAGTCGACCGCGCGGCGCGCGCTTCTCGCCGCGCTCTTCGGCTTCGAGCGCGACGACCCCGGAGCCTTCCGCCACGGCCGCCACGGTCTGCGACTCGGCGTCGAGGTCTCGGTCGGCACGGGCCCGGTCGGCGAGGGCCGGCGGATCTCGCTCGTGCGCGACGGCGCGTCCCGGGTGCGGCGCGCGGACGGCGGCGACCTCGACCTCGACGGTGCCGACCAGCTCGTCGGTGGGATGAGCCGCGAGTCTTACGCGCGACTGTTCGCTATCGACCACGAGGAGCTCCGGGCCGGCTCGGACTCGCTCCTCGAGGCCGACGGCGAGATCGGCCGGCTCGTCTACGGCGCGAGCCTCGGGTCCGGAGCGGTTGCCGCGGTGCTCGCCGACCTCGACGAGCGGGCCGGTCGGCTGTTCCTCGAGCGTGGTCGGGTGCAGCGCATCCCCAAGGCGCTCGACGCGTACAGGACGGGCCTGCAGAAGGCGAAGTCCGCTCGCGTCCGCGCACGCGAGTGGGAGCGCCGCACGGATGCTGCGACGGCGGCGGAGGCGCGGCGCGACGTGCTGCGCAGCGATCTCGAGAGCGCCCGCGCGGAGCATGCCCGCCTCGAGCGCCTCCGATCTGCGCGGCCGCTGCTCGCTCGGCGCGTCGACGTCGCCGGCCGGCTCGACCGCCTCGGTCGGGTCCCGACGGCGGACTGGGCGGAGCGCGCGCGTGGCGCGCTCGCGCGACTGCGCGACGCGGAGAGCGCGCACGCGTCGGCGATCTCGCACCGGGACCGCATCGGCGCTGCCGTCGAGTCGATCGCGGTGCCAGTGGACGTGCTCGAGCGTTCAGAGCGCGTGGACCGGCTCGTCGAAGGGATCGACCGGTACCGCAAGGACACCGTCGACCTGCCGAAGCGGCAGGTCGAGCTCGACGGCGCGCGCCGGCGGCTCGACGACACGCTGCGCGTGCTCGGCGCGAGCGCCGACGACGGCCGGATCGTCGCCGAGGCGGTGCTCGCGACCGTCGAGCGGCTCGCGCGCGAGCACGTCGAGCTCGCCGCCGCCGGGCACGCGATCGACGAGGAGCTCGCGCGAGCCGAGGAACAGGCGGCACGGGCAGCGGACCGGCTGGCGGAGATCTCCGAGCCGAGAGACGTCGCCGACGTCGAGCGCGCGCTCGTGCTCGCTCGCTCGCTCCTCGAGGTCGATCGCGACCTGCCTGGTCGGCGCGCGGCCCAGGTGCAGGCTGCCGGCGAGCTCGACGCGTCGATCGGACGTCTCGGGTTGGCGGGACGCCCGTGGCACGAGGTCGAGTCCCTGGCCCTTCCCCAGCCGCCCGAGGTCACCATCGAACGAGAGCGGCGCGACGCGCAGCGCTTCGCCCTCCGCCAGGTGCGCGACCGGCGAGAGGCCGTGGTGGCCGAGATGCGCTCGATCTCGGAACAGGCTGCGCGTATCGGCCGCCAGGTTCCGGACCCCGGGCGGCTCGATGCGGCGCGGCTCCACCGCGACGCGGGCTGGCGGCTCGTCCGCCAGAGGCTCGAGGGCGTCGCGTCCGGGGAGGAGTGGGAGCCAGGTCGTCCGCTCGTCGACGCGTTCGCAGACGCGCTCGCCGACGCCGACGCGGCGGCCGACGAGCGTTACGAGCACGCCGACGCCGCCGGCGCGCTGGATCAGCTGCAGCTGCACCTCGGTCGGCTCGGCGACGAGCAGCGCGCGCTCGAGGCGCAGCAGAGGGGGATCGAGGAGGGCGACGCGATCGCGGCGGCGCGCTGGGCGGCGCGCTGGGCGGCCGCCGGCGTCGAGGCCGGTGCGCCCGAGGCGATGGCCGTCTGGCTGCAGAGCCACGCCGAGCTCGTCGGCGCGATCTCGCGGTGGCGCGCGGACCAGCGCGACCTCGACGTCGCGGTGGCGCACGTGGATCGCTGCCGCAGCGCGCTCGAGGTCGCGCTCGAGCGGGCCGGGTGCGCCTCGGTCGGGGAGAGCCTGGAGCTTGCCGTCGGGCGCGCCGAGGAGCTCGTGCGCGCAGCACGTGCCGAGGATGCGAGCCGGCGCGATGCCGAGACCTCCCGCCGACTGGCCGAGGACGCCGTCGCCCGCCAGCGGGCTTCCGTCGCTGCGCACCGGGGGGCGGTCGCATCCTGGGAGGCCCGATGGGCGGAGGCGGTCGCGCCTCTCGCTCTCGGTGCGCTCGCCCCGGACGTCGCGGGGCTCGTCGTGTCGGCGCTGCGCTCGCTCGTCGTCGCCCGCGCCGACGTCGCGAGCCTCGAGCGCCGGATCGCGGGGATCGAGCAGGACCGTCGCCGCTACGTCGAGCAGGTTACGGAGGTCGCACACGGGCTCGAGGGGGTGGGCGACGAGGACACCCCTCTCGACGTGGTCCTCCGCCTGCAGCAGGCGGTCGCGTTGGCGCGCTCGGCCCATGACCGGCACGTGACGCTCTCCGGGGAGCTCGCCGAGGCCGAGGCCGAGGTGGACGCGCGCCGACACGAGCTCGACGACGCGCAGCGCCTGCTGTGCTCGCTGCGGACAGAGGCGGCGATGGCCGACGACGGGGGAAGGGTCGACTTCGGGATCGACACGGTCGCGAGCCGTGCCGTGGAGGCCGCTGCACTCCGGGAGAAGCTCGCGGAGGCGGAGCAGGGCCTGCTGGACCTCGGCGACGGCCGCAGCCTCGAGCAGATCACAGCCGACGCCATGTCGGCCGGCGAGTCCCTCGTGGCGCGGGCCGAACAAGCCGATGCCCGGGTCCTGGAGCTTGCGCGCGAGCTCGAGGCCGCCATCGCCGAGGTCGTCGAGGCTCGGCGAGCTTGTGCCGACGTCACCGACGCGGCGACGGCGGCCGACCTCGAGCAGGACGCCGAAGCCGAGCTCGCCCTCGCCGCCGAGCTGGTCGGCGACTACGCGCGCGCCGCTCTCGGCGCCGAAGTGCTCCGTCGCACCATCGCGGCGTACGGCGAGCGCCACCGTGGGCCGCTCCTCGAGCGTGCGACCACGCTGTTCCGCCAGCTTACCGACGGCGCGTTCGTCGACCTCGTGACCGATGACGACGGGCGCCGGCAGGTCCTGCTCGCCAAGCGTCGGGGCGGCGAGATGTGCGCGACGGCCGCGCTGAGCGACGGGACGCGCGACCAGCTCTACCTCGCCTTGCGCGTCGCGGGGGGCGAGCACCAGCTCGGTTCGCTCGCCGAGGCCCTGCCGGTGGTGCTCGACGACGTCCTCGTGCACTTCGACGACAGCCGCTCGGCGGCGGCGATCCGCGTGCTCGGCGAGCTCGGCCGCCGGACCCAGGTGCTGCTGCTCACCCACCACGAGCGTGTCGTCGAGATCGCGCAGCACTGCCTCGAGCCGGGCGCCGTCGGTGTCGTGCGCCTTCCGGCTCGAGGTCACGACGAGCCTGCCGGCGGAACGTCGGGCGAGCCGTCGGGTCGACCGGCAGGCCGCGTGCCGCGCCCGGGGACCCGGGGCGACGACCCGGCCAAGGCCATCCTCGACGCCGCGCGCGACGCAGGAGGGCGAGCGCTTGCAAAGGCCGAGCTTCTCGAGCTGAGCGGCGTCGAGCACGGTGTGTGGACCTCGACGATCCGCGCGCTCGTCGCGCAGGGTGACCTCGTCCAAGAAGGCGAGCGCCGAGGTGCCCGCTACCGCCTCCCCCATTGAGCGGTACCGCCGGGCGGCGCGGTGCTCTCCCGCTCGACCAGGCTCGTGGCGAGCTCGACGCTCCGGTCCGCTCCGGCGCCGTCGGTCAGCAGGAGACGGACGGCCGCCGACGCCATCTCGGCGAGGGGCTGGCGGACCGTTGTGAGCGCCGGTGAGGTCCACGCGCTGAGCGGCAGGTCGTCGAAGCCGACGATGCTGAGGTCGGTCGGGACGCGCAGGTGGTGCAGCCGGGCCGCCTCGAGGACGCCGAGCGCCTGGAGGTCGCTGCCCGCGAAGATGGCGCTCGGCGGCTCGGGCAGGTCGAGCAGGCTCATCGTCTCGCTGAAGCCGCCTTCGACGCGGTAGTCGCCCAGACGCACGAGAGCGGGGTCGACCTCGACGCCGGCAGCCTCCATCGCCGCGCGGTAGCCGTCGAGCCGGGCCCTGCTGCAGAGCAGGTCGGCCGGTCCGCCGATCGTCGCGATGCGCTCGTGCCCGAGGCCGAGCAGGTGCCGGGTCGCCGTGAGCCCTCCGGACCAGTTTGTCGCGCCGACAGTCGGCACGTCGGGGTCGGGCTCGCCGCGTGGGTCGACGACGACGAAGGGGAGACCGCGCGACCTCAGCTCGGCTTTCTGCCGGGCGCTGAAGCGCGAGAGAAGGACGATGACCCCGCGCGTCCCGCGGCCGGTGACGTGGTCGAACCACGACGCACGCTCGCCAGCTTCGGACAGCGAGGTCAGCGAGACGGTGAGCCCCGCCTCGTGCGCCGCAGCGAGGGCGCCGCGCGCGATCTCCATCGCCCACGGGCTGTCGAACGCGTCGAAGACGAGGTCGACGATCGGGACCGAGTCGCTCGAGCTCGTGGCTCGGCGCTGGTAGCTGTGCTCGACGATAAGGCTCTGGACGCGCTCGCGCGTGGAACGCGAGATGCCCTCCCGGCCGTTGAGCACCTTCGACACCGTGGCGGGCGACACGCCCCCTTTGCGGGCGATCTCGGCGATCGTCACCGTGCGGCCGTCCCGCGCACCGCCGGCGCCGTCGACCTGGAGCGCGCGGCTGCGACCCTGCCGGCTCGTCGGGCTCATCCCCGTGCGTGGCGCGAGTCGGTGGGCGACGGCGACGAGGACCCAGGATCCGCGTCCCGCGTGTGCGCCATCGCGTCATGCTAACCCGGCGACCCGCGCCCCCTGCTGTTGACCACGCTGCTGTTGACCACGCTGCTGTTGACCGCACTGCCGTGCAGCGCGATACTCGTGCGGCCAGGCGAATGATTCGATCCGTCTACGAAACTTTCGTAGCGTGCCGGCAGACCAACGGGGAGAGGCCAGCAGCCGGTCGGCGCGACCGTCCTGCGGCGGGGGAGGGGAATGCGCTCCCGGCGGCTGCCGCCGGGTGGCATCGTCTGCGACGTCAAGTGTCGCGATGGACAGTGCACGTGCAACGAGAAGTACGAGGAGGGGACATCTATGCGAAGAGGATCAGTTGGTGCTGCAGTACTTGGTGCCGCAACGGTTGGTGGCGCAACGGTTGGTGGCGCAGTGCGACGCCGTCGTGGGTCGCGAGGGGCGCGCAGCGCCGCTGCGGCGGCACTCGCCGCGCTGATCGGCGTCTCCACGGCGACCGCCGCGGGCGCGTCGGTCGCGCCGCGGGCGCACCGGGCTGCGAAGGGGAGCGCGCCGACGGCGAAGATCACCGTCTGGTTCGTCTCGACGCCAGGACCGGTGAACAACTCGATGACGGCTCTCGCGAACCAGTTCGACAAGGCCCATCCCGGCGACCAGGTGACGGTCGACTTCATCGCGAACACGCCGTTCAAGCAGAAGATCCTGCTCGCCATGGGTGCCAACAAGCCACCTGCGATCTTCTTCAGCTGGGGCGGTGGGATCCTCGACCAGTACATCAAGGCCGGCGACGTCGTCTCCCTCGGCAACCCGGGATGGGCGGGGCACTTCCTCCCGTCGTCGCTCGGGGCGGTCACGTACAAGGGCCAGCTCTACGGCGTCCCCGCCGGAGGAACCCAGCCGGTGTTCTTCTACTACAGCAAGCCCCTCTTCTCGAAGTACAAGATGAGCTTCCCGAAGACCTGGCCGCAGCTGCTGAGCACCGTCGCGGCGTTCAAGAAGGACGGGCTCTCGTCGCCGATCGCGCTCGGAAACCTCTCGGGATGGGAGGGTCTCACCTACCTCGAGTACCTGACGGACCGGATCGGCGGGCCGTCGGTCTTCGACGCGGTCATCGCCAACAAGCCGCGTGCCTGGGGAAACCCGGCGATCGTCAAGGCGCTGACCGACATCCAGCAGCTTGTCAAGGCCGGTGCCTTCCAGCCCGGCTATGATTCGGTGGACTTCGGGTCGGAGACCGACGCGCTGATGTACACGGGCCGCGCGGCGATGACGCTGATGGGCGACTGGGACATCTCGAGCCTGCTCGGCGAGGACGCGAACTTCGTAAAGAGCGGCCAGCTCGGCCAGGCCCCGTTCCCGGCGGTGCCCGGAGGAAAGGGTAACCCCGCCGATCTCGCCGGCAACACGACGACGTACCTCGCGATCGCGAGCCACATCTCGGCGGCGCAGAAGTCCGTGGCGGAGCAGTTCCTCGAGGACTCCTTTACGACCCCGCAGTTCGCGAAGACCGAGGTAGCCGCCGGTGAGGTGCCGGTCCTGAAGGGATCGGGCGCTCTACTTGGCAAGACGTCTCTCGCCCACTACCTCGTCCCGATCTACGACGCGGTCGTCAAGGCGCCGAGCTTCCAGTACTCCTGGGACCAGGCTCTTGGCTCGCAGCGGGCGCAACCGATGCTCACGAACCTCTCGAAGGTGTTCGAGCTGACGGAGACGCCGCAGCAGTTCGTGTCGGCACTCGAGAGCTCGTCGACGGGCGCCTGAGACGAGTCGCCGGCGAGGTCTCGCCGGCTGGTCGCCGGAGACCCGGTGTGGTGCCGTCCTCATCGGCACCGCGCCGGGTCCTCGGCGCTGACGTGGCCGAGAGATCTGGCGGAAGTGGGAAGCGACATGGCGACCGGAGAGGCGATGATCACGACGGCACGACGATCCCGCGCGGCGCGCGAGAGGCCCAAGCCCCAGGGGAGCCACGCTCTTGCGGACCTGATCGGGCTCTCGCCGTCGATGGCGCTCTTCGCCGTGTTCGTCGTCGTGCCGATCGTCGCGGCGTGCGTCCTCAGCTTTCTCCGCTGGAACGGCCTCGGCACCCCGACCTGGGCTGGCCTCGCGAACTGGCGCACCTTCGTCGATGACCCGATTGCCCACAACTCTCTCGAGGTGACGGCGAAGCTCGTCGTCTTGAGCTGGATCGTGCAGACGCCAATCTCGATGGCTCTCGGGATGTTCGTCGCCGGCAGGCAGCGCTACCGTGCCGTGTACGCCGCGGTGTACCTGCTCCCGTTGCTGCTCTCGACAGTGGGGATCGCGCTCGTCTGGCAGGCGGTGCTCGACCCGGAGTTCGGCGGTCTTGCATGGCTCGGCCTCCACATCCACGCCCAGTTCCTCGTGCAGAACTGGTTGGGTAGCGGCAGCCTCGCCCTCTACGTCCTCGTGGCGATCATCGCGTGGCAGTTCATCCCGTTCCACACGTTGCTCTACCAGGTGGGTCGGCGTCAGATCCCGCAGAACCTCTACGAAGCCGCGGCGCTCGACGGAGCGTCTCGGGCCCAGACCCTGCGGCATGTGACGCTTCCGCAGCTCCGCTACACCATCGTCGTGTCGTCGACGCTGATGATCGTCGGCTCCCTCACGTACTTCGACATCATCTACGTGCTCACCGGCGGAGGCCCGGGCTACACGACCCGCGTGCTGTCGCTCGACATGTACCAGGCGGCATTCCTCGACAACACCTTCGGCTACGCAAGCGTCCTCGCGGTCATCCTCGGGGTCATCGGTGTCGTCGTCGCGCTCGGCCTGGTGCGCTTCACGGGTTTCAGCTCGATGTCGAGCCAGCGCGAGGGTATGGCATGAGCCGCCGATGGCGGCTTCGACCGTGGAACGCCCTGACGTTCGTGCTCGGGACCGGGTGGCTCCTCGTCGTCCTCGCCCCGATCTATTTCATGGTGCTCGCCAGCCTGCGGACCCAGGGCGACTACCTGACCGCGAACCCCTGGTTGCCGACCGGGCCGCTCACGACGAGCGAGTACTCGACTGTCTTCGACGCCGGCCTCGGTACCTACCTCGTGAACAGCCTCGTCGTCACCGCGAGCTGCATCGTGCTCACGGTCGCGATCTCGCTCGGAGCGTCGTTCCGCATGGTGAGACGGACGTCGAGGGCCTCTGGCGCGTTCTTGAAGGTCCTGCTCTTCGGGCTCGCCGTCCCCATCCAGGCCATCATCGTGCCGCTGTACCTCCTGATCGACAAGATGCACCTCTACGACACCTTGCAGGCGTTGATCCTCGTCATGAGCGCGTCCGCCATCCCCGTGTCGGTCCTCATCATGTTGAGCTACATCCGTGACATCCCGAGGGAGCTCCTCGACGCGATGAGCATCGACGGCGCCAACGAGTGGAAGGTCTTCGCGAAGCTGATCTGGCCGCTGTCGCTCCCCGTCCTCGCCACGGTCGCGATCTACGACGGGCTGAACGTCTGGAACAACTTCCTCCTGCCGCTCGTGCTGACCCAGAGCAGCAGCGTGTCCGTCCTCCCGCTCGGTCTCTACAAGTTCGAGGGGCTCTACGGGATCGACGTGCCCGCGATACTGGCGGCGGTGGTCCTGTCGGTCCTCCCGCTGCTCGTGTTGTACGTCGGGATGAGGCGGCAGATGGTGCGCGGGATCGGCGGGTTCTCGATCCGCTGAGCGGGCGGGCGCGAGCGGCGCGTCGAGGGCCGTCCGGCACGGCTGCAGGCCCGCCCCGTGGGCCAAGATGGTTGTTCGAGTCGGGAGACGAGATGGAGGCAAGGTTGAGCACGACAGGCGAGCCGTACAAGGACCCGACGCTGCCTGCGGAGCGACGCGCGGCCGATCTGCTCGGGCAGATGACCCTCGAGGAGAAGATCGGGCAGGTCGGATGCGTCTGGATCACGTCGCTTCTCGGTCCGGACGGCTTCGACGAGGTGCGTGCCCGCAAAGCGATCGGGCAGGGGATCGGCGAGGTCACGCGCATCGCGGGGGCGACGGCCCTCCTGCCAGGCGAGGTGGCGTCGCTCGCGAATGCGATCCAGCGCTTCCTCGTCGGCGAGACCCGGCTCGGGATCCCGGCGATCGTCCACGAGGAGGGCACTGGTGGCTTCTCGGCGCGTGGGGCGACCGTCTTTCCCCAGGCTCTCGGTCTCGCCGCGACCTTCGACCCAGCACTGGTCCGGGAGGTGGCCGGCGTCGTGCGCGACCAGATGCGGGCGGTTGGTGCGCGCCACTGCCTCGCCCCGGTGCTCGACGTCGCCCGTGACCCGCGCTGGGGGCGCGTCGAGGAGACGTACGGCGAGGAGCCGTACCTCGTCTCGACGATCGGGTCGGCCTTCGTCTCGGGCCTGCAGACCTCCGACGTGCGTGACGGTGTGCTCGCGACCGGGAAGCACTTCGTCGGGCACAGCATGCCCGAGGGAGGCAAGAACCACGCGCCGGTCCAGCTCGGCGCGCGCGAGCTGCG
>DAHWHN010000045.1 GCA_027335685.1 Acidimicrobiaceae bacterium
CCGCCGCTCTCGCCGGGCGACCCCGCGCCCAGCTCGCGCGCCACCGCTCCGGCCCGGCGCGAGCTGTCGAGACCGGTACCGATGCAGACGATACGCCCGACACCGCTCGCCGCGGCGCGCGCCAACACTGCCCGGGGGTCGTCCAGGTCCTGAAGGTGGCAGTGGCTGTCGGTCCACATCGCGCTGCTCATCGCTTGCCTGCGCCCAGGCTCTGCTCGGTCGTCGTGCGACGGGGAAAGACCGGGTCGGCTTTCGTCACGGCCAGTCCCCCGGGGTAGCCGCCCCAGTCGAGCCCGCCTCCACGGCGAGCCGCCCGGCCCGGGTCGTCCGGCGCGCCCGACAGGCCGAGCCGGCGCCAGATCTCTGCCGCCGCAGCCGGGACGGCGGGCGACGCGAGGATCGTGACGATCCGTAGCGCTTCGAGCGCGTCGCCGAGCACGGCGTCGACCTCGGGGCCGGGCGCCATCTTCCACGGCTCGGTGACCTCGAGCTCGGCGTTCGTCTCCCGCACGAGGCGCCAGGACACCGCGAGGGCGTCGTGCGGGGCGAACCGCTCCCAGGCGATGCAGGCCTCGCGCACCACCTCCTCGGCGACGGCCGAGAGCCGGCTGCCCTGCCCGGCCGGACGCGGCGCCGGGCCGATCCCGCCGCACTTCGAGCCGACGACCGTCGCGACACGCTGCGCGAGGTTGCCGAGGTTGTTCGCGAGGTCGGCGTTGTAGCGCGCGAGGAGGCCCTCGTAGGAGAACTCACCGTCGGCGCCGAGGCTGACCTCGCGCAGCAGGTGGTACCTGAGGGCGTCGACGCCGACGTCGGCGGCAAGCGCGACCGGGTCGATCTGGTTGAGCCGGGACTTCGACATCTTCTCGCCACCGACCAGCAAGAAGCCGTGCACGACGAGCTGGCGGGGAGGCTCGATCCCTGCCGCCATGCACATCGCCGGCCACCAGATCCCGTGGAACCGGAGGATGTCCTTGCCGACGAGGTGGTGGACGCTGGGCCACCACGCGGCGAACGTCTCGTCGTCGACGCCGTAGCCCGCGGCCGTGACGTAGTTGACGAGGGCGTCGTACCAGACGTAGACGACGTGGTCGGGGTCCCAGGGAACCGGCACGCCCCAGTCGATCGACGTGCGGGAGATCGAGATGTCCGCGAGACCCTGGCGGATGAACGACACGGCCTCGTTGCGCTTGGACTCGGGGACGACGACGCCCGGGTTCGCCGCATACCACGCGAGGAGGCGGTCCGCGAACGCCGAGAGCCGGAAGAAGTAGTTCTCCTCGACGAGCCACTCGACGGGGCTCTTGTGCACCGGGCAGGACGCCCCCTCCGCGAGCTCGGACTGCGCGTAGTACGCCTCGCAGGCGACGCAGTACCAGCCGGAGTACTCCCCTTTGAAGATGTGGCCGTTGTCGTAGATCGCCTGCGTGAACCGCTGGACGGCACGGATGTGGCGCTCCTCGGTCGTGCGGATGAAGTCGTCGTTGGTCACCGCGAGCGCCGCCCACGCGTCGGTGAACCAGCCCGCGGTCTCGTCGGTCCAGGCTGCAGGCGTCATGCCCTGCTCCTCCGCCCGGCGTGCGATCTTCAACCCGTGCTCGTCGACGCCGGTCAGGAACAGCACGTCGTCACCGCGCAGCCGGTGCCAGCGGGCGAGCGCGTCGGCCGTGACGGTCGCGTACGCGGTGCCGAGGTGCGGTCGGTCGTTGGGGTAGTAGATCGGTGTCGTGACGTAGAACCGTTCGGGCACGAGCTGTAGCGTACCGGGAGGTGGCCGGGCGTCCCGGCCTGTCTCGACGGCGGGTCTAGGTCCGGTCGAGCTCGAGCGACGCAGCGTAGGCCTGCTGGCGCGACACGCCGAGCAGGAGGACAACAGCCGTCACCGCATCGCGCTTGCTCAGGCCCGCACCGACCAGCCCGCGTAGCGCGTCGACCGGCGGCTCGGCCTGCGCGCCGCGTGCCGGAGGCGCCCCGTCGACGACGAGCACGTGCTCGCCGCGCGCCTCCCCCCCAGTTGCGGCACGCACCGCCGCCTCGGCGAGGGTCGAGCGCAGGACCTGCTCGTGCAGCTTGGTCAGCTCGCGGGCGACGACGACGTTGCGCTCGGCTCCGCATGCCTCGGCGAGGTCCTCGAGCGTCGCCTGGAGGCGGTGAGGCGACTCGAACACGACGCTCGGATGGCTTGCTCCGGCGATGTCCGCGAGTCGGGACCGCCGCTCCCCCCCCTTGCGCGGCAAGAACCCCTCGAAACGCCAGCGATGCGCGTCGAAGCCGCTCACGACGAGCGCCGCGAGGAGCGCGGACGCCCCCGGAACCGCCACGACGGGGATACCTGTCTGCACCGCGCGTGCAACGAGGTGCGCTCCGGGGTCGGACACGAGCGGCGTGCCGGCGTCGGAGACGAGCGCGACCGTCGCGCCGTCGCGCAGGCGGTCGACGAGGCCGTCCGCCCGCGCCGTCTCGTTGTGGAGGTGGAGGGCGACGAGACGGGGAGCCTCGATGCCGACGAGCTCGAGCAGGCGCCCCGTCCGTCGGGTGTCCTCGCACGCGAGGATGTCGACCGCGCGCAGCACGTCACGCGCGCGCTCGGAGAGGTCGGCGAGGTTGCCGATCGGGGTCGAGACGACGTAGAGCGTGCCGGAGACGAGAGGCGCGCCCCGCGTCACTGCTTCAGCTCGAGCTGGTCACCGGGGCGCAACGACCACCGCTCGAAGGCTCCCGGCTCGGCACGCAGCACGAAGCCGGCGCGGCGCGACCTGATCCCGAATCGGCGCGGCGCGAGGTGGTGGACCGCCGAGACGACGAGGTGGCTGTCGAGGTAGGCGACGTCGAGAGCCCCGCGGGACCCGAAGCTGTGCACGACGCGCGAGCGTGTGAGCGACACGCCTCCGGGCGCGTGCGCGCTCGTGGGATCCCCGACGACATCGACGCTCGCAAGAACTTCACCGCGACGCAACAGCCACGCCATCTCCACCTCCGGGCGAACGGCGATCGACCGCTGCCCTACGGTAGCGCTGCACCTCGTGGCGCGACGTCCGGCGCCGAGGCACTACACTTCCCTGCTCGTGTCCAAGCGAACGACGAAGCGCAAGCTGTCAGCGAAGAAGAAGGCAAACCACGGCAAGAAGCCGAACTGCGGTCGCGGCTGAGCGCACCGGCGCGAGCCTGCAGGATCAGACCGGCTGCGCCTGCGCCCACGCGGGCACGTAGGTCCACGCCCCGCGCAGCGCCGCGCGGTGGGCGGCAGTCGCCGGATCCTTGCTCTCGACGAGCCTCCAGAAGCGACGCGAGTGGTTCATCTCGGTTCTGTGGCAGAGCTCGTGGACAAGGACGTGCTCGACGAGCTCTCCGGGCAGGAACAGAAGGCTCCTGTTCACGCTGATCTCGCCGGAGGACGAGCAGCTCGCCCAGCGGGTGCGCTGCGCGCGGACGCTCGTCTGGGCGACAGTGACGCCCATCTCGCACGCGAGGCGGGCGAGCCAGGGCTCGAGGCATCCACGCGCACGACGGCCGAGCCAAACCTGGAGCAGACGACGTGCGCTGTCGGGCGCGTCCGGCCCGTCGGAGCCTGATCTGACGACGAGCAACCGGCCAGGCCGGACGAGCACACGGCCCCGACCGCCTCCGGCCTCGCCGTAGGCGACGTGCCAGCTTTCCCCGACGGCCCGCAGCTCGACACGCTCGGGCAGACGGCCGGGCGCGTCGGCGTCGGACAGGTCGGGCACCGCCGCGCTCTCGCGCGCAAAGCGTCGCTGGGCACGAAGGATCCACTCCCTCCGGCTGTCGACGAGAGCGGCTGCGATGCCCGGATCGCCCTGCACGGGAACGACGACGACGACACCGTCGCGCGGCGACACGGTCAGGCTGACCCGTCGGGCGCGAGCGCTCCGGCGCACCACGTACGGGATCGGCTGGCCACCTCGCGTTGCGTCCATGCACAGATCCTGCCAAAGCGGTGTGTCACGCCCACGACCCGGCCTGCTCGCGCATCGGCGCGGCGAGCCGTGTCAGACGTTGAAGCGGAACTCGACCACGTCGCCGTCGCGCATGACATAGTCCTTGCCCTCGATCCGCGCCTTGCCCGCAGCGCGCGCGGCGGCGACGGAGCCGAGCGTCACGAGGTCCTCGTAGGCGATCACCTCGGCCTTGACGAAGCCGCGCTGGAAGTCCGTGTGGATCACCCCAGCGGCCTGGGGAGCCGTGTCGCCGGCACGGATCGTCCACGCGCGGGCTTCCGTCGGGCCGGCCGTGAGGAACGTCTGGAGCCCGAGGGCACGAAAGCCGACGTGCACGAGCTGCACGAGGCCGGACTCGCGCTGGCCGTAGCCTGCGAGCAGCTCTGCTGCGTCCTCGGCGTCGAGGTCGACGAGCTCGGCCTCGATCTGCGCGCAGACGACCACCGACGGGGCGGGCGCGACGAGCGCCGCGAGCTCGGCTCGCCGGCCCTCGTCGCCGAGATCGGCCTCGTCGACGTTGAAGACGTAGACGAACGGCTTCGCGCTGAGCAGGTGCAGGTCCGCGAGAAGGCCGGTGTCGACCTCGCCCCGGGCGGCAGCGACCGCGATCGGGGTGCCCGTGTCGAGCACGGCACGCGCGCGGGTGACGGCGGCGAGGACCGGAGCGAGCTCCGGGCGCATCCGCGCCTCCTTCGACAGCCGCGCGAGGCGGTTGTCGACCGTCTGGAGATCGGCGAGCACGAGCTCGGTGTTGATCGTCGCGATGTCGTCGGCCGGGTCGACCCGGCCATCGACGTGGATCACGTCCGGATCGGAGAACGCGCGCACGACCTGGCATATGGCGTCGCTCTCGCGGATCGCGGCGAGGAACTTGTTGCCGAGCCCCTCGCCGACAGAGGCACCGCGCACGATGCCGGCGATGTCGACGAAGGTGACGAGGGCGGGCACGACCCGCTCGCTCTCGTAGAGCGCGCCGAGGTGGTCGAGGCGCGGGTCGGGGACGGCCACCGCTCCGACGTTCGGCTCGATCGTCGCGAAGGGATAGTTCGCCGCCAGCACGGCGTTGTGCGTGAGCGCGTTGAACAGCGTGGACTTGCCGACGTTCGGAAGTCCGACGATACCGATCGACAGACCCACAGCCCTACCTTCCGGCGACACCGAGACGCGCCGAGCGTAGAGGACGCGGACGACCCCTCAGGCCGGCGCTCGACCCGTGCCCGGCGCGTCACGCCACGCAACCTGGAGGCGGTCGAGCACCCCCGCGAGGACAGACGGCCTGTCGGAGATGACGCCGTCGACGCCGAGAGCGACGAGCCGCTCCATCTCCTCGGCCTCGTCGACCGTCCAGACGTGGACCGCGACGCCGAGCCCGTGGGCGACGTCGACGTAGCGGCGCGTCACGAGGGCCTTCGGGCCGACGCGCGCCGGGACCTGGAGCGCGGCGTAGCGGGCGAGGTCCCGGTCGGGTCGGCGGCGGGACCAGACTGCGAGCGTGAAGGAGGTCACAGCCCGGCGGCCGGCCGAGATGGCGACGTCGGGAGCGAGCGCGTGGAACGCCGCGGTCGCGCGGTCGTGGAAGGACGCAACGATAACGTCGTCAGACCGGCCGTGCTCGGCGAGCAGCCGGGCGAGGATGTCCTCGTAGGGCTCGACGTCGGGCGCGGTCCGCTTGATGTCGAGGTTGAGGACGAGACCGGGGAAGGCCTCGAGCACGGCCCGCAGGGTGGCCACGCCGAGCGTCGGGTCCGCGGGGGCGCGGCCCCGCAGGGGGTAGTCGCCGGCTCGACCCCCCCGGCGCACGTCGTGGCCCGGGACGAACCAGTAGGCGTTGTCGAGGCGCTGGAGCTCCGCGAGGGTCCGGGCGGCGATCGCGCCACTCGAGCCCGTCGTCCGGTCCACGGTGGGGTCGTGGCAGACCACGAGCTCACGGTCCTTCGTCGCGTGGACGTCGAGCTCGACCGCGGTGGCGCCCGCCGCGACGGCGCGAGCGATCGCGTAGAGCGTGCTCGACGGCGCCTCCTTCGCGCCTCCCTGGTGCGCGTACGCCACGACACGGCGCTCGAGCCAGGGGTTGGTCACGACCCCGTTTCTAGCGCCTGCCTCGGCGCCCTGGCGCCCCGCCGTGCGGTTAGCCTCTCGGTTCCATGATCGACCACATCCTGCTCGACGTGATCGGGTCCATCCGGGAGGCCCTCGAGGCCTCGCTGCTCGAGCAGCAGGCGGTCGAGGAGCGCTTCCAGGTCGACGTCTTCCTCGGCGACGTCTCCTTCGAGACGTCCTACAGCCTTCCCGGCGAGCAGAGCCCACCGCGGGTCCGCGCCGACGTCAGCCTCGAGTGGCCGACCTGGAGCCAGAGCGCGTACCGCTCGTGGTCGATCGGCGAGTCCCCGGCAGAGCGCCCCGAGCTCGTGGTCGAGGTCGCCCTCCGCCTCCAGCGACTGGTCGAGCTCCCCGACCCGGCTGCCGTGCTGGCCGCTCTCGGCACCGAGGTCCCCGAGATCGCGGGCGAGCGCCTCGAGCGCACCGGGCCGACGATCGAGCAGGTCTACGACGCAGACAAAGACGCCCCGTCGTGCGCGATCGAGATCGCGTACCAAGGGACGTACCGTCTCGACGAGAGCGTCCTCGAAGAGCCGTCGAAGGTCGATGCGCAGATCGCCGGGCTCGCTCGCTGGATCGCATCGGGTCTCGTGCGGCTCGCCGATCTCGAGCTCCCCTGCCTTCCGGCCGACGATCCCGACGACGGGTCCTGAGGCCCGGAGCAGCCTGGGCGATCCGCCGTCCGGACCCGCTCCGAGCTCAACGATCGCCGAGCACCTCCAGCAGGCCGGCCTCGTCTGCGAGCTCGGCCAGCGACACCTCCGGCCGAGCGCCGATGTGCGAGATCACCTCGGCGGCCGCGAGCGACCCGAGCGACGCCGCTCCGGC
>DAHWHN010000059.1 GCA_027335685.1 Acidimicrobiaceae bacterium
AGCGTCGTCGGCCCCTCGGCGTGCGCGAGCCTGCTGCCGCCCGTCGCGCCGGGGCGCTCGTCTCCCGCCCGGCCGTCGCCGAGCAGGCGCCGGGACGAGCGCGCCGCCCGGCCGAGACCGGCGACGGCGGCGCGCACGGGCAGGCCGACCGCCGCGCACCCCGCGACGAACACGAGCGCCGCGAGCAGGATCGTCGCGCCGGCCGTCCCGAGCAGAGCGTGCAGGCCTCCGCCGACCACCGCTCCCGCGAGCCCGCCGGCGCCGCCGAGGCGGTGGGACCCGGCGCCGACGCGCGGCAGCCCGCCCGCGAGATCGCCGAGACTGGACCCGCCGACGGCGACGAGCCCGAGGGCGACGAGCGCACCGAGCACGCCGCGGCGGCCCCGCTCGACGACGAGGGAGGCGCCGACGACGACGAGACCCGCGGGGACGACGTCGAGGCCCCAGCCGAGCAGGTCCGCGCCGAAGCGGCGGACGACGTGACCGGCGAGGCCGAGCAGGTCCGCGTAGACCCCGAGCCCGAGAAGCAGGCCGAGGACGAGCAGGAGGAGCCCCCAGATCTCGACGGGCTGCCGGGCGAGCGAACGCGCCGCCCGGCCGACCGCCTCGTGCCCCGGGGCGCGCCGGTCGGCGCCGTTCGCCGATCCGCCACGACGGGGAGCTCTGGCGCCCGCGTCGCGCGCACGAGCACGCGACGGTGCCCGAGAGGAGGAGGATCCACCGGAGCGGCCCGAGCGGCCCGCCAGCGCAGCTTGGCTGCGCGACGACGGCCGCGCCGCTGGCCGCGACGTCGCCCACGTCGTCGGGCTGGACCCCCGTGTCGTTGCCACAGTGGGCACAACGCTAACACCGGCACCACGCGCCACTCGTGCCACGGACGATCGCCGGACGACCGCGGGCAGCGTGCCGCCACGGCCAGGCGGGCTCAGGCCTCCATGACGACGGGCACGATCATCGGTCGGCGGCGGGTCCGGTCGCTGACGAGCTTGCCGAGCGCACGCCGGGTGGCCCGGCGGAGGGTGTCGGCGTCGAAGGACCCCGCCCGCACCGCCTCGCCGACGGCCTTCACCACGACCGTCCGGGCGTCCTCGATGAGCTCCTCGGCCTCGGGGGCATGAACCCAGCCGCGGGTGATGATCTCCGGACCGGTGAGGATCTCGCCGGACTTGCTGTCGACCGCGAGGACCACGACGACGACGCCCTCCTCGGCGAGCACCCGACGGTCGCGCAGCACCCCGGTCCCGATGTCGCCGACGATGCCGTCGACGTAGAGGTAGCCGGCGGGCACCTCGCCGTCGAAGTCGATCCCGGCGTCGCTCAGGCGGATTGCGTCGCCGTCCTCGCACAGCAGCACGTCGTGCTCGTCGACGCCCATCTCGATCGCGAGCCGCGCATGTCGGAGCAGGTGCCGGTACTCGCCGTGGACCGGCACGAAGCTGCGCGGGCGGGCCACCGCGTGGAGCGTGGCGAGCTCGCCCTGCTTTGCATGGCCGCTCTCGTGGACGTGCGCGATCCCCGAATGGACGACCTCCGCGCCGCGGCGGGCGAGGCCGTCCATCACCTTCGCGACGGCCCACTCGTTGCCGGGGATCGCATGCGAGCTGAGCACCACGACGTCGCCGTCGCTCACGGACAGGCGCCTGTTCTCACCCGACGCGAGCAGGGTGAGGGCCGACATCGGCTCGCCTTGCGAGCCGGTCGAGATGACGCATACCTGCCCGGGAGCAAGGTCGTCGACACGCTCGACGTCGACGAGGGAGTCCTCGGGGATCGTGAGCAGCCCGAGCTCTCGCGCGAGCGCGACGTTGCGCAGCATCGAGCGGCCGAGGAGGGTGATCTTACGCTGGTTCGCCACGGCAGCGTCGGCGAGCTGCTGGATCCGGTGGATGTGGCTCGCGAAGCACGCGACGATGATGCGCCGCCCGCGCTTCTCGGAGAAGATCTGGCGCAGGGTCTCGCCGACAGAGCTCTCCGAGCGCGTGTGGCCGGGCTCCTCCGCGTTCGTCGAGTCCGCGAGCAGAAGCCGGATCCCCTCGCCGTCCGCGAGCGCACCGATGCGTGCGAGGTCCGTGCGCCGGCCGTCGACCGGTGTCATGTCGAGCTTGAAGTCGCCGGAGTGCAGGACGACGCCCTGTGGTGTGTGGAACGCCGTCGCGAAGCCGTGCGGCACCGAGTGCGTGACCGGGATGAACTCGACGTCGAACGGGCCGATCCTGCGCCGCTCGCCGTCGGTGACGGTAACGAGCCGTGCCTTCGAGCCGAGTCCGGCATCTTCGACGCGCGAGCGTGCGAGCCCGAGCGAGAGCGCCGAGCCGAAGACCGGCGCGTCGACGATCGCGAGGAGGTAGCCGAGCCCGCCCGTGTGGTCCTCGTGGCCGTGGGTGAGGATGACGCCCTCGACCCGGTCGGCGTTGTCCCGCAAGTACGAGAAGTCGGGAAGCACAAGGTCGATCCCCGGCATCTCCGGGTCGGGGAACATGATCCCGCAGTCGAGGACCATCATCCGGCCCGAGTGCTCGACGACCGCGCAGTTCCGGCCGATCTCGCCGAGACCGCCGAGGAACACGATGCGTACGTCGTCTGCCATGTCGTCCCTCACGCTCTGTTCCATGGGGCGTCGCCACGGCACCGGCGCCACGCGTCGAGCCGCCTGAGCACGGCGGCGGCCGCCTCCTCGAGGCCGTCCGGGGCGTCCCCGAGCGGCAGGCGGCACTGGCCGGCCGGGAGGCCGAGGACGCGCAGCACGGCCTTGGTCGGAAGCGGGTTCGGCGCGTCGTCGCCGGTCTCGAAGGCGAAGCTGTCGAGCAGCGCGGCGTTGAGCTCACGCGCTCCGGCGACGTCGCCTGCGAGGAAGCGCTCGATCATCTCGCCGGACTCGGGCGCGCACCAATGGGTCGCGACGCCGATGAGGCCGACGGCTCCGACCGCGAGCAGCGGTAGGGTGAGCGCGTCGTCGCCGGAGTAGCAGGAGAAGCCGTCGGGTGCCTCGGCGAGCAGGCGGGCCGTGCCGGCGGGTTCGCCGGAGGCGTCCTTCAGCGCGACGATGTTCGGCACCTGCTCCGCCAGTCGCAGAAGCGTCGTGTGGCTGATCTTGCGGCCCGTGCGGACGGGGATGTCGTAGAGCACGACCGGAAGCGACGTCGCTCGCGCGACAGCCCGGAAGTGGGCGTCGATGCCCGCCTGAGACGGCCGGCTGTAGTACGGCGTGACGGCGAGGATCCCCGACACGCCGGCGCCCTCGGCCCGGCGGACCAGCTCGACCGAGTGCGCCGTGTCGTTCGACGTCGCACCGGCGACGACGGGCACGTCGACGGCACCGACGACCGCCCGCCACAGCTCGACGCGCTCGTCGTCGGTGAGCGTCGAGGCCTCGCCGGTCGAGCCGGAGAGCACGAGCCCGTCGTTGCCCTGCTCGACGAGGACGGACGCGAGACGCTCCGCCCCGGCGAGGTCGAGCGCACCGGAGGACGTGAAGGGCGTGACCATCGCCGTCACGTTGCGGCCGAAAGGTGGTGCCCCGGGTGCTCGGCGCGACGCGGTCGTGTCCACGGCCAGACGCTACCAGCACGCCTGTGCGGCGCTTGCGACCGGCCCGGTCCGCGCCCGTGTCATCCGACGTGGCGGCGCGCTCCGAAGGACTCTCGTCACGTACCGAGAGAGGGAGAAGCAGATGGACTACGACGAGCACGGTCTCGGACAGCTCATCGAGCAGTCCGACGACATCCAGGCGGACGCCATGCGCGCCGGTCGGGCGAGCCTCGACGAGGTCGTGGAGCGCGGTCGCGAGCGGCGGGCCCATGGGGAGATCGACAACGAGGAGGTGGAGGAGTTCAGCACGCGGCGCGCCGCGGCGCTACGGCACGGTCTCGCCGGCGCGGGCGCGGCGGTCGGCCTCGGGGCAGCCATCCTCGCCCTCAGCCAGACGAGCGCCTTCGCTGCCGCACCGGGCGACGTCCAGATCCTCCAGACCGCCGCCGCGATCGAGAACCTGGCCGTCGCGACCTACGGCGTCGCGCTCACGCTCCCCTTCATCGGCGGCGCGGCGGCGAACCCCGTCGTCAAGACCTTCGTCACCAAGACGCGCCAGCAGCACGTCGAGCACGCCGCCGCGTTCAACGCCTCGATCCGCGCCCTCGGCGGCAAGCCGCAAACCAAGCCGGACCCGGTCCTGCTCCAGGTGGTGGACAAGGCCAAGCCGACCCTCACGAGCGCGGCGAAGGTCGTCGACCTCGCGATCACCCTCGAGAACGGTGCGGCGGAGACCTACGTCAAGGACGCGGCGGTCCTCGAGGACCTGAACGCGAAGGACCTGACGGCGAGCATCATGGGCGTCGAGGCCCAGCACGTCGCCATCCTGCTCGCCGTGCGCGCGCTGCTCGCCGGCGGCCTCGGCGCCGACATCACCTTGCCGCCGCCGATCGCGAAGCTCCCAGCCGCCGCCGGCAGCGTCGGCTTCCCGAACGCCTTCTACTCGACCACCGCAGCACGCCCCGCGACCGAAGGAGCTGTCCGCTGATGACCGACACCGAGAACGCGAACACCGACAGGGCCGCCCGGCGCGGCACGGTCCTGAGCGGCGTGGCCGACATGGCCGTCACCGAGTCCGAGCTCCGCTCGGCGACGAGCGACGTGGCGGACGCGCACCGCGACACCTTTCCGCAGATGCGTGCGAGCATCGCGCAGTGGGAGGAGCTCGAGGGCGAGTCGACACGGCGCGCGCTGAGCCGCCGTGGTTTCCTCGCGACGGCGGGGGCGATGATCGCCGGCGGCGTCGCGCTCGCCGCCCTTCCTGCTGCCGCGGCCACCCGGTCCGGCGGGACCATCGCGGCGGCACGGGCCGGGCTGCCCGCGATGGGCAGCGACGTCCCGCTCGACGTCGTCGTGGCGGGGCTCGCCGCGAGCCTCGAGAACCTGGCCGTCGCCACCTACGGCGCGGCGCTGAAGGCGGCAGGCGCGCACAAGCTCGGTCCGGTCCCTCCTGCGATCGCCAACTTCGCGACGGTCGCGATGGCCCAGCACAAGGACCACGCCGCGGCGTGGAACTCCGTGCTCGTCCGAGCCAGGTACAAGCCGATCACCGCCGCGAACCCCGTCTACGCGAGCGTCGTCGACAAGGACTTCGCGCACGTGACCGACGTCGCCGGCGTCGCCGAGCTCGCGCTCACGCTCGAAGGAGTCGCCGCGGCGACGTACCTCGAGGCGATCAAGGCCCTCTCGACACCGGCTGCCGTCGCGATCGCCGCGTCGATCCAGCCCGTCGAGATGCAGCACGTCGCGGTCTTGAACTTCGTCCTCGGGCGCTACCCCGTCCCGCTTGCCTTCGGCTCGCTGTCCGGAGCCGCTCCCGTCTCGGCCGCGAACGGGCTCGACTTCGCGAAGTCCTGATCCGACGACCGGGCCCGCCCCGCTCCGACCCGGCCCCGTGGGACCGGCCGGGGCGGGGCCGCTCGTGTCACGTCACAGGCCGAGGACGGGCTCGAGGCCGATCGTCAACCCCTCGAGGGATGCCACCGCACGGACGGCCGCGAGGACGCCGGGCATGAACGACGACCTGTCGTAGGAGTCCTGGCGGATCGTCAGCGTCTGGCCGGGCGCGCCGAAGACCACCTCCTCGTGCGCGACGAGGCCGGGGAGACGGATGGCGTGGACGTGGATGCCCCCGGACCCGACTCCGCCCCGGACGCCCGCGAGGACCTCGGTCGCCGTCGGCTCGACCGGGGGTGCGAGACCCGCTCGGGAACGCGCGTGGGCGATCCGCCGGGCGGTCTCGAGCGCCGTCCCCGACGGGGCGTCGCGCTTCGCGTCGTGGTGGAGCTCGACGATCTCGACCGAGTCGAGGTGGACCGCAGCGATCTCGGCGAGGCGGAGCAACAGGACGGCCGTGATCGCGAAGTTCGGCGCGATCACGCAGTTGGGCGAACCGGGCGCGGCGAAGGCCGCGCCCAGCCGCTCGAGCTCGCCCCCGTCGATCCCCGTCGTGCCCGATACAGCGTGGACGCCGTTGGCGGCGCACCAGAGCAGGGCCGGCACCGCGGCCTCGGCGTTGGTGAAGTCGACGACGACGTCGGGCCGGACCTCGGCGAGGTCCTCGACCCGGCCCGAGAGCACGAGCGGGCCGGCCGGCTCGCCGCCACCGGGGCCCGGGCCCGCCGCCGCCTCGCCGGGTGCGAGCTCCGTTCCGGTGGCCGAGGGGTCGACCGCCCCGACGAGCTCGAGATCGGCGCACGCCCCGACGGCGGCGCAGACCGTCCGCCCCATGCGCCCCGCGGCGCCGAGAACGGCGACCCGTACCGTCGTCACCTGGACCCGGCCCTCCCGTGCGGTCAGCCGAGCTCGGAGGCGAGCTCGTCCGCGGTGAACGGGCCGACCGCGGCGAGCACGCGCTGGCCGCCGAGCACGCGCGCCGCGACCTCGGCCACCTCGTCGAGGGTCACCGCGTCGATCTTCGCCGTGATCTCCTCGATGCTCGGGACCTCGCCGTGGAGCAGCAGGCTCGCGCCGATCCGCGACATGCGTGAGCCGGACTCCTCGAGGCTGAGGATGGTGTCCGCACGCAGGTGGCCCTTCGCCAGCTCGAGCTCCTGCTCCGTCACGCCCTTGGCCGCGAGGTCCTCGATCTCGTCGAGCACGAGGCGCAGGACCTCCTGCGTCCTTTCCGGCGCAGTGCCGACCGAGACCGCCAGCGCGCCGGCGTCGCAGTAGGCGACGCGGTCGGAGACGACCGAGTAGGCAAGACCGCGCTCCTCGCGGATCTTCTGGAACAGGCGCGAGGAGATCCCCCCTCCGAGACTGTGGTTGAGCAGCGAGAGCGCGAACCGGTCGGGCGAGCGGCGCTCCGGTCCGCGGACGCCGACGACGAGGTGTGCCTGCTCGGTGTCGCGCGACGTGACGTCGAGTGCGCGCACCTCGTCGCCCGGCGGTGTCCGCACCGGCGGGCTGCCCGCCGCGGCGCCGGCGAAACGCCTCTCGATCCCGTCGGCGATGCGGCCGTGCTCGACGTCGCCCGCGACGGCGACGACGATGTTGCCCGGCCGGTAGTGCTCCGCGAAGAACGAGCGGATCTCCGGCACGCTCACGCCGGCGATCACCTCCGGAAGTCCGAGCACCTCGCGGCCGAGCGGGTGGCCGGGGAAGAGCGCGTCGGCGAAGCGCTCCTGCACGACGTCTGCAGGCTCGTCGAGGTGCATGAGCACCTCCTCGAGGATGACCTGGCGCTCCGCGTCGACCTCGTCCGGCCGGAGCGCGGGGTTCCACACGATGTCGGACAAGATGTCGAGGCCGAGGTCGAGGTGGTCCGCGAGCGTGCGGACGTAGAAGGTCGTGTACTCCTTCGTGGTGAAGGCGTTCATGTCCCCGCCGACCGCGTCGACGTCCTCGGCGATCGAGCGCGCCGAGCGGGTCGGCGTCCCCTTGAACAGCAGGTGCTCGAGGAAGTGGGAGATGCCGACCTGGGGCCCGGTCTCGTCGCGCGAGCCGGTGCCGACCCAGAAGCCGGTGCAGACGGACCGCACCCCGGGCATCTTCTCGGTGACGAGGCGGATCCCGCAGTCGAGCGTCGCCACGTCGATCATCGGTCGCACCGGCTTGCCCGCCATCGCGCCACGCTCGTCCCGCTCAGCGCCGCGGGCCGCTGCGTCGCCGGGGGCCGCGCTCGGCGCGTGGTCCGGGCGGCGCCGCGATGTCGGCCGGGCCGAGGTTGCCGAAGTCCCGTTCAATCTCCACCGCGAACTCGTCCTCGAACGAGGCGCGACGACGAGCCGCCGGCGCGCCCTCGGAGCCTGCCGGCGCGTCGGCACCTTCGCGGGCGGCCGAGGCGCCGGCACGCGGCGCGTCGGCCTTGCTCCCGCCGATGCGCTCGCCGTCCTCGCCGACGAGCGAGAGCGAGATCTTGCCCTGCGGGTCGATGTCGTCGACGACCACCTTGACGTCCTGGCCGAGCTCGACGACGTCCTCGACGCGCTCGACGCGCTTGCCGGCGCCGAGCCGGGAGATGTGCAGCAGGCCGTCGCGGCCCGGGAGGATGTTGACGAACGCGCCGAACTTCGTGATGTTCACGACCTTGCCGTCGTAGACCTTGTCGACCTCGGCCGTCGGCGGGTCGAGGATGAGCTCGATCCGGCGCCGGGCCTCGTCGACTGCCACGGACTCCTTCGCACCGATGGTCACGCGCCCGACCGAGCCGTCGTCGTCGACCGCGATGTCCGCGCCCGTCTCCTGCTGGAGCGCGTTGATGACCTTGCCCTTCGGCCCGATCACCTCGCCGATCTTGTCCATCGGGATCTCGAAGCTGACGATCTTCGGCGCGTGCGACTTCACCGCGCTCGCAGGCTCGGCGATCGCCTTCGTGATGACGTCGAGGATGACGAGACGGGCGTCGCGTGCCTGGCGCAGCGCCTGGGCGAGGACGTCCGCGGGCAGGCCGTCGATCTTCGTGTCGAGCTGGAGCGCCGTGACGAAGTCGCGCGTCCCGGCGACCTTGAAGTCCATGTCGCCGAAGGCATCCTCGGCGCCGAGGATATCGGTGAGGGTCGTGTACTTTCCCTCGGCGTACACCAGGCCCATCGCGATGCCGCCGACGGGGGCCTTGATCGGGACGCCGGCGTCCATGAGCGACAGCGTCGAGCCGCACACCGACGCCATCGAGGTCGACCCGTTCGACGAGAGGACCTCCGACACGAGGCGGATCGTGTAGGGGAACTCGTCCTCGTGCGGGATGACAGGCAGCAGGGCGCGCTCCGCGAGGATGCCGTGGCCGATCTCCCGGCGCTTCGGGCCGCGCATGAAGCCGGTCTCGCCGGTCGAGAACGGCGGGAAGTTGTAGTGGTGCATGTAGCGCTTCGTCTCGTCGACGCCGATCGTGTCGAGGAGCTGGTTCATCCGGGGCATCCCGAGCGTCGTCACGTTGAGCACCTGCGTGTCGCCCCGCTGGAACAGCCCGGACCCGTGGGCTGTCGGGATGAGGCCGATCTCGGCCGAGAGCGGGCGGATGTCGGTCGTGCCGCGGCCGTCGATCCGGATGCCCTCCTCGACGATCCGCCTGCGCACGAGCGTCTTGGTGTGCGAGCGGATCGCAGCCTTGACCTCCCGCTCGCGCCCCGCGAACTGCTCCGCGAGCGCGACGAGGATCTCTGCCCCTGCTGCGTCGAGGGCCGCCGCCCTCTCCGCCTTGGTCGTGACGAGGTTCGCCGCGGCGAGCGATGCGCCGCCGACCGCGACGACGCGCTCGTAGACGTCCGGCTCGTAGTCGACGAAGAGCTCGTAGGGGATCGTCGGCTTGCGCCCTGCGGCGGCGACGAGCTCGCGCTGGAGGGCGATCGCCTCGCGGATCCAGGTCTTCGAGGCCTCGATGCCCTCGGCGACGACCTCCTCGGTGACCTTCGGGGCACCGGACTCGTAGTAGTCGACGGCGTGCTCGGTCCCGCCGGCCTCGACCATCATGATCGCGATCTCGGCGTCCGGCTCGTCCGACAGGGCGCGCCCGGCGACGACGAGCTCGAAGGTCGAGGCGTCACCTTCTTGGTAGGTGGGGTGCGGCAGCCAGCGTCCGTCCGTCGAGTACGCGACGCGCACGGCGCCGATCGGGCCCTCGAAGGGGATGCCCGAGATCATGAGCGCGGCCGACGCCCCGTTGATCGCGACGACGTCGTGCGGGTTCTCCTGGTCGGCGCCGAAGACCGTCGCGACGACGTGGACCTCGGCACGGAAGCCCTCGGGGAACGACGGGCGCAGCGGGCGGTCGATGAGGCGGTCGATGAGGATCGCCTGGTCGGTCGCGCGGCCCTCCCGCCGGAAGAACGACCCGGGGACCTTGCCGGCGGCGTACATCCGCTCCTCGACGTCGACGGTGAGGGGGAAGAAGTCCTGCCCCTCCCGGACCCGCCGGGCCGCCGTGGCGGTCACGAGGACCATCGTGTCGCCGATGCGCGCGACGACTGCGCCGTCGGCCTGTGCTGCTAGCTTGCCCGTCTCGAACGAGAGGGTACGGTCGGTCCCACTGATGGGCGCCGACACCGTGATGGCATCCGCCATGTCGCTCCTAGGTGCTCGTTGGCACCCGCACCGGCCAGTTCCCAGTGGTCGGGCACCCGAGCTGGCCGAGGACCCGGCGACTGGCAGCTGGCGCCCGCGGGCGCTGCATGGATGTCGACGGGCTGCGCGTGGTCGGACTCCGGGTGGCCCGGCGCTGCCCTATGTGCGACCGGGCAGCTCCCGCGACCCGGCGGTCCTCCAACCCGCAGAGGACCCGGAGGCCTGAGCGGGCGGCGTGCTCCGCTAGCGGCGGATGCCGAGCCTCGCGATGATCCCTCGGTAGCGCTCGACGTCGTTCTCTCGCACGTAGTCGAGCAGGCGGCGGCGGTGGCCGATGAGCTTCATCAAGCCACGACGGGTGTGGTGGTCGCCCTTGTGCGAGCGGAGGTGCTCGGTCAGGTGGTTGATCCGCTCCGTGAGGATCGCGATCTGGACCTCCGGGGAGCCGGTGTCCGTCTCGTGGAGGCGGTGCTGGGCGATCGTCGCCGTCTTGTCGGGCATGCGCGGTGCAGACCTTCGCTGATCTCGTGCGCCAGGTGTCCGAGCAGATGCCCTGCCACCGGGAGGACGCGGGTCCGGCCGGGCGGCTGCCACAGTCGGGTCGGCCGGAGCCGACCGCATGACACTAGCAGGTCGACGGCCCTCAGGCGTCGGCGGGGTCGACAGCGATCCGGGCGCGCGAGCCGACGAGACCCGTCGCGGCGAGCGCGTCGGCCAGCGCTGCGGAGCTCGGGGCGCGCACCAGGTAGCGCCCCTCGTCGAGACGTGCCACCTCGGCGAGACCGGTGAGCGCGTCCGCCAGCTCGGCGGCCCCGGGACCCGAGACCGACGCGAGCGCCCGGTCGGGGGGCAGGCCGCGTGCACGGCGCCGGGCCGCCTCCGCGGACGCGAGGATCCCGGGGTCGGCGCGCGACCCGGCCTGGAGGACCTCGTGGTCGGGCAGGCGCGTCTGGACGACGACGCGTGGGCGCGGGCCCGCCGGCGACCGCTCGACCCCGCCGACGAGCCGTGCGGCCCGCGCGACGAGCGCGAGGGCCTGCTCGCCGGCCCGGAAGCGGGGAGCCAGCAGCTCGTGGTCGATGTCGAGGAAGACGACGACGGAGGCCGCGCGTCGCCTGTGCAGGACGGCCTCGGTCCCCACCAGGATCTGCGCCGAGACCTCGCCGCCGGCACCCGTCGCGTCCGCGCCCGTTGCGTCAGCCCCCGTTGCGTCGGCCCCCGTTGCGTCGGCTCCCGTGCGCCCGCTCACCTCGGCGACGACCATGCCCGTGAGCGCGGCCAGCTGCTCGGCCGCGAGCCCGACACCGGCTCGGAGCAGCTTCAGGCGCGTCGAGCCGCAGGACGCGCACGCCGCGGGCTGCTCGTGGGCACAGCGCGGGCAGTCGAGGAGTGGCGCGGCGCCGGGCAGCGGGCGCCGCTGCTGGCTGAGCGCTGCGCCGCAGGCCGGGCAGCGGGCGATCTCGCCGCACGAGCCGCACGCGAGCAGGCGAACCCTCCCGGTCCGGTTGAGGACGCAGACGGCCGGCAGCTCGGGATAGGCGGCGACCGCGGCCGCGAGCATCGGGGCGAGCCGGGGGGAGAACAGCCCAGAACGCGGGTCCTCCCCGCGGCGGTCGACGATCTCGAGCGGCGGCCAGCCCGCGCGCTCGACAGCTCGCGGGAGCTCGACGAGCTCGCCCCAGGCCAGCTGCTCGACCGTCGGGCACGGCGAGACGAGCACGCACGGCGCGCCCGCTCGGCGCGCCCGCTCGGCGACGAGGACCGTCGCGGCCCACGTCGGGCTGCGCTGCTCGACGTAGGACTCGGCGTGCGAGTCGAGGACGAGGACGAGGTCGAGGTGGCCGAGGCTCGCGAACGTCCCCGTGCGCGTGGCGACGACGACCCGGCTCCCCGCCGCTGCGGCGGCCCAGTCGTCGGGATGGAGGGCGACGTCGTAGCCGATCCGGCGGAGCCGCCGCGTCAGGATCTCCGCGTCACGGCGCTCGGGCACGAGGACGAGCGCGCTGCTGGCGGCGGGACGCGCCGTCGGGCGCGCCGCTCGGACGAGCCCCGCCGCGACCGCCTCGAGCATGGCAACGACGGCGTCGAGCCGCGAGGCGCAGGGCGGCAGGCGCACCACTGCACGCT
>DAHWHN010000063.1 GCA_027335685.1 Acidimicrobiaceae bacterium
ACTAGCCGCGCCACCCGCGCGGCCCCGGCCCGCAGTGGCTCAAGCGAGGTCTCGCACGATCTCGACCATCGCCTCGGCCGCCTCCGTCGGGTTGCGCGCGACGGTCACGCCCGCTTTCGCGAGCGCCGCCATCTTCGCAGCTGCAGTGCCCTTCGAGCCGGACACGATGGCACCCGCATGGCCCATCTTGCGACCCGGTGGCGCGGTCACCCCTGCGATGTAGGCGACGACCGGCTTGGTCATGCCGGCCGAGATGAACTCCGCCGCCTCCTCCTCCGCGCTCCCGCCGATCTCGCCGATCAAGATCACGGCCCTCGTCGCCGGGTCCGCCTCGAACGCGGCCAGGCAGTCGACGAAGCTCGTCCCCGGGACCGGGTCGCCCCCGATTCCGACGCCGGTCGTCTGGCCGACGCCCCTCTCCGTGAGCTCGTAGAGCGCCTGGTAGAACACCGTGCCCGAGCGGCTGACGAGGCCGACCGGCCCACCGGCACGGGCGATGTCCCCGGACGTGATCCCGATATTGCACGCTCCTGCACTGATGATCCCCGGGCAGTTCGGCCCGAGCAGCCGCGTCCCGGGGTAGTAGCGACGTAGCGTCGCGAAGACGCGCGCCTCGTCCTGGGCGGGAGTGAACTCCGTGATGCAGACGACGAAGGGCACACCGGCCTCGGCTGCTTCGAGGATGGCCGCCGGCGCGGCGGCGGGGGGCACCGTGATGAAGGAGGCGTCCGCGCCGGTCTGCGCGACGGCCTCGGCGACGCTCGCGAAGACCGGGATCCCCTCGATCACCTCGCCGCCGCGCTTGGGGTTGGTCCCGGCGACGACGTGCGTTCCGTAGGCGCGGTTGCGCAGAGCGTGGTAGAGGCCCTGGCTCGTCGGGCTGAGGCCCTGGACGACGACCTTCGTACCGGCGTCGACGAAGATGCTCATCGTGGCGCTCCTCCCGCGAGCTCGGTGGCCACCCTGGCGGCCTCGATCATTGTCGGCAACGACACCAGCTGCGCGGACTCGTGGGACTTGAGGATCGCCCGGCCCTCCACGGCGTTCGTGCCGTCGAGGCGCACGACGATCGGCGCCTTGAGCTCGACCCGCCCGAGCGCCTGCACGATCCCGTTCGCAACCTCCTCGCCGCGCGTGATCCCCCCGAAGATGTTGACGAATATCGACCGCACCTTCTCGTCGGTGCTGATGACCTCGAGCGCGCTCGCCATCACGTCTGCGCTCGCTCCCCCGCCGATGTCGAGGAAGTTGGCGGGCTTGCCACCGACCTGCTCGACGACGTCGCACGTGCTCATCGCGAGCCCTGCGCCGTTCGCGATGATGCCGACGTCGCCGTCGAGGCCGACGTACTGCAGGCCCTTCGACCGGGCGAGGCGCTCCCGGTGGTCGAGCTCCTCGAGATTGGACCACTCCGACCACTCGGGATGGCGAAAGCTCGCCGCGTCGTCGAGCGTCACCTTCGCGTCGAGGGCGAGGACCGTGCCCGCCGTGGTGACGACGAGAGGGTTCACCTCGACGAGGTCCGCGTCGCCTTCGACGTAGCAGCGATACAGGCTCGCGAGGATGGAGCCGACTGCCTCCCGCTCCCCCTCGCCGATCCCCGACCGCGCCGCGAGCTCGACGCCATCGGCCTCGGTGAAGCCGTCGAGCGGGTCGACGTGGCGACGCGTGATCGCGTCCGGGTCCTCCTCGGCCACCTGCTCGATCTCGACGCCGCCCTTCGTCGACACCATGCACAGGTGCAGCTTCGCGGAGCGGTCGAGCGTGAAGCTCGCGTAGTACTCCTTCGCGATGTCGGCCGCGCGCTCGAGCCAGAGCCGGCGCACGACGTGGCCCTTGATGTCGAGGCCGAGGATCGCACGAGCGTGCAGCGCGACCTCGTCCGCGTCGCGGGCGAGCTTGATGCCGCCGGCCTTGCCCCGGCCGCCGACCTGGACCTGGGCCTTCACGGCGACCGGGTAGCCGAGGCGCTCGGCCGCAGCGACCGCCTCGTCGGCCGTGTCTGCGACCTCGCCCGGCGAGACCGGCACGCCGAAGCGCGCCATGTACTGCTTGCCCTGGTACTCGTAGAGATCCACCGAGCACGGCCTCCTCGTCGCCGTCCGCTACGCCCGACCAGCCGGGTCTGCCAGCACGGTCCGGGTCGGTCCATGCCGGGCAGCGGCGGGCCCGATACTACGCAGCGGCTCGACCCGGGACCCAATCGGGCGCGACGTTCAGGCGCGCTTGACCGGGGTGAGGGCGAGGAGGAACTGCTTGCGGCCGTGCCGGTCGAACACGATCGTCGCCTCGGCTCTCTCACCCTCGCCGGACGCCGCCACGACGACGCCTTCGCCCCACCGGGCATGGACGACCCGGTCTCCGGGGCCGAGACCGAGCAGCTGGGCCCCGGTGGTCGCGACAGGGCTCGCTCGCCGCGCACCCGCATCGGTGGACGCCCGAGAACTCGTCGCCTCGACGGCCTGGCGCGGGCGCGCGACGCCGCTCGAGAGCGAGCCGGAGACGTCCTCGACGAGCTCGTCCGGGATCTCCTTGACGAAGCGGCTCGTCAGGCTGTCCCTGCTCACGCCGAAGAGCGTCCGCACGTAGGTGCTGGTCAGGTAGAGCCTCTCGCGCGCACGGGTGATCCCGACGTAGGCGAGCCGACGCTCCTCCTCGAGGTCGTCGGGATCCGCGAGCGCACGATCGTGGGGGAAGATCCCCTCCTCCATCCCCGTGAGGAACACGACCCGGAACTCGAGACCCTTCGCAGCGTGCAGCGTCATCAGCGTCACACGCCCGCCTGCTGCGTCGAGGTCGTCGGTCGACGCGACGAGCGCCGTCGTGGCCAGGAAGGACTCGAGGTCCTCGAAGCTCGACGCGACGCCCACGAGCTCGGCGAGATTGTCGATACGGGCCCCGGCCTCGTGCGCCCCCTGCTCGGACGCCTCGAGCTCGAGCTCGAGCGCGGCGAGGTAGCCGGTCTCGGCGAGAGCTGCCTCGACCACCTCGCCGGGGCGGCGGTCGCCGAGCGCGGCGAGCCGCGCCCGGAGCTCGAGGAACTCGGCGATGCCCCGGAGCGCCTTGCCGGTGACGCCTGCATCGCCGGCACGCTCGAGCGCTGTGGCGAACCCGACGCCCTCGGCACGCGCGAACGTAGCGAGTCTCTCCGTCGTCGTCGTGCCGATCCCGCGACGCGGGACGTTGAGCACGCGCCGGAGCGAGACCTCGTCGGAGGGGTTGTGGACGAGGCGGACGAACGCGATGAGGTCGCGGATCTCGCGCCGGTCGTAGAAACGGGTGCCTCCGAGCACCTTGTAGGCGATGCCGCGCGCCGCGAGGGCCTCCTCGATCGCGCGGCTCTGGGCGTTGGTCCGGTAGAAGACCGCGACCTCCGAGGGCGGGACGCCGTGCTCGCGCTGGAGGGTCGCGATCTCCTGGGCGACGAAGGTCGCCTCGTCCCGCTCGTCGCCGCCGCGGTAGCGGCGGATCTTCTCCCCCGGGCCGAGCGCGCTCCACAGTGCCTTGTCGTCCCGCGCGACGTTGTTGCCGATGACCGCGTTCGCGGCGTCGAGGATGTGCTGGGTCGAGCGGTAGTTCTGGTCGAGCACGATCGTGCGCGCCTCGGGGAAGGCCCGCGCGAAGTCGAGCAGGTTCCGCACCTCGGCGCCCCGGAAGCGGTAGATGCTCTGGTCCGCGTCGCCGACGACGCAGACGTTGCGGTGGAGCCGGCCGATCGCGGTCACGAGCTCGTTCTGCGCGCGGTTGGTGTCCTGGTACTCGTCGACGAGGAGGTGCGTGAACCTGTCCTGGTAGTAGGCGAGCACCTCGCTGTCGTCGCGCAACAGTCGCACGGTCGCGCCAAGCAGGTCGTCGAAGTCGAGGGCGTTCGCGATCCGCAGGCGCCGCTCGTACTCGGCGAACACCTCGGCAACCCGCCGCTCGTAGACGCTCGTGGCACCCGCGGCGTACGCGGCGGCGTCGAGGATCTCGGACTTCGCCTGGCTGATCGCGCCGAGCACGGCGCGCGCCGGGAAGCGCTTCGCGTCGAGACCGAGCTCGGCGAGGGAGATCTCGACGAGGCGTCGGGAGTCGCCGTCGTCGTAGATCGAGAAGCCCGGGCGGTACCCGGCTCGCTCGGGATCCCGGCGCAGGATGCGGACGCACGCGGCGTGGAACGTCGAGATCCACATCCGGTTCGCGTCGTCGCCGACGAGCTCGACGACGCGCCGCCGCATCTCGTCGGCCGCCTTGTTCGTAAAGGTGATGGCGAGGATCCGCCACGGTGGCACGCCCGTGGCGAGCAGCCCCGCGATGCGACGGGTCAGCACGCGGGTCTTGCCCGACCCGGCGCCGGCGACGACGACGAGCGGGCCTGCGACGTGCTCGACAGCCTGGCGCTGCGCCGGGTTCAAGTCGCCGAGCAGCGCCTCGGGGAGCGAGCCGGAGCTCACTCCCACTCGATCGTGCCGGGTGGCTTCGACGTGACGTCGTACGCGACGCGGTTGACGCCGGGCACCTCCCCGACGATGCGCGCGGCAACCCGTTCGAGCAGGTCGTAGGGAAGGCGGGCCCAGTCCGCGGTCATCGCGTCGTCGCTCGTTACGGCACGCACGACGATCGGGTACGCGTAGGTCCGCTCGTCGCCCATCACGCCGACAGACCGCACGGCCGGGAGGACCGCGAACGCTTGCCAGAGCTCTCGACCAAGCCCGGCGCGGCGGACCTCGTCGAGCACGATCGCGTCCGCCGCCCGCACGATGTCGCCCCGCTCGCGCGTCACCTCCCCGACGATGCGCACGGCAAGGCCGGGGCCGGGGAACGGCTGGCGCCACACGATCCCCTCGGGCAGGCCGAGCTCCTCGCCGACGGCGCGCACCTCGTCCTTGAACAGCAGTCGAAGCGGCTCGACGAGCTCGAGGTCCATGTCCTCGGGAAGGCCACCGACATTGTGGTGCGACTTGATCGTCGCCGCGTCGCCCGAGCCGGACTCGATGACGTCGGGGTACAACGTCCCTTGCGCGAGGTGCGTCGCGCCGTCGAGACCTCGCGCGACCTCCTCGAATATCCGGATGAAGAGCTCGCCGATCCGCTTGCGCTTGACCTCGGGATCGACGACGCCCGCGAGGGCGGCGAAGAAGCGGTCGGCCGCCTCGACGTGGACGAGGTCGACGCCGAACTGGTCCCGGAACGTCTGCTCCACCTGGGCCGCCTCGCCGGCGCGCATGAGCCCCGTGTCGACGAAGACGCACGTCAACTGGTCGCCGACAGCCTTGCGGACGAGCGCCGCCGCGACCGCCGAGTCCACGCCGCCCGAGAGAGCGCACAGCACCCTGCCGGACCGGACCCGCGCCCGCACGGACGCGACCGCGGCGTCGATCACCGAGGTGTGCGTCCAGGTCGGCCGGCATCCGCACGCGTCGTAGAGGAACCGCTTCACGAGGTCCTGGCCGCGCTCGGTGTGGCCGACCTCCGGGTGGAACTGCACGCCGTAGAGGCCGCGCGCCGCGTCCTCGAGCCCCGCCACCGGCGCGCCGGCCGCCCGCGCCGTGACGACGAAACCCGGTGGTGCGGCCACGATCGAGTCGCCGTGGCTCATCCAGACCTCGGAGCTGTCCGGCCAGCCCTCCATGAGGCGCGACGGGGCAAGCAGCGAGATCTCGGTCCTGCCGTACTCGCCCCCGCCCGTGCGCGCGACCTCCCCGCCGAGCTGCTGCGCGAGGAGCTGAGCGCCGTAGCAGATACCGAGCACCGGGACGCCCGACGCGTACAACGCACGGTCGACCTGCGGCGCCCGGTCCGCGTACACGGACTTCGGGCCGCCCGAGAGCACGATCCCCTTGGGGCGCCGCTCGAGCATCTGATCGACGGGCATCGAGCACGGCACGATCTCGGAGTAGACGTGCGCCTCGCGGATCCGCCGGGCGATCAGCTGCGCGTACTGGGCGCCGAAGTCGACGACGAGCACCGTGTCGAACGCGCCCGTGTCGAACGCGCCCGCGTCGGGCTTGGGCGCTCCGGGCACGGGCGCGTCAGGCGCGCCCACGTCAGGCGCGCCAGGTCCGGGGGGCTGTGCCACGGGGCGAGGGTACCAGCGGCACCGGGCCACCGACGCCACCAGGGCGCGTGCCACCGACGCCACCAGGGCGCGTGCGGCGCCGCGGGGCGCGCGGCGAGCACGGCCCACGAAGCGAGCACGACCGCGGTCGCTGCGGCAAGAGCCAGACCGTCGGTCAGCCCGCCGGGCCAGTAGTGGAGCACGACGGTCGCCGTGCCGGCGGGCACGACGACGCGCATCAGGTCCCCCGGAGCACGCCGGATCACGAGCGCGGCGCCATCCGCGGTCGCATGCCATCCCGGCACGTCGGTGACCCGCATCGTGAGCGTCGCCGGACGCGCCACCCTGACCTCGACGACGTAGCGGGCGTCGCCGGGATGCGACACCGCCAGCACCTGCGCTCCGGCTCGCCGACCGCCCGACGCCTGGCTGACGCGTCCCGCTCCGCCAAAGGTGAACCGACCCGATCCTGGCACCTCGTACAGCGTCTCGCCGGCAACCGTGGCGACCGGCCGCATCCCTGCCGGTGCCGGCCGGCCCGGACCCGCGAGCACGTACGAGACGCCGTAGAGCCGGGCGAGCGCGACCGAGTCGACCGACGGCGCGAAGAGGTTGAGGCCGACCGGCGACACCTGCGCGGCGTCCGGCACGGGCCAGGCGTCGAAGTACGCCTGGGGGATCGTCGGGTCGTGCACAGCAAGCTCGTCGATCCCGTACGGGAGGTTCATCTCGGGGTAGAGCCCGATCCCGGTCCAGTAGCGCACGCCGCAGTAGGCGCCGCTCGCGGCCCCACCGTCACAGGTCGTGTTCGCCCCGTCGAGCCCGAGGAGGCTCGAGCCGACGGCGGACCGCACCGCCGACACCGCAGGGGTCACGGGATAGGCGTCGTGCGCGTAGCTGTTGATCCCGACTCCGGCGAAGAGGAGGAAACCGCTCTGGATCCCGAGCATCACGAGGCCCCCGGCCGTGCTGGCGGTCCTCGCCCGCGTGGCCGGCCAGCGGCGGCACGCGCCGGCGAGGGCGAGGAGGACGGCGAGGACGACGAGCGACGCGCTCGGCCACAGCAGGCTGGAGCGTCGCAGCGACTCGAGGACCGCGACAGCTGGAGTCGTCGCGGTGACGACCGGCGCCCGGGCATCGCCGACCCGCGACCACAGGGCTGCGAGCACCACCGCGAGCACGGCGACGCCCCCGCCGAGCGCGCGCCGCACGCGCCGCTCGCGCCAGCGCTCGAGGACCACCTCGAGGCCGAGACCGGACAGGACGGCGACGACGAGCTCGAGCACGGACTGCATCCGCTGCAACGCGACGGCGCTCAGCCCGGCATCGGCGAGCAGGTGCTGCACCGGAGCTCCCGCCCCGAGGTCGTAGACGACGAGGAGGCCGACGAGCGCGGCGACCCCGAGTCCCACCACGACCGGCCTCCGCCAGCACACGAGCACGGCCACGCCAGCACAGGCGAGCGCGACGACCCCGACGTAGGCAGCGGTCTCGTAGTAGTTGACCGGCCCGAACCAGTAGCTTCCTGCCGTAGGCAGCCCGTCGTAGCCCTGCGCGAACAACAGGACGGCTGCATGTAGCGGCAGGCCGGTCGCAGCGAACTTGCCGTTGCGCGCAGAGTGCCGGAGCACGGACACGCCGGGGAGCAGCAGCGGCGCGGCGAAGGCTCCACCGGCGACCACACCTGCGCCGACGCGGACGACGCCGATCGGGTGCAGCCCGGCGAGACCGCGGGCGGCGACGACGCGAGCGACGGCCGTCACGACGAGCACGGTCCCGAGGCCGATCGCGAGGAGCACGTAGGACTCGGGAAATCCTGCGTAGAGCGAGAACGCCACGGCGGCGGCGAGCAGTACGACCTCGCGGACGTGTGCGCGTGATCGGTAGCAGAGCACGACACCCGCGAGGATCCACCCGCCAAGGGCCACGGGACCCGACACCGACCACCCGAGCCAGCCGCTGAACGCTCCGGAGAGCATGAACGTCGTCCCGCCGAAGGCTGCCGCGAGCGGGCGCGCCCCGAGCACGCGGCAGCACAGGTAGGCGCCGCTGCCCGCGAGGAGGAGCTTGACGGCCACGGTCACGAGGAAGCTCGCGCCGAGCGGCGCGAGGTAGCCGACGAGCGTCGGCAGGGCGAGCGGAGCCGACTCGAAGTTGAGCAGCTGCGGGATTCCCGTGCCCGACAGCGCGTTCCACAGGGGGAGCTCGTGATGGTGGACGAGCTGCCAGTCGAGGGTGTTCCACGGCACGCCCTGGGTGATCGTGTCGCCGTTGATGCCGTTGTGGAGCGGGACCGCTGGCACGAGGCGCGTGAGGAGCGAGAGGCCGCGCCCGAGGTCCGCCGGTCCGAACCCGACCCCGTCCTTCACCGCCGGGGACAGGTACGCGGCGGCGAACAGCGCGATCCACAACAAGCCGAGGGCGTCGTCGCGCCAGCGGGCACGCGACAGCCACTGCCGGGCAGCGTGCCAGGTCCCGGGTCGAGCCCGCACCGGGTCAACGGCGGCACCGGCGGCACGTGGCGAGGAGTCGGTCGCTCGAGTCGGCGGCCCCGGACGTCGCACCCGAGCGGTCAGCGCGGCCGGTCCAGGAGCCCCGTCGGAGGGACGGGTCCCGAGAAGGACGCGGGCGCGACCATCACGTCTGCCTTCTGGAGCTCGCGCACGGTGGCGTGGCCACAGCTCGCCATCGCGCTGCGCAGGGCGCCGAACAGGTTCGTCCGTCCGTGCTCGTCGCGCCCGGGACCGCAGAGGATCTCCTCGAGCGAGCCGAGCCGGGGCACCGCCTCGCGGCGCCCTCTCGGCAGCGAGGGGTGCGGCGCGGCGGTCCCCCAGTGGTGGCCGAGGCCCGGAGCCTCGTCGGCCCCGGCGAGGGGCTCGCCGATCATGACCGCATCCGCCCCGCAGGCCAGAGCGGTCGCGATGTCGCCTCCTGTCGTGATCCCCCCGTCCGCGATCACCTGGACGTAGACGCCGGTGTCCTCGAGGTGCCGTGTCCGCGCGCCTGCGGCGTCGGCGATCGCGGTCGCCTGCGGCGCGCCGATGCCGAGAACCGCGCGCGTCGCCCGGGCGTCGGTGGACCCGACCCCGACGAGAACGGCGACCGCTCCTGTCCGCATGAGGTGCAGCGCCGACTGGTAGGAGGCGCAGCCACCGACGACCACAGGGATGTCGAGGCGGCGGATGAACTGCGCGAGGTCGAGAGTCTCGCCACCGCGCGACACGTGCTCGGCAGACACGGCCGTGCCCTGGACGACGAGGACTTCGAGCTCGGCCTCGACGAGCACGCCCGCGAGGTCGACGGCCGCCTGGGGACGAACGGCGCCGCAGGTCACGACGCCGGCGGCTGCGACCTCTCGGATCCGCTCGACGACCAGGCGCGGCTCGACCGGCTGCGCGTAGAGCTCCTGGAGGCGTCCGGTCACGCGGCCGGGCTCGAGCGAGGCGATCTCCGCGAGCAGCGGGGTCGGGTCCTCGTAGCGAGTCCAGAGGCCCTCGAGGTTCAAGACCGCGAGACCGCCGAGACGTCCGATCTCGACGGCAGTCGCAGGGCTCACGACACCGTCGGTCGCCGCAGCCATGAACGGCAGCGCGAAGTCGAACGCGTCGAGACGCCAGGACAGGTCGACGTCCTCGGGGTCGCGGGTGCGGCGCGACGGCACGACGACGACCTCGTCGAGGGAGTAACCCCGCCGACCGGACTTGCCGATCCCGATCTCGACTTCTGCCACGTACTCCCCCTCGGGCTTCGCGTGCCGGCTCAGGCTAGCTCGTGGCTTGCGCCCGGCGGCATGTCCCGGGCATCACCCGGCGCCGTGGCGACCTTCGCGCGCACGACCGCGTACGCGAGCACCGCCGACGCGCCGAGCGCCGCCAGCTCGACGACGAGGACGCTGACCAGCCCGGTCGGCGGGCGCCACGCGGCATGCTCGAGGAAGCCGAAGTCCGGTCCGTGGGTCCCGACCGCGTAACGCCGGAGCATCTCGAAGAACGCGGCGGCCTGGGCGAGGAAGGCGGACAGCGCGACGATGCCGACCAGCCGCCGACTGTGCGCGGCAAGGCTGCTCCGACCGACGAGGGCCGCGGCGAGGATCGGGAGCCCGACGGCGAACGGCAGCGTGTCCTTGCCGGCCCAGGTGTAGCCGTAGCGGTGGACCTGCGAGGTCGAGATCGCCACGGGAACGACCACGATCGCGACCGCCACCGCCAGGAGCGTCAGCGCGTCGCGCAGCCGCGCCACGGTGGCGGCGGCGAAGGTCACGAAGCCGACGAGCCCGTACCAGACCACGTAGGTGAAAGTCGGCGAGTAGGTGTCGAACCAGCCGAAGACACCGATCATCCCCGGCAGGTAGTAGTCGTTGTGGAAGAAGGAGTACTCGAGGATCGTGCTCTCCGGGACGCCCATCGGCACGACGGTCGTCGAGTAGACGTCGTAGGAGCGCTCGGCGAGGATCCAGGCCGAGGCCAGCGCACCGACCACGACGACGGCGACGAGGCCGAGCTTGACGGACCGGTTGCGTACGAGATCGCGCAGCGCGTCGCGGCTCGTCAGGGAGACCAGCGCGAGCGCGGTCAGCGCGACCCAGAAGGGCGACAGCGCACGCACGAGCTCGAGGACGCACGTCGAGCCGGCAAGGGTCGCGACGAGGGCCGGCGGCGGCTCTGCGAGGTGCTCGAGGACGAGGACCGCACCGGCGGTCCAGACCGCGATCGCCGCGCTGATCTCGAGACCAACGGGATTGACGACGCTGCCGAGGAACAGCACCATCGGCGTCGCCGCGACGAGGATCCCGCCGACGACGATCCTCCTACTGGACCACGTGACCGCCACCGTCACGGCGACGGCGACGAAGAACGCGGAGAGCGCAGCGCTCACGAGGCGCATGAGGTACACCTCGGCGTCGCCGGTGCCGAGCAGGCTCGGCAGGCCCACGAGCGCGTAGTACAGGGGCGGGTACCGGGCGGTGTAGATCGTCACCCGCACGGGCGCCGACCCGCCGGCGACCGCGGGAGCGCAGCTCGCGGGCACGGTCGGCTGCCGGTGATAGCAGGCCGGGACGTTGCGCGTCCCCGCGTAGAACGCAGGGACGGTGACGATGCCCATCGGGCTCGTCGCACCGCCGACGAGCTCGCCGACGAGGTCGCCACGCACGACCGCTGCCGCTTTGATCACGTTCACCGGCTCGTCGGGTGCTGCGAACAGCGGCGTCGCGAGGCTCCAGGTGCCCATCGCGACCAGGACCAGCGCGAAGGTCACGGCGAGCACCGTGCGCGCGCTGTGCGACGTGTGACCCGATCGCACCGACCGGGGAGCGACCGAGCGACCCCTCACGCGCTCGCCCCGTCGACGCGTGCCCGGTGGGCGGAGGCGGCGTCGAGCAGTCGCCAGAGGATCCGAGCGCTGACGCCCCAGACCAAGTCGTCGCCGAGCACCGCTGCGTCGGCGAAGAAGTGGACCGAGCGCTCCGCCTGCCCGACCGACCATCGCTCCTGCCAGGCAACCCCGTCCGCCAGCAGGGCTGCGAGGGGCACCTCGAGGACCGACTCGACCTCGGAGGCGTTCGGCGCGAGCGCCGGCGGGCGTGGAAGGACACCGAGAAAGGCCGCGATCTGCTCGCCCGCCCGCCGCCCGACGACGTCGACCAGGCCGCAGATCTCCACGTCGTCCGGGTCGAGGCCGACCTCCTCGTGCGCCTCGCGCAGCGCAGCATCCGCGGGAGCCTCGCCGGCCTCGACGCGACCTCCCGGGAACGCGACGTGCCCCGGGTCGCGCTGGAGCGACAGGGAGCGACGCGTGAGCACGACCGTGGCCTCGCCGTCGGGCGGCGCGGCGAACACCGGGACGAGCACCGCAGCGCCGACCCGGCGGGACTCCGCGGCCCGGTCGCCGGCCCCGGCGATCGCGTCCTGGACCTGCCCGACGGACACGCTGCTGCGCTGGCGCAGCGGCAGGGCGGCCCAGGGCGGTGGGGGGCCGGGCCTGGCCGATACCGGGCGGGGTACCCGCTGGCGGTAGGAAGCGGGCGCCATCGCCCTACCGTACCGCCGGCCCGGTCGCGCGATCTCCTCCGGGGACGCGCTCGCCGGTGGCCGGGCCACTTGGCCCGGCCACCTGCGAGGACCGGACAGAGCCGGTCCAGTTCGCAAATCGAGACGTCCTTGTCCCGATTGCGTCACATCATGCCCATACCTCCGCCGCCGCCCGGCATCGCCGGCTCGGCGGACTTCGGCTCGGGCTTGTCGGCGATGAGAGCCTCGGTCGTGAGCAGGAGCGCCGCGATCGACGCCGCGTTCTGCAGGGCGGACCGGGTCACCTTTGCCGGGTCGATGACGCCCGCCTTGACGAGGTCCTCCATCTGCCCGGTCGCAGCGTTCAGGCCGTTCGACCCCTCGAGCCGCTCGACTTCTTGGACCTGGACGGCTCCCTCGAGGCCTGCGTTGAGCGCGATCCACTTGAGCGGCTCTTCGAGAGCCCGGTGGACCGTCCTCGCGCCGGTCGCCTCGTCGCCGGACAGGCTCGAGACGACCTTGGCCACGGCCGGTCGGCACCGCAGGAGCGCCGTGCCGCCACCGGCGACGATGCCCTCCTCGATCGCGGCGCGCGTGGCAGACAGCGCGTCCTCGATGCGGTGCTTCTTCTCCTTCAGCTCGACCTCGGTCGCCGCGCCGACCTTGACGACGGCGATGCCGCCGGCCAGCTTCGCGAGACGCTCCTGGAGCTTCTCACGGTCCCAGTCCGAGTCGGTCTCGTCGATCTCACGCTTGATCTGCGCGATCCGTCCCTTCACCGCGTCCGCGTCGCCGGCGCCGTCGACGATGGTCGTGTCGTCCTTCGTGACGACGACCCGCCGCGCCCGGCCGAGAAGGTCGAGGGTCGTCCCCTCGAGCTTCAGGCCGACCTCTTCGGAGATGACCTGGGCGCCCGTCAGGACCGCGATGTCGCCGAGCATCGCCTTGCGGCGCTCGCCGAAGCCCGGCGCCTTCACCGCCACGGACTGGAACGTGCCACGGATCTTGTTGACGACGAGCGTCGCGAGAGCTTCGCCCTCGACGTCCTCGGCGATGATGAGCAGCTGCTTGCCGGACTGCATCACCTTCTCGAGGACCGGGACGAGGTCGTGGACCGCGCTGATCTTCGAGTTCGCGATGAGGATGTAGGGATCCTCGAGGACGCCTTCCTGGCGCTCCTGGTCCGTCACGAAGTACGGGGACAGGTAGCCCTTGTCGAACTGCATGCCCTCGGTGAAGTCGAGCTCGAGGCCGAAGGTGTTCGACTCCTCGACCGTGACCGTGCCGTCCTTGCCGACCTTGTCGATCGCCTCGGCGAGGACCTCGCCGATCGAGGAGTCCGCCGCGGAGATGGAGGCGACCTGGGCGATCTCGTGCCGGCCCTCGACGTCGCGCGACTGGACGCGGATCGACTCGACAGCCGCGGCGACGGCGCGCTCGATGCCCTTCTTCAACGACATCGGGTTGGCACCCGCAGCGACGTTGCGCAGGCCCTCGCGCACGAGAGCCTGGGCGAGGACCGTCGCGGTCGTCGTGCCGTCACCCGCAACGTCGTTGGTCTTCGTGGCGACCTCGCGCACGAGCTGGGCACCCATGTTCTCGAAGTGATCCTCGAGCTCGATCTCCTTCGCGATCGTCACGCCGTCGTTCGTGATCGTCGGCGCACCGAACTTCTTGTCGAGCACGACGTTGCGGCCCTTCGGGCCGAGCGTCACCTTGACCGTGTCGGCAAGCTTGTTGACACCTGCCTCGAGGCCGCGACGGGCCTCCTCGTCGAATCGGAGGATCTTCGGCATCAGCTCACGACCTTGGCGAGCACGTCGCGGCTCGAGAGGATGAGGAGGTCCTCGCCGTCGATCGTGATCTCCGTACCGCCGTACTTCGAGTACACGACCTTGTCCCCGGCCTTCACGTCGAGCGGGACGAGCTCGCCCGTGCTGTCGGCGCGGCGCCCGGGACCCGCGGCGAGAACCTCGCCCTGCTGGGGCTTCTCCTTCGCGGTGTCGGGAATGACGAGACCCGACGCGGTCGTCTCCTCCGCCTCGCTCGGGCGAACGACGATTCGATCGTCCAGCGGCTGCAGCTTCATCTCCGAGGCCTCCCTTGTGGCTTCGTTGGCACTCTGACCTAACGAGTGCCAACGATACCGACTGCGGCGAGCGCTGGCAAACGCGGCTCGCGAGTGCTCGCCGCCGCGCTCGGCCGCGCGGCTAGGCCGAGGTCCGCGCCCGTCCTGGTCCCGCGGCCTTTGCCGCGAGCAGTGCAGTGTCGGCGCGGCGCACGACCGTGTCGCAGTCCTCGCCGGGGCCGAAGGCGGCCACGCCTGCGCAGGCCGTCACGTCGTTCGCCGGACCCGCGACGTCGGCGGGCAGGCCGTCGACGTGGACGGGAGCAACGAGCGCCTCGGCAACGGTGAACGCCGCCCGCATGTCGGCGCGCGGTAGCAGCACGATGAACTCGTCGCCGCCGTAGCGACCGAGGACGTCGTCGTGGCGCAGGCGGCTGCGCCAGCGCCGTGCGACCGCTCGCAGGGCCGCGTCGCCGTGCGCGTGGCCGAAGGTGTCGTTGAGCGTCTTGAAGCGGTCGAGGTCGAGCAGCACGATCGCACCGAGCGCGAGACCCTCGGACATCGGTGCGGCGAGCTGTGCACGGCTCGCGAGCGCTGCGCAGTGGGCGCGCAGCGCCTCCTCGACGCCTCGCCTGTTCGCAAGCCCGGTGAGCGCGTCCGTCACCGCCTGGGCCCGGAGCTCAGCCTGGGTCGAGCGCAGCGTCGAGACGTCGACGATCTGGGAGTGGAAGTGCAGGGGCAGCCCGACCTCGTCCCGCACGAGGGTCGTACCCACCAAGACGTCAACCGGGTGGCCGTCAGCGTGGAGGAAGCGCTTGTCGAGGATGACCGACTCCCGCCGCCCGGCGAGGAGGTCCTCGACGGCCGCGGCACTGGCCGCGAGGTCGTCGGGGTGGGTGAGCGCCTGCCAGGTGGTGCCCACGAGCTCCGCGGAGTCGACGCCGAGCAGGGCCCCGAACGCGTCGTTGGCCCGCGTGATCACCCCGGATCGGTCGACGAGCACGTTGGCGACGAGGGATCGGTCGAACGCGGCGGCATACGCGTGCTCGCTCCGGACGAGGCCGAGCTGGGCGACGTCGCGCTCGGTCACGTCGAGCGTCACGGCGACGACGTAGCGCCTGCCGGTGCGCTCGTCGGCGAGCGGGAGGTAGCGCACCCAGTAGCGCTGGCCGTCCCGCTCGACCTGCTCCTCGATCGACACCTCGCCGGTGAAGCCGGCGCTGTAGTGGTCGATCGCGGCGTCCGCGCGGCGCGCGCCGATCACGTCGGCAAGGGCGCGCCCCTCGATGTCCTCGGGAGCGAAGCCGTACGCGCGCAGGCCACCACCGTCGGCGAGCACGACGTCCATCGCCTCGTCGACGACGAGCAGCGTGAGACCGGGGATCGCTCCGACGACCTCGGCGTACAGGCGCGCCCGCGCGCCGGCCGAGATGCCGAGAGCTGCGCCCGGCTCCTCGCACCCGTCGCCGAGCAGCGCGTCGGCGGCATCGGTCGCCTCCAAACCCAGCCGACCAGCGGACAGACCCATCGGATGCGCAGCGTAGCGGCGCCGCGCAGCACCGGGGCGGACCGGTTGCACGAGCCTGGCCCCGGCATCGGTTACGGCGATCTCGAGGCGATCTGGAGGCGATCGCGCTCGGCTCCCCGTCCGACCGCGCGGTCGGACGGGGAGCCGTCGCCCGGAGGAACCGAGCGCCCGCGAGCGATCCCGGCTACGAGCCGCTCTTGGCCTGCGCGAGCGCCGCCTTCACGGCACCCTCCGCCGAGGCAAGGGCAGCCGCAGGCGTCGCCTTACCGAGGACCGCCTCCTGG
>DAHWHN010000084.1 GCA_027335685.1 Acidimicrobiaceae bacterium
AGCACGACGTGCGGGAGGTCGCGCCGAACCTGCTGACGATCTTCGACGACGGCGCCGCACCGGCGAGGGAAGCCGAGTCGCGTGCTCTCGTCGAGCGCATCGACCCCGCGGACCGCACCGCCACGCTCGTGCGCGCGTACCTTCCCCCTGGTGGCCTCCTCGCCGGTGCGCTCGGCAGCGTCGAGACGCTACCCGGCGGCGACGTCGTCGTCGGGTGGGGCACGGCTCCGGTCTTCACCGAGTACAGCCGCGCCGGCTCGCTGCTCTACGAGGCGAGCCTGCCTGCGGGCGACGACTCCTACCGGGAGTACCGCGACCCGTGGTCCGCGACGCCGACGACGAGGCCGGCGGTCGTGCTCAGCGGGTCGGGAGCCTCCACCGTCGTCAACGTCAGCTGGAACGGGGCGACGGCGGTGCGGAGCTGGCGAGTCCTCGGCGGGTCGACCCGGCGGTCCCTCACGACCCGTGCAGTCGCGCCGGACGTCGAGTTCTCGACGTCCATCGCCGATCCTCGCCCGGGCGCGGTCGTCGCCGTGGAGGCGATCGGCCGCACCGGCGCCGTCCTCGCGCGGTCCGGCCTCGTGCGCGGCTGACAGCGGCGTGCCCTGCGGCGCACCGACCAACGGGAGCGCCGAGGAGCCGCTCTCGGCCGCGGGTGCGACGGGTCGCCGAGCAGGTCAGCCGAGCAGGGTGAGCGCGTCGTTGAACGTCGCGGAGGGCCGCATCGCCGCCGTCGCCTTGGCCGTGTCGGGGTGGTAGTAGCCGCCGATGTCGGTCGGCGTGCCCTGGGCCGCGGCGAGCTCGTCCACGATGGCCTGCTCGTGCTCGCCGAGAGCGCGCGCGAGCTCGCCGAACGCCTTGGCGAGCTCGGCGTCGGCGTCCTGGGACGCGAGCTCTCGAGCCCAGTACATCGCGAGGTAGAAGTGGCTGCCCCGGTTGTCGAGGGTGCCGACGGCACGGCGTGGCGACCTGTCCTCGAACAGGTACGTGGCCGTCGCGCGGTCGAGAGTGTCGGCGAGGATCTGCGCCCGGACGTTGCCCGTGCGGTGTGCGAGGTGCTCGAAGCTCGCGGCGAGCGCGAGGAACTCGCCGAGGCTGTCCCAACGAAGGTGGCCTTGCTCGAGGAGCTGCTGGACGTGCTTCGGGGCCGACCCCCCCGCCCCGGTCTCGAACAGCCCCCCGCCGCTCAGCAGTGGCACGATCGACAGCATCTTCGCACTCGTCCCGAGCTCCATGATCGGAAACAGGTCCGTCAGGTAGTCGCGCAGGACGTTGCCGGTCGCCGAGATCGTGTTCTCGCCGCGCCGGATCCGCTCGAGAGAGAGCGCCGTGGCTCGCTCGGGCGCCATGATCGAGATCTCAAGACCTGTGGTGTCGTGCTCTGCGAGGTAGGCCGTCACCTTCGCGATGACGTTCGCGTCGTGCGCGCGCTGCTCGTCGAGCCAGAAGACGACCGGATCGCCGGTTGCGCGGGCGCGGTCCACGGCGAGCTTGACCCAGTCGCGGATCGGCACGTCCTTCGTCTGGCACATCCGGAAGATGTCTCCGGCCGCCACGGTGTGCTCGAGCAGGACCTCGCCGCCGGTCCCGACGACGCGCACCGTGCCGGCGGCGGGGATCTCGAAGGTCTTGTCGTGGCTGCCGTACTCCTCGGCCGCCTGTGCCATCAGGCCGACGTTGGGCACGGACCCGAGGGTCGCCGGGTCGAACGCGCCGTTGGCGCGGCAGTCGTCGACGACGACCTGGTAGACCCCTGCGTAGCTGCTGTCCGGGATCACGGCGAGGGTGTCCCGCTCCTCGCCGTCGGGTCCCCACATGTGGCCGGACGCGCGGATCATCGCCGGCATCGACGCATCGACGATGACGTCGCTCGGCACGTGGAGGTTGGTGACACCGCGGTCCGAGTCGACCATCGCGAGCGCGGGCCCCGCTGCCAGCTCGGCGTCGAACGACGCACGGATCGCCGCGCCGCCGTCGAGGGCATCGAGGCCCGTGAAGATCGCGCCGAGCCCGTCGTTCGCCCGTAGCCCTGCGGCTGCGAGCGCCTCCCCGTGCTCGGCGAAGGTCTTCGGGAAGAAGGCACGCACTGCGTGGCCGAAGATTATGGGGTCCGAGACCTTCATCATGGTCGCCTTGAGGTGCACCGACAGCAGGAGGTCCTCGGACTTGGCCTGCTCGACCTGGTCTCGCAGGAAGCGCTGGAGCGCGGCCGCGCGCATGACGGCCGCGTCGACGATCTCGCCCTCGAGGACGGGCACCGCCTCGCGGAGCACGATCGTCCGCCTGTCGTCGGTGACGAGCTCGATGCGGAGGCTGCCCGCTGCAGCCAGGACGGCCGAGCGCTCGGTGGAGCGGAAGTCGTCCGCGTCCATGTGCGCGACGCGCGTGCGCGACTCCGGGCTCCACGGGCCCATCCGGTGGGGGTGGGCGCGTGCGTAGCTCTTCACCGAGGCGGGTGCGCGCCGGTCCGAGTTCCCCTGGCGCAGCACGGGGTTGACGGCGCTGCCGAGGATCTTGTCGTAGCGCGCACGCACGTCGCGCTCGTCCTCACCCTGCGGGTCGTCCGGAAAGTCCGGCACGGGATAGCCCTGGTCCTGTAGCTCCGCGATCGCGGCCTTCAACTGGGGCACCGATGCGGAGATGTTGGGCAGCTTGATGATGTTCGCCTCGGGGCTCGTCGCGAGGCGGCCCAGCTCGGCGAGGTCGTCGTCGGCGCGCTGGCCCGGGGCGAGCCGCTCGGGGAAGGCCGCGAGGATCCGTCCGGCGAGGGAGATGTCGCGCGTCTCGACTCGGACCCCGGCTGTCGCGGCGTAGGCCTGGAGCACGGGCAGGAAGGAGTAGGTCGCGAGGGCCGGAGCCTCGTCCGTGTGGGTGTAGATGATGCTCGATTCGGTCACCGCTACCTCGCCTCTCGTCGTGCGCCGTCCACCTTGCCAGCTCCGGCGTCGCCGCCGGGCCTGCGCCGCATCCGGGCCTGCCCCGGGCGTCGTCCGCGACGAGTCGCGTCGGCTGGCGCCGGTCGAGCCTACGTCCCGTCCGGCCGAGCTGGGGCCTGCCGACGCGCACGGCGCCCCGCCCGAGCCCCGCGTGCCTAGGATCCGGACCGACGTGGACGCTTCGGAGCTCGAGCCGGATCCAGCCGGCGTCGGCCTGGCTCGGCCCGGTCGGCGCGTGTGGTCGCGCTGGTTCTCGCGACGGGCGCTGCTGCTCCACCTCGAGGTCGTGATCGTCGCTCCGGGTTGTGCGGTTGCCGGGTGGTGGCAGGCGACGCGCGCCCTGGCGGGCAACGCCCTCAGCTGGGTCTACTCGGTGGAGTGGCCGATCTTCGCGCTGCTCGCCATCGCGGGGTGGTGGCACCTGCTCCACGAGGACCCTGCCGCCTATCGTGCCCGTAAGTCCGGGTCCGACCCCCGGCCCGGTCCGCCGTCCGGCCCGGCGGCAGGCACGGCGGGGGTCGGACCCGGTCGGGCCGGCACGACGAGCGCAGTTCCCGTTGCATCCGCCTCTGGCGGAGCTGCCCACGCGTCCGCCTCCGGCGGAGCCGGTGTCGTCGAGGCCGAGCCGGGACGCCGGGCGACCGTCGACGGCGCGACCGCGCGGTTCGCGACGGCGCTTGCCGTCCTCGCGGTCTGCGAGCTGCTGACCGGGATGGCAACCCTCGTCGCCGTCTCGCCCGAGCGCCCGACCGGCTGGTTGCCGCCGCGGTGGGCGGCGCTGTACGTCGTGCACGGCGCCGTCGGCTTCCCGCTCGCCGTCGGGGCGGTGCTCCTGCTCGTGCGGGTGCGGACAGCGCCACGTCTTGCCCGGCTGAGCGGCTGGATCGGCGGCGTCGGCGTCGGTGTCGCGGCGACCGGCGGCCTGCTCACCGTCTCGCACCCGGCTCGCCTCGCGGGGATGGCTCTCATGCTCCTCGGTGCCGTCACCGCGGGCTTCGGCTACCTCTTCCCGACGTTCGAGAAGCTCGGGAGCTGACCTGGGGCCTGGCGTGGGGTGTTGGCACTCTCGGTAGGAGAGTGCTAATCTGCAGACGTCACCAGAAGGCGTGGTGCACATCCTGCGAAGGGCAGGTGTGCGTTGGGAGGTGATTGTGGTGGCGTTGGTGCGTTCCGATCCGTTCCGCGATTTCGACCGCCTCGCTCAGCAGCTTTGGGGCTTCCCCGCCGGCAGCCGGCCCTTGGCGATGCCGATGGATGCCTACCGCAAGGGCGACGCGTTCTTGATCCAGCTCGACCTGCCCGGTGTCGCACCTGACTCGATCGAGCTGACGGTCGAGGACAACGTCTTGACCGTGAAGGCCGAGCGACCCTCGCCGTCGGCCGGCGACGGCGTCGAGGCCCTCGTTGCCGAGCGTCTCTTCGGCTCGTTCAGCCGGCAGGTGTTCCTCGGGGACAACCTCGACACGACCAAGATCGAGGCCGAGTACGAGGCGGGTGTGCTCACGCTGTCGATACCCGTCGCCGCCCATGCGAAGCCTCGGCGCATCGAGGTGACACATCGGGCCGACGCGCAGCGGTTGACGGCCTGACGCCTCGAACGGCCGAGGTCTCGGACCAAGGCGGTGCCGGCGGGGCGGTCGCGGCGCACGACAGGTGTCAGCGGCCGCCCCAGCGGCGCAAGGCGGTCTGGCGCACGCCGAAGGTGACGACCGTCCGGCGCGCGTCGCGCAGGAAGGGGGCGAGCGCAGCCTCGACCTCGTCGAGCTCCTGCTCGCTGTGCGTACCCGACGTCAGGATCTGGTCGCGTCGTGCCGCCAGGTCGAGCATGGACATCGCGGCGACCTGGGCCGCTGTGGGCGTGACGGTGCGGACCGCTGCGTGCACGACGGCTGTGCCCCGCGGTGGCGCCATGGCGGCGAGGAGCTGGCCGGCGTAGAGCTCCTTACCCTCGGCGCGTCGCGACAGGGCTGCGACGTCGAGGTAGCCGAGGAAGGCGGGCTCGTCGGTCCGGATCCACTCGAGGTCCTCGAGGACGAGCCAGCCCCGCTCGACGAGCTGGCTGGCCCAGCGCTCGACGAGGCCGACCGGGTGGCCGAGATCCGCGAGGACCAGCCGGCCGTAGGCGAGCTCGAGAGGTGCCCGCGGCAGCGGCGTCGCCGTCACGTCGTGGCGGACGAAGCGGGCCGCCGGTACGAGCGAGGCTGCTTCGGCGAGGAAGCCGGCAGAGATGTCTGCACCCGTCACCTCCGCGCTCGTGAACCGCTCGGCGAGCAGCTTGGTCGAGTGGCCGGGCCCGCAGCCGAGGTCGAGGACCGCCGTCGGGTGGCCGGCAGGCAGGGCGTCGAGCAGAGCCACCGTCGACGGGGCGAAGATCTGCGCGGCGATCTGGAGGCGGTCGCTCGCTGCTGGGACGATGGCGGGCTCGTCGCCGCGTGGCCGTCGGGGGGTCGTGGTGCGGCGGACCATCGTGTGCGCATCTCTCCTGCGTGCGCTCGTCGAAGCGTCGCCGCGGGAGCTTAGCCACGTGCGGCGAAGGTGGCCGCCGAGGCGGGCTCGCCGGTGCCGGGCTCGGCGATCTCGGCCCGGACGCGCTGCCTGCCGAGCAGCGCGTAGACGCCGGCGGCAACGCCGAAGCCGAGGTAGATGGAGAGGTCGGCGCCTCCGCTCAGGCGCGAGAGCGGACCGACGAAGGGCCCGGAGTCGGTGAAGGAGAGAGCGGCGCCCATCCCGAGAAGCTGCGCGAGCACCGCGGAGCGGTTCCACCCGCCCCGACGCCCGTAGATGCCAGCGCTCGGCGAGAACAGCGAGCCGAGGTCGTAGCGACCGCGCCGCAGGGCCGCGTCGGCCAGGTAGACCCCGGCCCACGGCGCGAGCCACACCATGATGAGCTGGACGAAGTCGCCGACGAGCACTGTGAACGAGCTCGACAGGATCGCCCAGGTCGTGAGCGCGGCACAGGCGACCGTGTCGACGACGACGCACTGGGACCTGCGGAGCGGGGCGCCTGCCGCCTGGAGCGAGACGCCGGAGGAGTAGAGGTCGAGCGCGTTGATCGCGAGGAGCTGGCAGATCGCGACGACGAGGTAGGGCACGGTGAACCAGGACGGGAACGCTCCGGGCAGGCCGCTCACGACCGAGACCGACGACGGGTCGTGGAGGCCAGACGCCACGGCCGCGCCGAGGAGCTCCGCGAGGAGCACCGGGACGCCCCCGCCGAGCGCGACCGCTCCGACGACCCGGCGCGCCGGGACGTCGACGGGCAGGTAGCGCGAGTAGTCGTTCGCGTTCTCCGTCCAGCTCATCGCGCCGCCCGAGAGGACGATCACGGCAGCGATCGTCAGCACCTGCCAGCTGGCGCCGTGCGCGGCCGCCGCGAGGTGCACCCGCGGCGCGGCGAGGACGGCGAGGGCGACGAAGCTTCCGGCGAACAGCCAACCGAGCACCTTCAGCACGGCGGTGAGCGTCGCGTGGCCGAACCACGGCAGGACGAGCTGGGCGAGGGCGGCGAGCACGACGAGAGCGCACGTCGCGGGCGTCCCGGGGTCGGCGCCGGCCTCGCGGGCGAGTGCGAGGCCCGCGAGCACCACGAGCGCGAGGCCGAGCGTCTCGAAGCCGACCTGCGTGAGCCAGTTCAGCGCGGCGAGCGCACGGTTGGGCCGGGGGCCGAACACGGCGAGCCCGACGCCGAACGCCGTCGTGCCCGTGACCGGTCCCTGGAGGCTCGCGAGACCGGTCACGACCCACGCGAGGTTGCCGGCGACGATGACGAGGACGGCTTGGCGAAGGCTGACGCCGAGGCCGACGACGAGAGCGCCGTAGACGACGTACTTGAGGTTGAAGCTCGCCCCGGCCCAGAGCCCGGCGAGCGCTCGCGCGCTGAGCGGTCGCTCGCTGTCTGGGACGTGGTCGATCCCGCGTCGCTCCACGAGGAACGACGCGTAGCCGCGCTCGCGCTCCATGCCACTCCCTCCGCCGGCATTACCCGGATCAGGTCGTGCGGTCGGCGCCCGATCTGGCGCCCTCTCAGCCCGGTGATGCCGAGCTCCCGCGTGTGCCGGCTGCTGCCGGCCGGCCCAGACGCTACCGCGACGAGGCCGGCCCCGTACGCCCGCGGCCGGCGCGCTCCTGCAGGGCCCCGACCACGACGGCGGCGGGCGAGCGCGCCGCGTCGGGCGCGCCGGTGACGAGGACAAGGCCTCTCGTCCGGGCGAGCGTGACGAGCCGGTCGAGCTCGGCTCCGTGCGACCCGTGGAGCAGGGCCCGGTACGCGGCCGCGACCTCGCCGTCGGGCTCGACGACCTCGCCCATCGCGCGCGCGAGCGCACCGGGGGGGGCGAGGCTGGCGAGCCACTCGTCGAACGGCGCATCGTCGGCCCGGATCCCCGCCGGCCACCGGCGGTCGACGAGGACCCGCCAGGCCGATCCAGCCGGTGGGGCCGCACCGACGTCCCGCACGGTGGCGTCGAGCGGCCCGCCGGCCACCCGCGTGCCCCCGCCTGTCCCCGGCGAGACCGGCGCATCTCCGACCGACGCATCTCCGACCGGCGCATCTCGGCCTGGCGCTGCTCGCACGCGTCGGGCCGCCCCGTCCGGCCCCTCCCCGCCGCCCGAAGCCAGGGCATGGCCGCTCGCGCGGAGCCTCCGGATCTCCTCGAGGTGGAGCGGAGCGAGGCGGGCGAGGGCCTCGTGGCCGGCGGTCCCGAGCGTCACGCGGACGACCCGGTGGTCCTGGGCGTCGCTCTGACGAGCGACGAGGCCCGCCACCTCCGCACGCTGGACCAGCTCGACGGCGCTGTGGTGCTTGAGCAGCAAGGTCTCGGCGATGTCGTTGATCGTCGGTCCGGACGCGCCGTCGTGCCCGCGGACCACGAGCAGGAGCTGGTGCTGCGCGGGGGTCACGCCGGCCAAGCGCGCCCGGGTCTCGCTCCAGTGCAGGAAGCGCCGGAGCTCCGTGCGCAGCTCGAGGAGCTCGCGGAACTCCTCCTCGCCGAGATCTGCCGCGTCCGGTTCCGCCATCGCCCCGAGGCTAGGCGACCCCGACCCGTGCGATCCTGGGGCAGAATCGCACGGGTGCGGCACCTCCGGCGGCTCCTCGTGCTCGTCGCCACCACCTCGGCCACCTTCGCCGCCGCGCGGCTCCTCGTGTCCCGCCAGCTCGTCGAGGTGCGGCGCCGGCCCCGCTATCCCCACCGTGTCGTCTCGGTCGACCCAGGCCCGGCCGGCGGCACGACCGTGACGCTCGTGCGCGACGTCGCGACCGAGCGTGCCGGTACCTACGGCCTGGCCTGGCGAGGCGGGCACGCGGTCGTCGGCGAGGTGACGGAGCGGACCCGTCACCGCGTCGTGCGGCCCGTCGTCCGGGTCGACTCGGGGGAGATCGTCCCGGGACGGGTGGCCTTCGACCACGTCGACGTCGGCGACCCGCGTGCCGCGTTCGGTCTCGAGTTCGAGGAGATCTCCCTCGAGAGCGACGTCGGCCTCCTACCGGCGTGGGTCGTCCCGGCCCGTGGCGCCGACTGGGTCGTCGTCGTCCACGGCTACGGGGGTCGGCGCCCGAGCGCGCTGTCGTTCCTCCCGATGCTCCGGCGCCTCGAGCTCAACGCCGTCGTGCCGGCGTACCGCAACGACCCCGACGCCCCGCCGAGCCCGGACGGGCTCTACCACCTCGGCGCGACGGAGTGGCGCGACGTCGACGCGGCGATCGCCGCCTGCCTCGAACGCGGCGCCGCGCGCGTCGTGCTCTACGGCTGGTCGATGGGCGGGGCCATCGTCCTCCAGGCCGCCGCCGCGAGCCCCCACCGGGACGCGATCTCCTGCCTGCTGCTCGACGCTCCCGTCGTCGACTGGCGGGCGGTGCTCCTCCACATCGGGCGGCGCCGGCACCTGCCCGACGCCCTCGTCCGCAGCGCGATGCGACGCACCGAGCGGCGGATCGGCGTCGACTTCGACGACCTCGACTGGGTCCGCCGCTCGGGCGAGATCACGGTGCCGGTCCTCGTGGTCCACGGCGACGGCGACCAGACGGTTCCCGTCGCACGCTCGTCGGACCTCGCGCGCGCTCGCCCCGACCTCGTGCGGCTTCGGATCGTCGCCGGAGCAGGTCACGTCGGCTCGTGGAACGTCGACCCTTCCGGCTACGAGGGCGCGGTCCGCTCCTTCCTCGACGAGGTGGCGGTCCCGGAGCGGAGCTGAGCGTCGGGGTGCCGCACGCAGCACCGGCTGTGCCGGTACCCTGGCGGGCCATGCCTGACAGATCGGGCCGGCTGCGTGCGTGGCGCAACCGCCGGCGAGAGAGGAAGTCCGCACGCAGCGCCGTGCGACGCCGCCTGACGCGGACGGGGATCGCCGTCGTCCTGGTCGTCGTGATCGTCCTCGGGGGCGGGATCGGCTACGCGATCTACCGCGTCGACTCGATCAAGAGGATCCACGTCCGGGGGCTCCAGCCCGTGGCGTCTAAGGGGCACTTCAAGGGGATCGAGGACATCCTCCTCGTCGGATCGACGTCGCGGTGCGCCCTCAAGGTCCAGAACCCCGCGTTCGGGCTCTGCCAGGACGGCGTCAACGGCATCAATAGCGACGTCGTGATGGTGCTCCGCCTGGACGGCGCGACGCACAAGGTGACGCTGCTCTCCTTTCCCCGCGACACCTTCATCCCGAACGCGCGCCCGGGTCAGTACAACCGGATCGACTCGGCGCTCGTGTACGGGCCGAGCCAGCTCGTCGCTGCGATCGAAGAGGACTTCGGCGTCCCGATCAACCACTACGTCGTGCTCAACTTCGACACCTTCGCGGGCGTCGTCGACGCGCTCGGGGGAGTCAACGTCTACTTTCCCGACCGCCTCTACGACAACTACTCCCAGCTCGACATCACCAAGACGGGCTGCCTGCACCTCAACGGCTTCCAGGCACTCGCCCTCGTGCGCGCCCGCCACATGTACTACTGGACCAAGGGCCAGACGATGGACGTCGCGGCGATCAAGGCCGGGAACTACGGGGCCTCGGGCGGGGAGTACGACGGCTCGGGCGACATCGGGCGGATCGAGCGTGACCACATCTTCTTGAAGATCCTCGCGAGCGAGGTCGCGCACCGGGGCCTCGGCAACCCCGTGACGGACCTCAAGCTGCTCGACGCGGTCGCGCCGCAGCTGGAGGTCGACTCGTCCTTCGGCGTCGGCGAGATGCTCCACCTCGTGCGCGCCTTCCACGGGATCGACATCGGTGCCTCCCCGGAGACGACGCTGCCGGTGATCGAGGACACCCAGCCCTACATCTACGAGGGCTACAACTATGGCGACCTCGTGTTCCCGAGCGCTCCGCAGGACCAGGAGGCGATCCAGGCCTTCATGGGCCCGATCCCGGGCGTGAGCCTGAACCCTGCGTCGGTCTCGGTGTCGGTCCTCGGTGGGATCGGCTCGCCGACGGCGACGACGCGCACGGCAGCGCAGCTCGCGAAGCTCGGCTACCACGTCGTCGGCGAGGGCGAGCAGACCCCGGTCGGTCCGATCTCGGAGACGAGCGTCATCTACTCGCCGGGCCACATCGCCGAGGGCCAGCGGGTGCTCGCCTCGCTGTCGGGAGCGGTCGCGCTCGGCGTCGGCAAGACCTTGGACGGGGCCGACGTCACGGTCGTGACGGGGACGGACTTCCACGTCCACGGCGGCACGCTCCCGAAGCTCACGGCGTCCACCACCGCCGCCCCCGTCGCGGCCCGAGCCTCGCGCATCACGCTCGCGGCCCTCGTGCGCACCGTCCTCGTCTCGAGCAGCTCGCCCGGCTACGCGGACAACGGGGTCCTCGCCCCGCCGACGCCGGCGGTCGCGAGCGTCCCGCCCTACGACCCCCGGGCGTGCCCGTCGACGAGCCACGCTCCGGCCGGCCACGGGTCGTCGCACGCTCGCCGCACGCGCTCGTCCGGCTGACCCCGGTCCTCGCGGCTGCCGGGCGTCAGCTCCCGGCGGCGACGAACTGCTCGCCGGACAGCACGGGAACGCAGCTGCTCACGTCGAGCTGAGCCGCCCAGTCGGCGTCGCCGAGGTGCCCGACCGAGGCGAGCTGGCGAGCCGACGCCGACTCGCGCACGAGGGCGAGCGGCTCGGCCGCGAACCCGGCCTCGGCGACGGTGGCCTCCGGCGAGCGGCTGCCCGGCAGGCCGCGCAGGATCGCCGCGCTGCCGAGGATGTCCTCGACCGCGGGACGCAGCGTCCCGTCCGCCGCGAGGTCGCCAGCTGCGATGACGCCGACGGGAAACGGTGCCCCGGCGACGTAGCGGGCGACGGCGCCGGCGTTGCGCAGCGAGCCGGCGACGACGAGCGCCCCGGTGTCCGCGGCGGCGAGGGCGCAGGTGGCGCCGTTGAGCGACGGCAGCACGACGCGGGCCCCTGCCGGTAGGACCAGCAGCGACTCGGGCGACAGCGACGGTCCCCCGGGCACCGAGCCGTCCGCGACGAAGGTGTCGTGGCGGCTCGCAGCCGAGCGCGGCATCGGCCACCGTTCGGGCTCGACGACGAGACCGTGGCTGAGGCCGGTCTCGACGGCTGTCGAGAAGCGGAGGATGTCGACGACGACGAGGGTCCTGCACGACGGGCCGATGCGTGCCACGCCCGGGGCGCCCCAGTCGAAGCGGATGTCGAAGCCGTCCTGCTGGGCCCAGGTCATCCCGACAGTCTGGCCCTGCCGTCGCTGCGGCGCCTTCTGCCCAGCTCACGACGTCGGTGGGCGCGCCGGGCCGGTCCTTCTGGCGCTCGTGCCCGCCGTGCGATCCAATGGCGCCATGAGCATGCCGAGCGCGTCGTTCTCCGTCACCATCCGAGTCGAGCTGGACGACCCGCGCGGCGTCGGCGCGATCACGACGGCGGTCGGCGACGCGGGTGGGGTCGTGACTGCGCTCGACGTCGTCGAGTCGAGGGGCGAGAGCCTCGTCGTCGACCTGACGTGCAACGCGATCGACGACGCGCACGCGCGTGCGCTCCAGGCCGCGGTGGCCGCGCTCGACGGCGCGCGTGTGCGCGCGATGAGCGACCGCACGCTCCTTCTCCATCTCGGAGGGGTGCTGTCGGTCGCGTCGCGCGTGCCGCTGCGGACGCGGGACGACCTGTCGATGGCCTACACGCCGGGCGTGGCGCGGGTCTCCCGAGCGATCGCGGAGGACCCGTCCGCTGCGCGCAACTTGACGATCAAGCGCAACACGGTCGCCGTCGTGACGGACGGCTCGGCCGTCCTCGGGCTCGGCAACATCGGTCCGGCCGCGGCGCTGCCGGTGATGGAGGGCAAGGCGCTGCTGTTCAAGCGCTTTGCCGACATCGACGCGTGGCCGGTCTGCCTCGCGACCCAGGACACCGACGAGATCGTGCGGATCGTCGAGTGCCTCGCTCCCGTCTACGGCGGCATCAACCTCGAGGACATCGCCGCGCCGCGCTGTTTCGAGGTGGAGCGCCGGCTGCGCAAGCTGCTCGACATCCCCGTCTTCCACGACGACCAGCACGGCACGGCGGTCGTGGTCTTCGCGGCGATGACGAACGCGCTCCGGGTCGTCGGCAAGGCGATGAAGGACGTGCGCGTCGTCGTCCTCGGCGTCGGCGCGGCCGGCGTGGCGATCACGAAGCTGCTGCTGCGCGAGGGCGTCGGCGACGTGATCGCCGTCGACAGGCAGGGCATCCTCACCGAGACGATGGCCGACCTCGACGAGGCGCGGCGCTGGGTGGCCGCGCACACCAACGCGGAGCGCCGGTCAGGAGGGCTCCGCGAGGCTCTCGCCGGCGCCGACGTGCTCGTCGGGGTGTCCGGTCCCGACGTCGTCACCGAGGAGCACCTGCGGTCGATGGCGCCGGACTCGATCGTGTTCGCCCTCGCGAACCCCGATCCCGAGGTCGACCCGGCCGTCGCGCGCCGCCACGCCGCGGTCGTCGCGACCGGCCGTAGCGACGAGCCCAACCAGATCAACAACGTGCTCGTCTTTCCCGGGCTGTTCCGCGGCCTGCTCAACATCGGCGCGCGGAAGATCACCGAGGAGGTCGAGATCGCCGCGGCAAAGGCGCTCGCGGCCGTCGTCGCCGAGCACGAGCTGTCGCCCGCGTACATCGTGCCGACCGTGTTCAACCCGGCCGTCGTCCAGGCCGTGTCCGCCGCTGTCGAGGAGGTCGCGCGCGCCGGCCTCGACACCGCCGACTGACGCGAGACGGCCGGACGGGGGGCGTTTCGCCGGCCCGGCCCGGCGCTAATGGACCAGGCGGACGACGTCGCCGACCACGAGGGTGACGACGAGAGCCATGACGAGCAGGTAGATCCCCGATATCTGCCAGCGCAGACGGTGGTTGGCGAGCCAGAAGCGCCGGACGCCGCGGACGTCGAAGAACAGAGCGACGATCCCGAGCGGCAGCCCGACCCAGGGTCCGACGCTCGCCGCGACGCCGAGCAGGGGGGTGAGGATCGGCAGCACGACGTAGCTGAGCAGGCACCTCGTCGCCGAGAGCAGGATCGACCCGCTGAACAGCCGCTGCGCGGCCGCCTCGCTCACCGAGCCGCCCGCCTGCGGCACGCACAGCAGCCGGCACATGACCGCGTCGGCCGAGCGGCGCGGCGCGCCCTGCTCGACGGTAACGGCGACGTCGCTCATCGAGAGCCTCCCGGCCGGACCGGGACCGCGCGACCGTGCCGTGTGCCACGACGACCGCGGGAGCTGCGCACGCTGCCAAGGCTAGGGCGCACGGCGTTCGACCGCCAGCCGCCCCGCTCCTTAGGCCCGGGCGTCCCGCCCGCGCAGCCGTGCGAGCTGGGCGTCGCGGATGGCAGGAGACTGCCCGAAGACGAGGAGGAACAGGGCTTCGCGTGCGAGGCGCTGTGCGTGGTCGCCGACCGTCACCGCACGGCCGCCCGAGGCGACGACGAGCTCGGCCGCGGCGTCGAGCGCGAGCGCCGACGCGTCTGCCCGTGCGCCGGGGAGCTCGTCGGGCCCGGCCGCGTCGAGCAGCGCGCGCGCCGTGTCGACGCGCCCGGCGAGCTCGGAGGAGCCGAGCAGCGCCGCGCACCGAAGCGCGAGCCCGAGGGCGAGTGAGCCGTTCGGGCGCAGACCCGCACGGTCGCGCGCCTGCCACTCGGCGAAGGGCTCGACGAGGGTGACGCGCTCGGGCCCGACCACCAGCCCGGAGAAGGTGAGCGTGACGGTCGAGCTCGCGGCGACGGCCGCGAGCGCGAGCGGCGACGCGTCGAGCTCCGGCGAGCGCACGGCGTCGACGAGGCACCAGACGACGTCACCGCCGTCGGTGCGGGCGGCGACGTGGACGACGTCGACGCGCTCCCAGCCCGTCACCCAGGGGGCGGTGCCGTCGAGCACCCATCCCTCGCCGTCGCGCGACGCGACGAGCAGGGGCCGGCCCGGCCGGCGCAGGGAGCCGAAGGCGACTCCGGCGCGGCACTCGCCGCTGCAGAGTCGCCGGAGCCATCGCTCGCGCAGCTCGCCGCGTGCGTGCGCGATCGTGCGGACCGCACCGTGGTGCTGGGCCCACACGAAGGTCGTGGTGAGGCAGCCCCCGGCCAGGGCCTCGACGACGAGGCCGGCGGTCCGGGCGTCGGCGGCGAGCCCGCCGGCGTCGGGGGGACCGACCAGGCCGTAGAGACCGGACGAGGCGAGCGCGTCGAGCAGGTCGCGCGGGACGACCGCGGAGGCATCGGTCGCGAGCGCCGCGGGGAACAGCACCTCGTCCGCGAGGCGCTGTGCCTCTCGCACGATGTCGACCTCGCCGCGCGTCGTCTCCACCTGGACCCGTCCCGTCCCGTCCGCGCCACGTCCGGGCGAACGGCACGAACCTACCGGTTGCCCGGGCGGCCCCGGCCGAGGTGCCGCGCGCTGCCGCGAAGACCGGGGGCCGACCAGGTCACGCCGGGCGCGGACCGTTACTATCCCGGCCCGGAGATATGTCGCGTCGCCGATCGCCGAAGGGGTGGGTGAGGCCGTGGTCGCGCTCGGGCTGCGCCCGACGTTGCGGGATGTCGCGAAGCTCGCCGGGGTGCATCCGGCGACGGCGTCGCGCGCGCTCAACGCCGAGACGCGCGCCCTCGTCGCCGCCGACACCGTGCGCCGGGTCGAGCAGGCAGCTGCCGCCCTCGACTACAGGCCGGACCGGCTCGCCCGCAGCCTGAAGACGGGGCACTCCACGACCGTCGGCGTCGTCGTCCCGGACCTCACGAACCCGCTGTTCCCGCCGATCGTGCGCGGCATCGAGGAGGGCATCGAGGCGCGCGGCTACGTCGCGCTCGTCGCGAACACCGACAACGACGAGCAGCGCGAGCGCCGCGTCGTCGAGGAGATGCGAGACCGCGCCGTCGACGGCATCGTCTTCGCGACGGCGCGCCGGCACCATCCGCTCCTCGTCGAGTGCGCGAGCGCCGGCATGCCGCTCGTCTTAGTCAACCGGGTGAGCGACGAGGTCGACCTCGCGTCGGTGTCCGCGGACGACGAGGCGGGCGCACGCCTCGCCGTCGAGCACCTCGTCGCGCTGGGCCACCGGCTCATCGGCCACGTGGCAGGACCCCAGCACCTCTCGACCGGGATCGCCCGCCTGCGCGGCTTCCGCTCGGCGCTCGCGGCGGCCGGGCTCGATCCCGGAGCCGCGCCGGTCGCGTCCAGCCGGTCCTACTCCCCGGTCGAAGGGGCGCGCTGTGCCGCCGAGCTCCTCGCCCGCGTGCCGCTGCCGACGGCGATCGTCGCGGCGAACGACATGCTCGCGGTCGGGGCGCTGCGCGCGCTGCGTGCCGCCGGGCTCCGGTGCCCGGGCGACGTGTCCGTCGTCGGCTTCAACGACGTGCCGTTCATGGACCTCCTCGACCCGCCGCTCACGACCGTGCGGCTCCCGCACTACGAGATCGGCCTCGCCGCCGCGGAGCTGATGCTCGCGCGTATCGACGATCCGGGTCGCCCCCCGGAGGCGGTCGAGCTGCCGGCCCGGCTCGTCGTGCGCTCGTCGTGCGGCGCACCGCGTTGCCGTAGCCTCGAGCGAGGCGCGCCACGGCATCCGTGGAGCCGGCAAGGCGAGGAGGTCGTGCCGATGTCGTCGAGCGCAGCGGATCTACACGGCGAGGTGTTCGCTGCGATGGCCGACCGGGTGCCGACGCGTTGCTTCGTCGGCGGCCGGTGGCGGCCGTCGTCGGATCGCGCCGAGATGCCGGTGTCCGACCCGGCGACCGGCCGCGTCCTCGTCCAGGTCGCCGACGGCTCCGTCGAGGACGCGACGGCTGCCGTCGACGCCGCGTCGGACGCGCTGCCCGCCTGGTCGGCGACGCCGCCGCGCGAGCGGAGCGAGATCCTGCGCCGGGCCTTCGAGGCCATGGTCGCCCGCAAGGAGGAGCTGGCGCGCCTCGTCGTGCTCGAGAACGGCAAGGCGTTCCCCGACGCGCTCGGCGAGGTCACCTACGCGGCCGAGTTCTTCCGCTGGTTCGCCGAAGAGGCGGTCCGCAACGCCGGAGAGGTCGCCGTCGCCCCGTCGGGCGCGAACAAGATCCTCGTCCTGCGCCAGCCGATCGGCGTCGCGGCCCTCGTGACGCCGTGGAACTTCCCGGCCGCCATGCTCACACGCAAGATCGGGCCCGCCCTCGCGGCGGGCTGCAGCGTGGTCTGCAAGCCGGCGTCGGAGACGCCCCTCACGGCACTGGTGATAGCGGGGATCCTCGAGGAGGCGGGCGTGCCCGCCGGGGTCGTCAACGTCGTCCCCTCGAGCCGCTCCGGTCCCGTCGTCGCCCGGATGCTCGCCGACGAGCGGGTGCGCAAGCTGTCCTTCACCGGCTCCACCGAGGTCGGTCGCCTCCTGCTCGCCGCTGCGGCGGACCACGTCGTGAGCTGCTCGATGGAGCTCGGCGGCAACGCGCCGTTCGTCGTGTTCGACGACGCCGACCTCGACGCCGCCGTCGCCGGCGCGCTGGTCGCGAAGATGCGCAACGGCGGCGAGGCCTGCACGGCCGCGAACCGGTTCTACGTCCAGGCCGGCGTGGCGCGCGAGTTCTCCGAGCGCCTGGCGCACGCGATGGCCGAGCTGCGGATGGGCCCGGGCCTGCAGGAGGGCGTCGGGCTCGGACCCCTCGTCAACGAGCCGAGCCGGGTGAAGGTGGCCGAGCTCGTCGAGGGGGCGCTCGCGACCGGCGCGCGCGCCGTCGTGGGCGGGGCCGTGCCGGACGGGCCCGGCTGGTTCTACCCCGCGACGGTGCTCGCGGACGTCGACCCGTCGGCAGCGATCCTCTCGAGCGAGATCTTCGGCCCCGTCGCGCCCGTCGTCGCCTTCTCCTCCGAGGCCGAGGCGATCGAGATGGCCAACGCGAGCGAGTTCGGCCTCGTGTCGTACTGCTACACCGGCGACCTGGCCAGGGGCCTGCGGGTGGCCGAGGCGCTCGAGTGCGGCATGGTCGGGTTGAACCGCGGTCTCGTCTCGGACCCGGCTGCACCCTTCGGCGGGACCAAGCAGAGCGGCCTCGGCCGTGAGGGAGGCCACGAGGGCATGCTCGAGTACCTCGAGCAGAAGTACGTCGCCTGCAGCTGGTAGCCCGGCTTCGTGGTCCGTCAGGACTGCGCGAGCCGCTCGAGCAGGGGAACCGCCGCCTCGAGCGCGGCCCGGTCCCCGTCCTCGAGGTCCGCGAGGACCCGGGCGAGCCAGGCACGGCTGCGTCGGCGGTCCTCGGCGATCCGATCCCGGCCCGCCGCCGCGAGCTCGATGACCGACTGCCGCCGGTCGCTCGGGTGGGCGACGCGCGTCGCGAGCCCGAGCTGCTCGAGATGTGCGATGACCCGCGTCATCGACGGCGGCTGGACCCGCTCGATCTCCGCGAGCGCCGTGGGCGAGAGCGGCCCGTACTTCGCGAGGCTCGCGAGCGCGGACAGCTGCGTCAAGGTGAGGGTGTCGTCGCTCTTCTCCGCCCGAAGGCGGCGAGCGAGGCGCATCACGGCGATACGCAGCGAGCTCGTGAGCTGGTCCTCGGAGTCGTCCTCCGCGCAGTCGCGCACCGCGTGCCCGGGCGGACCGGCCGTGCCCGCGGCGCCCGTGCCGGTCCCTGCGCCCGGTGGCTCCCCGCCCGGTCCGGTCGTCACGGCAGGGCTCCGAGGACGTGGGCGACACTCGCGGTGACCGCCTCGGCGGTCGGCAGGTGGAGGAACTCGTCGGGGCCGTGGGCGTTGCTCCCCGGCCCGAGGACGCCGGTCGCGAGGATCTGGGCACCGGGGAAGCGGGTCCCGAGCGTCGCGAGGAACGGGATCGAGCCGCCGAGCCCCATCGAGCGGGGCGGCGCGCCGAAGCAGGCGAGAGAGGCCTGCTCGAGCGCGTCCGTGAGCCACGGGGCCATCGCCGGAGCGTCCCACCCGTCGCCGGGCGACTCCCAGGTGAGCTGCACCCGGGCGCCGTGCGGCGGGTCGGCCGTCACGGCCGCGTCGACGGCGTCCATCGCCCGCCGCGCGCTGCAGCCCGGAGGCAGGCGGATCGAGAGCTTGAGGGCGGTGTAGGGGCGCAGGACGTTCCCCGCCTCGGCGAGCGTCGGCAGGCCGTCCGCTCCGGTGACGGCGAGGGCCGGCCCCCAGGTGCCGCGCAGGACCCGGTCGGCCGGGTCGTCGCCGGCGAGCTGCAACCCGTCGACGGTCGGGAACGTGCCGGCGGCGCCGGCGCCGTACTCGGACCCGAGCAGCTCCGCCTCGTCGCGCCGGTGGCGCGGGATCTCGGCCTGCAGCTCGTCGAGCAGCATCGCGCCTGTCCGCGCGTCCTCGATCCGGTCGAGCAGGGCACGTGCCACCCGGAACGACGAGGGCACGATCCCCCCCGCCGACCCGCTGTGCACGCCCTGTTCGAGCACGTCGACGCGCAGCGTGGCGACGATGTTGCCCCGCAGCGACGTCGTGACCCAGAGCCGGTCGTAGGTGACGCAGCCCGAGTCGAGGCAGACGACGAGGTCGACCTGGCCGATGCGCGCCGACAGGGCGTCGAGGTAGGAGGCGAGGTCCGGGCTGCCGCTCTCCTCGCCCGACTCGACGAGCAGCAGGAGGCGGCCGTGCGGCGTGCCCGTCGCCGCGAGCGCGGCGAAGGCCTCGAACGCGGCGAACGTCGCGTAGCCGTCGTCGGCCGTGCCGCGGCCGTAGAGCCGGTCGCCCTCGCGCACGGCGCGGAACGGCTCGAGGCCCGTGCGCCACGTCCCGAGCGGCGGTTGCTTGTCGAGGTGCCCGTAGACGAGGGCGGTCGAGCCCGCCCGTTCCGGGTCCGACGCCGCGACCTCGGCGAACAGCACCGGTGACCGTCCCGCGAGCTCGACGACCTCGACCGAGGCTCCCGGCACGCTGCGTCTGGCGCACCAGCTCCGAAGCAGCTGCGCGGCGCGCCGGATCTCGCCGCTCTCCTGCCACGACGGGTCGAACGCGCTCGAGAGGCAAGCGATCGCCGTGTAGGCGCACAGGTCCGGGAGCACGTCGCGCTCGAAGCTGGCCCGCACGGCGTCGCGCAGCAGAGCGGCTCTCCCGGCGGTCGTGCTCCATCTGGCCACGACGGCAGTTGTAGCGCGCCGGGAGGGCCGGCGTCGCGCACCGGGTGGAGCGGTCGGGCGGACGAGCACCGGACGGCCCCGTGGGCGAGAATGGTGCCATGACGGCCCGCCCACTTGCTGCAATCGTCCTCGCTGCCGGCGAGGGCACCCGGATGCGCTCGTCCGTGCCGAAGCCGCTCCACCGGATCTGCGGCCGACCACTCGTCCTCCACGTCATCGACGCGCTCGCGGAGCTCTCCGTCGAGCGGGTCGTCGTCGTCGTCGGCTACCACTCCGCCGAGGTCACGAAGACGCTCCAGGCCGAGGCGCCGGCGTCGCTGCGGATGGAGTTCGTCGAGCAGTTCCGCCCGCTCGGGACGGGCGACGCGTGCGCCGTCGCGTTGACGGGCTTTCCCGAGACCTATGCGGGCGTCGAAGACGGGGACCTCGTCGTGCTGCCGGGTGACGCCCCCCTCGTCCGGCCGGCCACCCTCGCCGGGCTCGTGCGGGCCCACCGCGACTCCGAGGCGGCGGCGACGCTGCTCACGGCCCGTGTCGACGACCCCACCGGCTACGGCAGGATCGTCCGCGCAAAGGACGGCGACGTCGCCCGGATCGTCGAGGACGCGGACGCGACGGACGAGGAGCGCCTCATCGACGAGATCGGCACGTCGATCTACTGCTTCCGCCACAGCGTCCTCGCCCCGGCGCTGCGCCGGCTGTCCCCGGCCAACGCCCAGGGCGAGTACTACCTGACCGACGCCGTCGGCGTGCTGCACTCGGCGGGGTACCCCGTTGGTTCGGTCGTCGTGCGCGATCCCCACGAGGCGGCTGGCGTGAACGACCGGGCCCAGCTCGCGGCTGCCGAGGCGGAGATGCGAGCGAGGATCAACGAGCGGTGGATGCGCCGCGGCGTCACGATGACCGACCCGGGCCAGACGTACCTCGACGCGTCGGTCCGGCTCGCCGAGGACGTGACCCTGCTGCCCGGCGTCGTCCTCGACGGCGCGACGACGGTCGGCCGGGGCGCGGTCGTCGGGCCCGCGAGCAGGCTGTCGGACTGCGAGGTCGGTGCCGGCGCGGTGGTGAGCTACACGGTGGGGCACCAGGCGGTCGTCGGCGACGGCGCGGCGGTCGGTCCGTTCGCGGTCCTCGAGCCGGGCGCCCGGTTGGCGCCGGGGTCCCGCACGGGTCCATTCTTCGGTGGCGCCCCCGGCGCGCCAGCCGGCTGACTGCAGGCGCCGGCTGTCGCCGGCCGGCGATCTCGGAGGAGGAGACATGGAGCTGGGCCCACGCAAGCGCCTCGAGCTGTTCGCGGGCAGGTCGCACCGCGGGTTGGCCGAGGAGATCGCTGCGCACCTCGGCGTCGAGCTCGGGCAGGCCAACCTCCGGGAGTTCGCGGACGGCGAGGTGCACTGCCGCTTCGACGCCTCGATCCGCGGGTCCGACGTCTTCGTCATCCAGACGCACTGTGCCCCGGTGAACGACTCGCTCATGGAGCAGTTGATCATGATCGACGCCGCGAAGCGCGCGTCGGCGAGCCGCATCACGGCGGTCTGCCCCTACTACGGGTACTCGCGCCAGGACCGCAAGTCCGCGGGGCGCGAGCCGATCACGGCGAAGCTCGTCGCCGACCTGCTCACCGTCGCCGGGGCCCAGCGCGTCGTCGGCGTGGACCTGCACTCGGGACAGATCCAGGGCTTCTTCGACTTCCCGGTCGACCACCTCACGGCGACACCCGTCCTCGTCGACTACCTGCGGCGCAACGACCCTGCCGACCTCGTCGTCGTCGCGCCCGACGCCGGGCGCGTCAAGGTCGCCGAGCGGTTCAGCCAGCTGCTCGGCGCCGACCTCGCGTTCGTCAACAAGCGCCGGCCGTTCGGCTCGGCGAACACCGTCGAGGCTCTCGGCGTGATCGGCGACGTCGCGGGCCGCCGGTGCGTCGTCATCGACGACATGATCGACACCGCCGGCACGATCTGCGCCGCGGCAGAACGCCTCGTCGAGCAGGGTGCGACCGAGGTCTGGGCGATGGCCACGCATGCCGTGCTCTCCGACCCCGCGCTCGACAGGCTGAAGGCCTCGCCGATCTCGCGCGTCGTCGTGACGAACACCTTGCCCCTGCCGCGCGAGCGGCTGATCGACAAGATCGAGGTCCTCTCGATCGCACGCATCGTCGCCGACGCGATCGCCGCGGTGTTCATGGACACCTCGGTGTCGAAGATCTTCGGCGGCCACAACCTCTCGTGACGCAGGTGGCCGCCGGCGCGACTCGCCGCGTCGCCTAGACTCGAACGGCGCGTTCCCGCCGGACGGGGGCGCCGCGCGTCGCGTGGCCCCTGCGGGTCGACGACAGCACCTGAGCCGCCTGAAGGAGCACGTCACGATGGCAGAGATCACCCTGGTCGCAGAGGTCCGCACCGAGCGCGGCTCGAGGGCGAGCCGCCGGCTGCTCGCAGACGGGCGGATCCCCGGCGTCGTCTACGGCCACGGCGGCGAGCCGGTCGCGGTCGCGGTCAACGCGCGCGCCCTGCGGTCCGCCCTGTCGACCGACGCGGGAGTCAACGCGCTGCTCGACCTCGACGTCGCAGGGGACCGCCATCTGGCGATCGCGCGCGAGCTCCAGCGGCACCCGGTCCGCCAGACCGTCTCGCACGTCGACTTCCAGGTCGTGGGGCGTGACGAGGTCGTCTCGGTCGAGGTGGCGGTCAACGTCGTCGGCGAGCCGCTCGGCGTCACCCGTGCGGGCGGCACCGTCGAGCACCTCGTGCTCGCGACCCAGGTCCGGGCCAAGCCCGCCGACATCCCGAGCGCGCTCGAGGTGGACGTGAGCGACATGGCCATCGGCGACACGATCACGCTCGGCAACCTCGTCGTGCCGCGCGGCGTCGAGGTCGAGGGCGACCCCGAGACGCCCGTCGTCGTCGCGCACCCGCCGAGGGTCCAGTCGGCCGAGGAGGCCGGCGGCGAGGCGGCTCCCTCCGACGCCTCCGCGGAGAGCTGAGGGCGGCGCTGCTGGCACGCCTCGGCGGTGGGGCTCGGACGGGCGCCGCCGCCGACCTCCTCGCGGTCGGGCTCGGCAACCCGGGAGCCGAGTACGCGCACACCCGGCACAACGTCGGTGCGGACACGGTCGAGCTGCTCGCCCGCCGCCACGCCGTCGCGCTGCGTGCAGACCGTCGGACCACGTCGCGCACGGGCGAGGTCGTGGTCGGCGCGCGCCGGCTCGCGCTCGCCGTGCCCGACACCTATATGAACGAGTCCGGCCTCGCCGTGCGCGCGCTCACGCGCCGGTTCTCGATCGAGGACTCGCTCCAGCTCGTCGTCGTCCACGACGAGCTGGACCTCGCCGTCGGCACGGTGCGCGTGAAGCGCGGCGGCGGCACGGCCGGCCACAACGGTCTCAAGTCGGTCGACGCGCACCTGCACACCCTCGAGTTCGTCCGCGTCCGGATCGGCATCGGCCGCCCGCCGGGTCGCATGGCGGGGGCCGACTACGTCCTGCGGCGCCCGGGGCGCGCCGAGGCCGAGGAGGTCGCCGTCGCGCTCGAGCGCGCGGCCGACGCCGTGGAGCTGGTCCTGTCCGAGGGGGTGGACGCCGCGATGAACGTGTGCAACCGGCGGTGAGCCTCGCGGCCTTGCCGGGGCTGTTCCGCCAGGACCCGTCGCTCGCCGAGCTCCTCGCCGTCGACGGCGCGGTCGTCGCCGTGCCGGAGCCGGCGCGCGCGTTCGTCGTCGCAGCTCTTGCCCGGCTCGGCTCGTCGCCGGTCGTCCTCGTCGCGACGCCGACGGCGACCGAGGCGGAGCATCTCGCGCACGACCTCGCCGCGTTCGTCGGCCCGGGCGGCGTCGAGCTCCTTCCCGCCTGGGAGACGCTCCCGTTCGAGCGCGTCTCGCCTGCGGTCGAGACGATGGGCAGGCGCCTGCGGGCGCTGTGGCGCCTCGGCGCGCGGGCTGCGAGCACCGGCGCGCCCGACACGACGGTCGTCGTCGCGTCGGTCAAGGCCCTGCTCCAGCGCCTCGGCGCTGCGAGCGAGGACGTCGCGCCGGTCGTGCTGAGCCCGGGTGACCGGGTCGACGTCGAGGAGCTGGTCGGCCGCCTCGTCCACGCGGGCTACCGCCGCGAGTACCAGGTCGAGCACCGGGGAGAGGTCGCGGTGCGCGGCGGGATCGTCGACGTCTTCCCGTCGACCGGCGAGTCGGGGATCCGGGTCGACTGCTTCGGCGACGAGGTGGACCGCCTGACCGAGTTCGACGTCGCCGACCAGAGGTCGGTCCGCGACCTCGAGGTCGTCGAGATCTTCGGCTGCCGGGAGCTGTCGGTCGGCGCCGAGGTCCGGGAACGGGCCGCTGCCCTCGCGGCGGCGGGGAGCTTCGCCGCCGAGCAGTTCGCGCGGATCGCGGACGGCGCCGTCTTCGACGGCATGGAGTCGTTCCTGCCGTGGTTGGCCCGCGAGGAGAGCATCTTCACCGATCTGCTCGGCGCGCAGGACCGCGTCGTGCTCGTCGACCCGCGCCGCATGCGCGACCGGGCGGCGGAGCTCGCGGACGAGGAGGCCGCGCTCGCCGGTGCGCTCGCGACCACCTGGGGCGTCGAGGGAGGCGACGCGGAGCTCCCGCGACTGCACGTCGGCTTCGACCGCCTCCTCGCGCGCTCGGCGGCGCGCGTCTCGTCGCTCCCCGCCACGGCCGACGGTCCGGGCACGACGGCGGTGCGCGCCGTCGGGTGGCCGACGGCCCTCGGCGACGCCGGGGTCCTCGCGCGCCGCGTCGGCGAGCTCGCGCGCGCCGGCTGCACGGTCGCAGTCTGCTGCGAGGGCAGCGGGAGCGCCGAGAGGCTCGCCGAGGTGCTCGAGGTCGAAGGAGTCGCCGTCGAGCGGCTCTTCGGCGGCGGTGTCGAGCAGGCGGACCCCGGCGCCGCCCTGGCGCGCCCGGGCGTCCACGTCGTCGTCCAACCGCTCGACCGCGGCTTCGTCCTCGAAGACGCGAAGCTCGCGGTGCTCGCGGAGGGCGACGTCACCGGGCGCCGGCGCCCGCACCGCGCCCCGCGCGCGCGCCAGCGCGCGGTCGAGGGCTTCTTCGACGACCTCGCGACCGGCAGCTTCGTCGTCCATCACGTCCACGGCGTCGCGCGCTACGCCGGCATGGTCAAGCGCTCGATCGGCGGCGCCGAACGCGACTACCTGCTGCTCGAGTACCGCGGCGGGGACAAGCTCTACGTCCCCTCCGACCAGATCGACGCGATCACGCCGTACACCGGAGGCGACCAGCCGTCGCTCAACCGGCTGAACGGCGGGGAGTGGCAGCGCCAGCGCTCGCGGGTGCGCCGGGCGGTCCAGGAGGTCGCGCAGGAGCTCGTCGTGCTCTACCAGCGCCGCCTCGCCTCGCCCGGGCACGCGTTCGCACCCGACACGCCCTGGCAGGCGGAGATGGAGCAGGCGTTCCCCTATCCCGAGACGGCGGACCAGCTCCGGGCGATCGCCGAGGTCAAGGCCGACATGGAGCGGCCGTCGCCGATGGACCGGATCGTCTGCGGCGACGTCGGCTTCGGCAAGACCGAGGTCGCCGTGCGGGCGGTGTTCAAGGCGGTGCAGGACGGCAAGCAGGCCGCCGTGCTCGTGCCGACGACGCTGCTCGCGCAGCAGCACTTCCAGACCTTCTCCGACCGCTACGCGCCCTACCCCGTGCGCGTCGAGATGCTCTCGCGCTTCTTGACCCCGGGCGAGGCGCGCTCGGTCGTGGCCGGCCTCGCCGACGGCTCGATCGACGTCGTGGTCGGGACGCACCGGCTGCTCGCGGAGGACGTCACGTTCAAGGACCTCGGACTGCTCGTCGTCGACGAGGAGCAGCGCTTCGGGGTGACCCACAAGGAGGCGACGAAGCGCCTCGCGATCGGCGTGGACGTGCTCACCCTCACGGCGAGCCCCATCCCGCGCACGCTCGAGATGGGCCTGACGGGCATCCGCGACTTCTCCGTGATCGACACGCCTCCGGCGGCTCGCCAGCCGATCCTCACCTACGTCGGGGAGGTCGACGACCGCGCCGTCGGGGAGGCGATCCGCCGCGAGCTGCTCCGTGAGGGCCAGGTCTTCTTCGTCCACAACCGCGTCCAGGACATCGGCGTCGTGGCCCACCGCATCGGTCTGCTCGTGCCCGAGGCGCGCGTCGCGGTGGCGCACGGCCAGATGGACGAGGGCTCGCTCGAGCAGGTCGTCCTCGACTTCGCCGAGGGGCGCTACGACGTCCTCGTGTGCACGACGATCATCGAGTCGGGGATCGACATGCCGACGGTCAACACCCTCGTGGTCGACCGCGCCGACCTGCTCGGGCTCGGCCAGCTCCACCAGCTGCGCGGCCGGGTCGGCCGGGCGGGCCAGCGCGCCTACGCGTACCTGTTCCACCCCGCGGACCGCGTGCTGTCCGAGACCGCCTACGAGCGGCTGCGCACCATCGGCGAGCACACCGAGCTCGGGTCCGGCTTCAAGATCGCGATGCGCGACCTCGAGATACGCGGCGCGGGGAACCTGCTCGGCAACGACCAGTCCGGGCACATCGCCGCGATGGGCTACGACCTGTACGTCCGGATGGTCGCGGAGGCTGTGGCCGAGCTGAAGGGCGAGCCCGTCCCGGTCCCCGCCGAGGTCAAGCTCGACCTCGCGATCGACGCGCACCTGCCGCCGACCTACGTCGAGCGTGAGGACTTGCGCCTCGAGGCGTACCGGCGCCTCGCGGCCGTGCGCGACGAGTCCGAGGTCGCGGACATCGCCGCCGAGTGGCTCGACCGCTACGGGCCCCCGCCGCCGCAGGCCGAGGCGCTGCTGTCGATCGCCCGGTTGCGCGCCGAGTGCGTCCGGACAGGCGTCCGGGAAGTGAGCGCCGTCGCGCACCGGCCGGGCTCGAGCGGGCCCGGCCGTCCCGGCGAGCTCGTCGTGCGCCTCGTCCCGATCAGGCTCCGGGCCTCCGCGACGGTGCGCCTCGCGCGCCTCGCGCCGCGTGCGCTCGCGAAGGGCGAGGCCGAGCAGCTCGTCGTGCCGATGCGCGCCGGGCCGGACCTCGCGACCCGCCTCGCCGACCTGCTGCGCGAGCTCGTGCCCGAGCCAGCCGAGACGCGTGCGGGCGCCGGGGGCGCGCCGTCGGGGAGCTAGGCGGGTTGGCCCGCCGCGCCGCCGCGCCGTAGAGTCAAGACTCCGTGCGCAAGCTCCTCGTCCCCCTCGCAGGCCTCCTGGCCCTCTCGTTGCTGCTCAGCGCCTGCGACGTGCAGGTGACGCCCGACGCCGCGCGGGTCGACGGCTACGCGATCTCGGCGTCGACGCTCACCGGCTCGATGCGGGCGATCGCGCAGGATGCCGGCTACCGGTGCGAGGTCCGGGCCGGGTCGCAGGACCAGATCGCGATCGAGGGGACCGGCGGCTCGACCTACGCGAGCTCGTTCGCCGCCGACGTGCTGACCCAGCTCATCGAGTACCGCGCGCTCCACGACGAGGTGGCACGGCTCGGGCTGCACGCGGGCGCCTTCGCCCGGCAGGTGGCGGCGGCCCAGCTGCCCCAGGCGCTCAACCCCGCGACGACCTCCGGCTGCACGACGACCGGCGCCCAGGTGCTCGCGGACTTCACGAACCCCTACCGCGGGCTGCTCGACCAGTTCGAGGTGGACCAGCTCGTCGTGCTCGCGCACCTCGCCGGGGTCACCCTCACCCGCGCCGGGATCGAGGCCTACGAGTCGGCGCACAAGTCCGCGGCGACGCTGTCGTGCACGAGCGTCATCGCCGTCGCCTCGGCGTCGGCCGCCGCGGCCGCGAGGGCGCGCATCGAGGCGGGCGCGAGCTTCGCGTCCGTCGCCCGTACGACGTCGACCGACCCGAGCGCGTCGTCCGGCGGCGCCCTCGGCTGCGTCTTCGCGAGCCAGTTCACGAGCCCGCTCAATTCGATCGTCGCCTCCCTGCCGGTCGGGCAGGTCTCTCAGCCCGTGGCGTTCGGCAGCGGCTACCTGCTCCTGCTCGTGACGAGCCGGCCTCTCGCTCCGGCGACCGAGGTCGCGTCCGCGCTCGTCTCGACCCAGCAGTCGCGCCTGACGGCGCTCATCGCCACGTTGACCGCGAGCGCCCACGTGAGCGTCGATCCCGCCTTCGGCCAGTGGACGCACGCCGCGACGGGCTGGAGCGTCACGCCGCCGGCAGGGCCGCCCGATGCGCTGCTGCCCAACCCGACGGCGGTCACGCCCGTCGCAGCTGCGGTGACGCCCGCCTAGTGACGGCCGCCGCGGTAACGCCCACCCGGTGACGACCCGTCGTGGGGGGGCCGCGACGTCCCCGCGTGTCGTCGTCGTCGGGCTGGGCCCGGCGGGTCCGGAGCTCATGACCGCTGCAGCGCGTGCCGCGCTCGACACGGCGCCGGCCGTGCTCGTCCGGACCCGCCACCATCTCGCGGCCGAGGCTCTCGTCGCCGGGGGGGCACGTGCCCTCGACGGCCACTACGAGTCCGCGCCGACGTTCGCACAGGCCTACGCGGCGATCGTCGAGGACGTCGTCGCGGCCGCGCACACCTACGGCAGCGTCGCGTACGGCGTGCCGGGCTCTCCTGCCGTGCTCGAGTCCTCCGTCGCCGCGCTCCGCAGGGACGACCGGGTGTCCGTGCAGGTCGTCCCCGGGATGTCCTTCCTCGACCTCGCCTGGGAGCGGCTCGGGATCGACCCGGTCACCGCGCACGTCCGCCTCGTCGACGCCGAGGAGTTCGCGACCGCCGCGGCGGCGGACAGCGGGCCGCTGCTCGTCGCCCAGACGTGGTCGCGCGCGATCTGCTCGGACGTCAAGCTCGCGGTCGAGAGCGCACCCGATGAGCCCATCGTCGTCCTCCACCACCTCGGCCACGCCGACGAGCGGGTCGAGGCGATCTACTGGGACGACCTCGACCGCGTGGTCGAGGTCGACCACTTGACCTGCATCTACGTCCCGAGGCTGGCCGAGCCTGTCGGGGCCGAGCTGATCCGGCTCGTCGACGTGGTCCGGACCTTGCGCGAGCGCTGCCCCTGGGACCGTGAGCAGACCCACTCCTCGCTCGCGCGCCACCTGCTCGAGGAGACCTACGAGCTGCTCGAGGCCATCGACGAGCTCGGCGACGAGCCCTCGCCCGAGACGGTCGAGCATCTCGAGGAGGAGCTCGGTGACGTCCTCTGCCAGGTCGTCATGCACGCGTCGATCGCGTCGGAGGCGGGGCTGTTCAACCTCGCCGACGTCGCGCGCGTCCTGCACGACAAGCTCGTCCACCGGCACCCGCACGTCTTCGGCGAGCCGGGCGGATCGGCGGCAGTGGTCGCGCGTACGGCGGAACAGGTGCTCGGCCGGTGGGAGCAGGCCAAGAGGGAGGAGAAGGGCCGGGCGAGCATCACCGACGGGGTCCCTGCCGCCCTGCCTGCCCTGCTGCTCGCGACGAAGCTCGAGCGCAAGGCCGCGTCGGTCGGCCTCGGCTGGGCGAGCACCGGTGCGGCCGCGGGCAGGCTCGAGAACCTGGCCGGGGAGCTCGCGCGCGGCGACGCGTCGCACGTCGGCGAGCTCCTGCTCGCGGCGGCTCGCATCGCAGCCCAGCTCGGCGCGGATCCCGAGCAGGAGCTCCGCCGCTCGGCCCAGGCGATGCGGGCGCGCATCGTCGAGACCGAGCAGGCTGCCCTGCGCCGGGGCGCGACGCTCGACGGCCTCGCCGCCGCCGAGCGCGTCGCGCTCTTCGAGCAGCTCGGAGATGTGTGACGCGACGCCGACGGCTGCTGGCACCCCCGCGCAGGCGGCCCTTGCTAGCTTTGGCGCGCGTTGTTCCACTCGAGCAACACGTCCACCACCCAGCGCATGCCCACCACGAGCCACACGTCCACCGGTAGCCCTGGTGGCGAGACGAGAGACAGGAGCGCCACCGCTGTGAGCGAGATCGTCCACCTGAGTGCCCGAGAGGTGCTCGACTCCCGCGGGAACCCGACAGTCGAGGTGACCTGCGTGCTCGACTCCGGAGCCTCCGGTCGCGCGATCGTGCCGTCCGGGGCGTCGACCGGCAGCTTCGAGGCGACCGAGCTGCGCGACGGCGGCGACCGCTACGGGGGCAAGGGCGTCCTGCGGGCGGTCGGGAACGTCAACGGCGAGATCGCCGCGGCCTTGTCGGGCGAGGACGCCCTCGACCAGCGGGCGCTCGACCTGGCGCTGATCGACCTCGACGGGACGCCGACGAAGTCACGCCTCGGGGCGAACGCGATCCTCGGCGCCTCGCTCGCCGTCGCGCGCGCTGCCGCGGAGGAGGTCGGCCTCGGCGTCTACCGCTACGTCGGCGGCGTGAACGCGCACGTGCTGCCCGTGCCGATGATGAACGTGCTGAACGGCGGGGTGCACGCGGACAACGACGTCGACTTCCAGGAGTTCATGGTCGTCCCGCTCGGCGCGGCGTCGTTCTCCGAGGCGCTGCGGTGGGGTGTCGAGACCTACCACGCGCTGAAGGGCGTCCTGCACGCCCGCGGCCTCGGCACCGGCGTCGGCGACGAAGGGGGCTTCGCGCCGAGCCTCGGCTCGAACGAGGAGGCGCTGCGGATCCTCGTCGAGGCGATCGAGGCGGCGGGCCGGGTGCCCGGTGACGAGATCGCGATCGCCCTCGACCCGGCGACGACGGAGGTGTTCCGTGACGGTGCCTACGTCCTCGCGGGGGAGGGGCGCACCCTCGAGCCGTCCGCGATGGTCGACTACTGGGTCGGGATCTGCGACCGCTACCCCGTCGTCTCGCTCGAGGACGGCATGGCCGAGGAGGACTGGGACGGCTGGGCCTCGCTGACCCAGGCGCTCGGCTCTCGCGTCCAGCTCGTCGGCGACGACGTCTTCGTGACGAACGTGGAGCGGCTCGAGCGCGGGATCTCGTCGGGGGTCGCGAACGCGATCCTCGTCAAGGTCAACCAGATCGGCTCGCTGACCGAGGCGCTCGACACGGTCGAGCGAGCGACCGCCGCCTCCTACCGCTGCGTCATGTCGCACCGGTCCGGCGAGACCGAGGACACGACGATCGCCGACCTCGCGGTCGCGACCGGCTGTGGCCAGATCAAGACCGGTGCGCCGGCCCGGTCGGACCGTGTCGCGAAGTACAACCAGCTTCTGCGGATCGAGGACGAGCTCGGCGAGTCGGCCACGTTCCCCGGCGCCTCGGCCTTCGCGCACCTCGCCCGGCAGGGCAGCCGGTAGCCGTGGAGCTGCGGCGCGCCCGGCTCTCCCTCCTCGCGGCGACGGGGCTCGCGTCGGCGATCCTCGCGTTCGAGGTGCCCTTCGGCGAGCTCGCCCACCAGCGCGGCGAGCTCGCGACGGCAGCGGGGCAGCTCGCACGGATCCGGTCGCTCGACCAGCAGCTCGCGTCGGACGTGTCCTCGCTGCGCGAGAGCTCGACGATCGCGGCGATCGCCCACGGGGAGTACGGGCTCGTACGGCCCGGCCAGCAGGCCTACGTCCTGCTCGGCTCCGGTGCAGCGTCGCGCGGCGCGGCGCCGAGCCTCGTCCAGCACGTCCTCGCGCAGTCGGACCTCGTCGTGCCCTCCGTCGACGCCCTCGCCACGCCGGTCTCCGCCGATTCGTCGGCCAGCTTGTGGAGCCGGGTCCTCGACCACCTCGCCTTCTGGCGGTGGGCGTTCTGACCGTCGCGCCGCCCGGCCTGCGAGGTCGCCGGTGGTAGCGTGCGGACGAACGGAGCGACGGCTATGACGACATGGGACGGTACGGGGCTCCCACCCGCGGCGCGGGCCAGGATCGACCGCGCGGCGACGTCCGGGGTCCGGTCGAGCCTGCTCCCGGTCTCCGGCCATGTCGGCATCGAGAGCTGCGGCTTCGACCCTGTCGGCGAGGTGATGGGCTGCATCGTCGAGTACATCGGCTTCCAGGGCTACGGAGGCTGCGGTTGGTACACGGGTGGCGGCTACGGCGGCGGTGGCGGCTACGGCGGTGGCGGCTACGGCGGCGGTGGTGCCTACGGCGGCGGCTATGCGTCGCCGCCGGTCGTGACGAGCGGGGGCAGCTCGTCGTCGAGCTGGGCGGGGTTCGCGCCATACGTGAGCGCGCTGTACCACGGTTGGGACACCGCCATCGACCGGATGCTCACAGAGGCGAGCGAGCTCGGCGCCGACGGTGTCGTCGGGGTGCGCCTGAGCGAGCAGCACCTCGGAGCGGGCAACCGCGAGTTCGTCGCGCTCGGCACGGCGGTGCGCTCGACGGGCCAGACGCACGCCGGGTGGCCGTTCTCGACGACGCTGCCCGGCCAGGACGTCGCCAAGCTCGTCCACTCGGGGTGGATGCCGGCGTCCATCGCCGTCGGCATCTCGGTCGCGATCCGCCACGACGACTACGCGACGCGCGTCTCCCAGGGGGCGTGGGCACCCAACATGGAGGTGACGGGCTTCAGCGAGCTCGTGACCGCAGTGCGGGCCGACGCCCGGCGCCAGCTCGCGCAGCGCACGGCCCATGTCGGCGCCGACGGAGCGATCCTCGACTCGCCGATCGCGCTCTCGGTCCACGAGCTCGAAGCCGGCGAGGGTCACCGTGACCACGTCGCCGAGTCGAGCGTGCTCGCGAGCACCGTGGTCCGCTTCCACCGCGCGGAGACCCTGCCGCCGGCACCTGTGATGGTCGTGCCGCTGACGGGCAACCGCAACTCGACGACACGACGGAGGGCACGGAGATGACCGATGAGCAGCAGGTGGCCCTCGGGATACCCGAGGACGCGATGCGCCGCCTCGCCGAGATGCGGCCCGGATCGCCGAAAGCGCTGTTCACGTCCGACCTCAGCGTCAACGAGTTCCTGCTCGTGCGGGAGGCGGGCTTCCGCCCGCTCGGGCTCGTGCTCGGCTCGAGCATCTACCACGTCGGCCTCCAGGTCGGCCGTTGGAGCCAGAACATGGAGCTCGACAAGCTCTCCGAGGCGATGTATCACGCCCGTGACCTCGCGATGACCCGGATGGAGGCCGAGGCCGACGCCCTCGGCGCGGACGGCATCGTCGGGGTCCGCCTCGAGATCGAGTTCAAGGAGTTCGGCAACGACCTCGCCGAGTTCGTCGCGGTCGGGACGGCGGTGAAGGCCGACGCTGCCGGCTCCTGGCGCAACGACGAGGGAAAGCCCTTCACCTCCGACCTGTCCGGCCAGGACTTCTGGACCCTCATCCAGGCCGGCTACGCGCCGCTCGGCATGGTGATGGGCAGCTGCGTCTACCACATCGCCCACCAGCGTGGCTTCTCCGCGCTCTCGAACGTCGGTCGCAACGTCGAGATCCCGCAGTTCACCGAAGCGCTCTACGACGCGCGCGAGCTCGCGATGTCGCGCATGCAGGCCGAGGCCGAGGAGCTCCACGCCGAGGGGATCGTCGGGGTGCAGCTGCTCTCGCTCGCGCACCGCTGGGGTGGGCACACGACCGAGTTCTTCGCCATCGGCACGGCCGTGCGCCCGCTGCGCGCGGACCACACGATCGCAGCACCGCAGCTCGTGCTGCCGCTCACCGATTGATGACGTCCGCACCGGGCGGTCCCGGGGAGCCCGCCCTGCCGGGCGACGGGGGCGAGTCGAGAGCGCTCGAGCCGGCCGGCGCAGGGAGCCTCGGGGCGGAGCCGGAAGGTGTCGACATGCTCGCCGCCGCGCTGCGCGCAGACCGGATGGACCTGGCCAGCTACGAGAGGGTCCTGTTCTCGAGCCTCGCCGACAGCCTCCCCGCCGGTGTCGTCGAGATCCAGCGGGAGCGGTCGATGGCGGACAGGGTCGCCGGGCGACCGGGCAGGGCGACGGCGATCCGGGTCCGCCTCGCCGGCGAGAGCCTCGAGATCGCCGAACGCCGCGGCGTGCTCGCTGCCTCGATCGCGCGCGAGGTGCGCGGGGTCACGATCAGCCGCCGGGACGTGAGCGTCGCGGAGTGGTCGCACCGCCTCGCCGAGCTGCTCGAGGCGGCAGCAGCCGAGAGCGCGTCGACCCGTGCGGCGCTCGCCCGGCTGCTCGGGACGTCGTAGTCCCGGCAGCACCGTGGACGCCTGGCCCGCGGGCGGCCAGGCCCGCGACAGACTGCCCGGGCTCGTCGCGCCGGCCTAGAGCCCGATGATCGCGGAGCACTCGGGCCACGGGCTCCAACCGCTGCGCTCGTAGAGCTTGTACGCGAGCGCATCCTGCAGGGCGGGCGGCGCCGAGCTCGGCAGCCCGGTCCCGCCGAGGCTTTGCCAGGTCCCCAGCCCGAACTGGTAGGCACCGTAGTAGCCGTTGCCCGTGTCGAGGCTGTAGTCGCCGCTCGACTCGCAGTTCCGGATCGCCGCGAAGTCCTGGCTGAGCGTGCCCGGGGGGATCGCGCCCGCAGCCGGCACCCCGGACGGGGCGGGCGGGCCGGCGCTTCCCGGGGGGGCGGTCCCGCCGGCCGGTCCCGCCG